>CACZJD010000079.1 GCA_902781325.1 uncultured Lachnospiraceae bacterium
TTCGAATTCCTGAAAGCAGCACTGCAGTTCCTGGGCGTCAACGCGAACGCACAGTGGATCGCCCTTGGTATCATCATCTACATCGCGATCTCTCTGGATATCAGAAAGTACGTGGCGAAGAAGTAATATTCTTCTATACAGATGGAATAACCGAATTGACAGACGGCCGGCTCTTGTGGAGCCGGCCGTTTTTTTGCTTTTGCGGAAGCCGCCCTGGCAAATTACAAACCCTCTGTGCCGCCCGGCATTGCGGGCGCGCCCGCAATCGTAGTATGATAAATGTGTTTATTGCTGCAAAATAGTGCAATCCGGACGGCAGAATTGCATGCTCCGAAGAAAGCTGTAAAGGAGAAGTTTTTATGTTGGCACAGATTTTTGAACATAGCGGCGTCTCAGTTTTGATCGGACTGGTAGCTCTGTATTTTGCCTACAGGGTGATGGTCCAGAAGGACCTTAAGGGAGTTCTGGGAAAGAATAAACCGGAGCCGGAAGACAAGGAAGGCTTCAGCAGGGACACCGGAAGGCTGCTCCTGTTTTTTGCCGCAGGGTCATTCCTGATGGCGGTCCTGGAGCTCTTTAATCCGACCGTAGCCCTTGTTGAGATGGCTGTCTGGACCGTGGTCTTTTTCGCACTCTGGAAGAAGATCAATGACAAATACTTTTGAGGATGTCAGAAATGAGCATGTACTCAGTGCTTATGGTGGACGACGAAGAAGACGTCGTCCGCGCGATGCAGAAGAAAATAGATTGGGAGAGCATAGGCTTTCGGATCATGGGGTATGCCCATAACGGGATCGAGGCGCTGGATCTGGCTGAGCAGGAGGCGCCGGATGTTGTACTGACAGACATCAAGATGCCCTATATGGACGGCCTGGAGCTGGCGCACAATCTCAAGATCATGTATCCGGCTGTGAGGATCCTGATCTTCTCCGGCTTTGATGAATTTGAATACGCCAAGGAAGCGATCCGTCTGGAGGTGGAAGAGTATATCTTAAAGCCCGTGGACGCGGATGAGCTGCGCAGGATCTTCAAGAAGATCAAAGAGTCCCTTGACCGGGAGATGGACGAAAAGAGGAATGTGCAGAAGCTTCGGGACTACTATATGGAAAGTCTGCCGCTCCTGCAGGAAAACTTTTACTCTTCGCTGGTGGAAGGGAATGTGTCGGAAGCGGATCTGACGAGGTTTCTCTCTGACTATCAGATCGAGATGAAGAGTCCCGCGTACGCGGCTGTGGTGGTCCATACCAGTACGACCCAGCTTCCGGAGGGGATCAGCGCAGTTCTTTTGACAGAGTCGGTGCGCCGACTCGCTCAGGAACATCTGGCCAATAAGTGGGACGCAAGGCTCTTTCCCCATGAGGGAAATATCGTCCTGCTCGCTCCCTGCAGATCGCAGGAGGATGTGACGAGGATCACGGATGAGGCCGAGGCGTTCTGCCGGCTTGCCAGGCATGTGTGCCAGGCTGTAGTGACCATCGGGATCGGCAAGATCTGCAGAAGTCTGTCGGAGATTCCGGAGTCTTACCGGGGCGCGAGAGAAGCGGTCTCTTACAGATCGCTTTACGGTGCCGGAAAGGCGATCAACATAAGTGAGATCGCGCCCGGTGAAGAGCGCGCGTCGGACAACTCGCAGAAGAAACTTCTTGCGCTGTTTAAGGCCGTGAAGATGAGCACCCCCGAAACTGTGAGACGGGAAGCGGACGCTTATGTACAGGAGATGGTCGGCGGAGGTGTGTCGCTTAGTATGCACAGATTTATGGTGATGGAGCTTGTCAGTTCTCTGTACCGCTTTGCTGTCAGCAACAGGATCGACACAGATCCGATCTTCGGAGAGGACGAACGTCTCTTCCGAAATGTTACCAACATGGATTCCGCGCAGCTTGGGGACTGGCTCTGCAAGGTGTCTCTCATGATGCAGGAGCAGATGCAGAGCAACCGAGCCGACGGCGCGCAGACTTTTGTGTCCAAAGCGGTGGAGTATGTGCGGGACAACTACAGCGACCAGGAGCTGACGATCGACAAGATCTGCGGCATTTTAGGGGTCAGCGCGGCGTATTTCTCCACCATGTTCAAAAAAGAGACGGGCAAGACTTTTATCGCCTACCTCACGGATTACCGGATGGAACAGGCTGTGCAGAGACTGATCGAGCGGGATGAGAAGACCTATGTGATCGCGGCCCAGGTGGGCTATGCGGATCCCGCTTACTTCAGTTACGTCTTTAAGAAGAAGTTCGGCGTATCACCGTCCCGTTACCGCTCGGAGAGAAAATAGCTATGAATATTTTGACGTTCGACTGCAGCACGGAGAGACAATAAAGTGGAATACGACAGGGAAAATCCGGAAAAAGTCAATAGCGGACTTTCAAAATGGATCGGACAGGCAATGGAGAAAGCGGGCAGACTGGGCATCCAGTTTACTGTGCTTGTTTCCTTTACGGTCGTCTCGGTCTTTATTATGGTGCTGCTCGGTTTTTCCCTGTATCAGCGGTTCACGTTGCGCACCCGGGCCATGATGACAGAGAGCATGGAGCAGCTGATGTCCCAGACGGAGGCCAACTTTGAGGACTATCTGACGGCTATGCGCAGAGTCAGTGACGCTATGTATTACGACACCATCAAAGATAAGGATATGACTCTGGACAGCCTTGACAGCGAGATGTCCCTTTTGTATGAGGCCAATAAAGACAATCTGATCAGTTTTGCCCTGTTTAAGAGGGATGGAAGTCTTGTCTGCGCGGCGCCTGTCTCAACAATGAAAGAAGGAATGGATGTGCGTCAGCAGCCCTGGTTTTCGCTGGCAATGGACAGGCCGGAGAACCTTCACTTCTCGACGCCCCATGTGCAGAATATTTTCAACGCGTCAACTTTTCGCTATTACTGGGTCATCTCACTTAGCCGGATCGTGGAACTTACCTACAGCGGTGTTCCCGTAAGGGGGGTCCTGCTCGTCGACATGAACTACAACACGATCGAGGAGATGATGGACCGCGTCAACGGGAGCAACTCTTATCAGTATTTTTACCTGTGCGACAGCAACGGAGAGCTGATCTATCATCCCAGGATGATTCAGATCGGTGTCGGGAAGTACAAGGAGAACAATCTGACTGCCTCTGATTACGAGGACGGCGTGCACGAAGAGATCTTTGAAGGCGAGCGGCGGGTAGTAGTCGTCAAGACGATCAGCTACACGGGATGGAAACTGGTCGGTGTCATTCCCATGAGCGGATTCAGGCTGGGTACGGTCAGCACGCAGTTTTTCACATTCCTGGTCCTGCTCGTAACGATCCTGGCGCTTCTTCTGATCAACCGTCTTGTGACAAATCGGATCACGAGCCCGATCCTGCGTCTGAACCGCTCTATCCAAAATATGGACGGAGGCCGGGTCGATCCCGACAAGGTGTACATCGGCGGACCTGCGGAGGTGGAAAACCTGGGGCGAAGCATGCAGGGGAGCCTGCGGCAGGTCAATGAGCTGATGGACGACGTCGTCAGGGAGCAGGAGGAGCGCCGCAGGACAGAGCTGGACGCCCTGCAGTCGCAGATCAACCCGCACTTCCTTTACAATACGCTGGATTCCATCGTTTGGATGATCGAGGGCGAGAGAAACGCTGACGCGGTGTTTATGGTGACGCAGCTGGCAAGCCTTTTCCGGGTCAGTCTCAGCAAGGGCCGGACGGTGATCAGCATCAAGGATGAGCTCGTTCACGCCCGCAACTATATGAATATTCAGAAGGTCCGCTATAAGGACGCTTTTGAGGTGAGATGGGATATCCAGGATGAGATACTGAACTACTGCACGGTGAAACTGATCCTGCAGCCGATCCTGGAAAACGCGATTTATTACGGAGTAGACGCGCTCGGGGACGAAGGTGAGATCGTCGTCAGCGGAAGAAAAGAGGGAGACGATATTTTGATGTCTGTTCGGGACAACGGACTCGGCATGCCGCAGGAGAAGGTCGATCAGATCCTGTCGGATGAAGAGCACGAGGAGAGAGAGCGCAGGCACGGATCGGGCGTAGGGCTGATCAACGTGCACAAGAGGATCATGCTCCGTTTCGGCCCGCAGTACGGACTCAGGATAGAGAGTGAGCCCGATGAGGGGACAGAAGTGACGATCCGGATCCCCGCGGTTCCATACACAGAGGAGAACCGCAAGGCTCTGGAACACGGCAAATGGACAGGGGAGGTGCAGGATGAAAAATAAAAGTTTCTTCCCGGCACTGGTACTGGTCCTCGTCGCTGCGATCCTGGCAGTAACGGGTTTCATGATCTGGGAGAGCGGCAATACCGCGAAGCTCCGGCAGATCCATGTGATCATTGAAAACAGCAACGACAACCGCTGGGTCCAGTTCATAGAGGGAATGAAGCAAGCGGCGGAGGACCAGGAGGTCATTCTCACCGTCGTTCCCACCGGGCACATGGAAACCCTGTCGGAAGAAGAGGCAATCATAGAGAGGGCGATCGCGAACGGATCGGACGGAGTGATCATTCAGCTCTGCTCAAGTATCGATGCGCCAAGCATGCTGGAGAAACTCAATGGCAGGACAAATATAGAACTGGTGGATGAAAACGCCTACGAAGTCATGAGCAACGTAGTGGGAGTCGTAAGCCCCGATCACAGGGCAATCGGCGAGGCGATCGCCGGGGAAGCAGCCCTGTACGCGCCGAAACCGCTGGAAAACTGCACCATAGGCGTCATTCGGGGCAGTTCCGCGCTGAGTTCCATGGAGCAGAGAATGGATGGCTTTACGCAGAAGCTGGAGAGCCTTGGCGGAAAGACTGCCTGGGTCCTTGAGTACATGGGGGACGCCAAAGGCATAAGGGAACAGCTCGCGGAGCACGAGGCGCCGGATATCCTGGTGGCTTTGGACAACGCCGGGATGGAAGCGGCGGGTGAATACGCCTCGTCGCAGGAAAAAAAGATGACAGTGATCGGCAGCGGGACCTCCACAAAATCGATCTATTATCTCGACAGCGGAGTCGTGCAGAGTCTGGTGGTGCCTGAGGACTATATGATGGGCTATCAGAGCGTCTCGGACCTGGCGGACTATATTCACAGAAACCGCTTCCTGCCGCAAGTGAGGACGATCGCGCACAGAACGATCCACAAAGATACTCTGTTCGCAGAGGAGAATCAGGAGATTCTGTTCCCTGTGCAGAGATGAGAAAACGGGTTATTCAAATTGGAAAGAAAACGGGTTATGTACACGGGAAGGTGCAGATGATGAGAATAAAGGTGAATAAGAGCGGAAGGCCTGCGAGGATGAGGCGCGTGGCAGCTGTACCGGCGGCGGTTCTGGCAGCGGCAGTCTTTGTCTCGGGATGCGGCGGCACGAGTCCGCAGAGAGGAGACGGCTCCGTGAGGATCGGCGTTAGTCTCTACGACCAGTACGACACGTTTATCTCGGAACTTATGGCTTCCTTTAACGGCTATGTGGACAACCGTAAGTCGGAAGGCGTGGACATCGCTACAATCGTACAGGATGCGTCGAAGTCCCAGCCGGCGCAGAACGAAGACGTTGCGGAAATGATCGAGAACGGATGCAACGTGCTCTGCGTCAATCTGGTGGACAGAACTGCGCCCACGGAGATCATCGACACTGCAAGAAAAAACGATATTCCGGTCATCTTTTTCAACAGAGAACTGGTGGACAGAGAACTGGTGGAGGAGGACCTGATGCAGTGGGATAAGCTCTACTATGTCGGTGCGGATGCGTTTCAGTCGGGAACGCTGCAGGGCGAGATGGCCACGGAGTACTTTAAGGAGCACCCCGAGGCGGACAGAAACGGCGATGGCAGCATCCAGTATGTCGTGCTGGAAGGAGAGGCCGGCCATCAGGACGCCATAATCCGTACTGAGTATTCGGTAGATACTATGATCTCCAACGGGATCCTGCTGGACAAGGTCGGCTATGCGATCGCCAACTGGAACCGCGCACAGGCCAGGAGCAAGATGGAGCAGCTCATTGACGGAAACGGAAGCGGCATCGAGCTGGTGCTGGCCAACAACGACGATATGGCGCTGGGAGCCATTGACGCATACCAGGGCAGAGGGATTCCCACGGAAGATTGGCCCGCTATCTTTGGGATCGACGGTACCGACACCGGGCTGGAAGCTGTGATCGCCGGTACCATGACCGGCACGATCTACAACGACAAGGACGGGCAGGCCAGAGCAATGGAGGCACTGGCGTACGCATTGGCTTCCGGCAGTTCACTGGACAATCTGCAGCTGCCCGACGGCGTTGCGATGCAGGATAACAAGTACATCCGCCTTCCCTATGAAAAAGTGGATATGGAAAAGGCGAAAGACTATTTGTCAAAATAGGGATAAAAGTGGTACAAATCGCCATAGAAAGGGGGCGCTAACCTGCCCCTTACTCGATTGAAACAGGCTCCTTTTGGGATTATAATAGGTTTCTGCGCAGCCGAGACTGCGCGGAAACCTGTTGTTTTATTCAGGAAAGGAAGTTGAAAATGAAAAAGAAAGCAATACTATTGTTTATGGCTTTGTGCATGGCTGTTACGGCTCCCGGCTTTACTGTGGCAGGAGCTGCAGCGCAGGAGAGCACGGCCGGTGATAATAAGGAAACGGAAACCGGCAAGGGCAGCGCTGCCGCAGAGAAATACCCTGATATCAGCGTTCTGACAGGAGAGCCCATTGATCCTAAGCTGGCCGCGCAGAGACCGATCGCGGTCATGTTCCCGATCGACAAAGAAGCGCAGCCTCAGTATGGCCTGAGCAACGTCGATGTCTTCTATGAGATCATCGAAGAAGGCAACATGAGCCGCCAGATGGGCATCATCCAGAACTGGCAGAATCTCGAGAGGATCGGCAATATCCGCAGCATCAGGGCATATTTTGTCTACGAGGCGCTGGAATGGGATCCCATCATCATCCACTACGGCGGACCGATCGACTACACAAAGGATATCCTCACCAGGAAAGACGTCGACAATATCAACGGCGTGGGCGGTGTTCTCGGTTCCGACTACGGATGCTTCTACAGAGTTCCCGCCGGCAGCAGATCAGAGCATACTGCTTATACCGATGCGGAGCACATCAAAGAAGCTATTAAGAAGGCAGGCTTCCAGGCGGAACACAGAAGGGCTTATTACAACAAGAAGCACTTCACTTTCGCGCAGGAGCGCAACACGCTGAAGCAGTACGGGGATTCCGTGAGCGCGGTGCAGCTGGATATGAGAGACAGCTTCCCGGTCACAAAATCAGCGCTGACCTACAACGCAGAAGACGGCAAGTATTACAAGACGATCTACGGCGAGCCGCAGAAAGACGCGGTGACAGGCGAGCAGATGGCGTTCGACAATGTTTTGATCCAGAGGGCGAGTGCTGAACCCAGAGAAGACGGCTCTTCCTATCTCAGGGTCCTCATCGAGGAAGACGGCCAGGACGGCTTTTTCCTCACCGGCGGCAGGATGATCCATGTCACCTGGGAGAAGGGCGAGGGCAACGACTACAAGCCCACTACCTTCTATGACGACAACAACAACGAGATCCAGCTCAACAAAGGAAAGACCATGATCTTCATCATCAGAGACGAGGATTCCTTCAGCGTCGACGGTGTTACCTACGAGCCCGAAGATCACGAAACACTCAATTAATGCAACGGAAACGCTTTTGTAAACAATCTGCCAAAAGATAGAAAATTTGTGAACAGAAATGTAAAATATCTGAAACAAAAGGATTTACATTTCATCCTTCCCACAGCTATAATGAAATTGTGTATTGGATATCACCCGGCATGAAAGTGTTCGGTGAGGAAATGTTCAGCATGGAAAGGATCACAATTATGAACAGACGGTTTCGGGATGCCGGAAAGGTCCTATGTGCCTTCCTGGCAGTGATCACTCTGATCGTTCAGAGTGTACTCCCGGTTTATGCGGATACGGCGGACACAGAAAGCGAAACATCCGCCTCCGGCTATACGGTTTCGGAGGAGACCGGATTTTACACGCTGGACTATTTTGACAGGATCGCGATCAACTCTGTGCAGGGCGTTCTTACGATCAGGCCCGGCGAAGACTTCAGCATCTCATTCCCGAAGGGATGGGAGCATATTCCCTCTTTCTCGGTGCAGGATGACATCCTGGTGGTGAGCGGCCGGAAGAGCGCGGATCAGGAAAAGAGCGCGAACGGCTCTGTCGTCGTCATCGGCGAGGACGAGCCCGCGGCGGAAGGCAGCAGCGCCGCACCGATCTCTGAGACAGCGGAGATTTCTGAGGAGAATAACTCAGATTCGGATACTACATCAGCGGAAACTTCAGGAGAGGACGGTATAGAGCCTGAGATCCTGATCACGATCCCGTCCGGGGTCGGCCTCGACACACTTCGGATCGCGATGGAAAAGGGAGACCTGATCATGACCGATATAACGGCCAATTCCGTGACGATCCAGTCCGGGGGAGGGAGCCTTGTCATGAAGGATGTATCCCTTGGAACCGTGGATATTTATACTGACGCCGGTTCGGTTTCAGTTTCGGAGTGTACCTTTAACAGTCTGAATATCGGCATGGCGGACGGAAGCGTGGACGTTGAGTCGGATGAAAGCCTGGCAAGATGCAGGATGGAGATCAAGACCGGTGACGGAGAGATCGATTACAACGGCACTTCAGAGGGCAGCCAGTACATGCAGCCCGGAAACGGCAAGCGTTTCCTGACGATTCAGGCAGGCAGCGGAGATATCAGTATCAGAGGGTGACAGCGGATTTTACCGCGGGAGTAGACGAGACCAATATTTTAAGGTAAATTATAAGTAACAGTTCAGCAGCCCGGATCCTGAATTCCGGGTTGCTGATTCGTTACGGTAATAATAAACAATAATGTATAAAGGAGCGGAATATGAGAGTAACAGATGATATCAGATATGTTGGTGTAAATGATCATCAGGTAGACCTGTTCGAAGGACAGTACGTTGTTCCCAGAGGAATGGCTTACAACTCCTATGTGATCCTGGATGAGAAGATCGCTGTTATGGATACCGTAGATCAGCACTTCGGAGAGGAATGGCTTGCAAACCTTGCGGCAGTTCTGGGCGACAGAAAGCCGGATTACCTTATCGTGCAGCATATGGAGCCCGATCACTCCGCCAATATCACGAGTTTCCTGGGCACTTATCCGGACGCTGTTGTCATTGGAAATGCCAAGACATTTACTTTCATGGAGCAGTTCTATGGAAAGAATCCTTCCATGAAGAAGCAGATCGTCAAGAACGGCGAGGAACTCTGCCTCGGCAAGCACGTTCTGAAATTTGTGTTCGCGCCTATGGTACACTGGCCGGAGGTCATGGTCACCTACGACAGCACCGATAAGGTGCTCTTCTCCGCTGACGGTTTCGGCAAATTCGGCGCCAACGATGTGGAAGATCCTGAAGGATGGGCTTGCGAAGCGCGCAGATACTATTTTGGCATTGTGGGCAAATACGGACTTCAGACGCAGAAGCTCCTTAAGGCTGCAGCCGGACTGGACATTCAGGTCATCTGCCCTCTCCACGGTCCTGTTCTGAGCGAAGATCTCGGATACTACCTTGGCATGTATGACAAGTGGTCCTCCTACACACCCGAGGAGCCCGGCGTCTGCATCGCTTATACATCCGTTTACGGCCACACCAAGATCGCTGCTGAGAAGCTCGCTGAGCTCCTGCGCGCGAAGGGCGTGAAGGTCGCCGTCAGCGATCTGGCGAGAGATGACATGCCGGAGGCGGTCGAGGACGCATTCCGCTATGACAGACTGGTCCTTGCGACAACGACTTACAACAACGGCATTTTCCCCTTCATGCACACATTCATTGAGCACCTTACAGAGCGCGAGTACCAGAACCGCACCATCGCATTCATCGAGAACGGAACCTGGGCTCCTGTAGCAGGCAAACTCATGAAGGCCATGTTTGAGAAATCCAAGAACATTACTTTCGCTGAGACGACCGTTACGATCAAGTCCGCACTGAACGAGGACAGCGAAGCTGCGCTTGAGAAGCTGGCAGAGGAACTGGCAGGCTGAAGGTAATTTGGTGGTAAAGAAGCCGCCGCACCAAATGGTGCGGCGGTTTTTTGCGCGCTTAAGTTCTCCGGTTCCGTCATCCTGCTGCAAAGCTATCAGTGGTGCGCATGCGAATCCTCAACGCCAACCTTGAATTTGCCATAGCGGATCTTCTGGTGATGGTAAAGGCCGTAGTTTCCGGATACAGTGGAAGCAATGGCGATAGCCAGAAGATAGTAAGGCCAGCCCTCGAAGCCGAACATCTCGAAGCAGATGAGAAGAGTGCCAAGGGGGCAGTTGGTGACGCAGCTGAAGAGGCAGCCCATGCCGATGGCGGCGGCGAGGCCGCTGGGAATGCCCATGAGAGGCCCGACGACGGAGCCGAAGGAGGCGCCTATGAAGAGCGCGGGAACAATTTCGCCGCCCTTGAAGCCTGCGGCGATGGAGACGGCTGTGAACAGAATCTTCAATAAGAAAGCGTAGACGGAGACGGATTCTCCCTGCAGGCATTCGGTGATGACATGTCCTCCCGCGCCGTTGTAGAACTGGCCGCCGGAGAGGAGGGTCATGACAAGCAGGATGACTGCGACGATCGCCGCGCGGGGGATCGGGGAAGCGGGGATCTTCCTCGCCAGTGCAGGGATCCTGCCCAGAGCGACGACAAAGAGGACGCTGACCAGCGCGCAAAGAACGGCCAGTACGAAGGTGGCTACGGCCATAGGCAGGGAGAAAGGCTTCACCGCGGAGAGTGCCCAGGGATGCTTTTCAACGCCCATCATGGCGGAAATATAGTAGGCGGGAAGGGCTGAGAGAACGCAGGGAACCAGCGCGTCGTACTGGAGAAGGCCTACATGGCTGATCTCCATGGCGATTACGGTGGCTGCCAGCGGCGTTCCGAAGAGTGCCGAGAAAGCTGCGCTCATACCGGCCATTACCATGATCCTTCGCGCTTCTTCCTGAAAATGGAGGCGCTTTCCCATCTCATCGCCAAGGCAGCCGCCGATCTGCAGCGCCGCGCCTTCGCGGCCTACGGAAGCACCCATAAAGTGGGAGAGGATCGTGGAGCAGAAGATCAGGGGAGCCATGGTCCCGGGAACGCTCTCATTTCTTGTGATCGCCAGGAGGACGGTATCCGTTCCCTCGCTGTGGTCGAACTTCTGATAGAAGAAGACAATGACGGCCGCTCCTATGGGCATCAGGAAAATGACCCATGGATGCTGCGCCCGCAGCTCTGTGGCATAATCAATGCCAAGCGCGAAGACGCTGGCAACCGCGCCGACGATCGTGCCGCACAAAAGGCCGTAGCCCAGGAGCCTGATCACCTGCAAAAAACCTGTCTTGATCTTGAAGAGAATCGCTTCCAGCTGGTCTCTGAAGTCATCACTGTTGAAATCCATATTTTGCCCCCTCAGTGTTAATCCCTCAAAATGAAAGTAATGTTACATTTTACTGTAGCATTTCCGAAAAAAAACCTCAAGAAAGTGCCGGGATATAGTACAATATCATTGCAGGCAATAAGTTGGTGCCGTGGGGAAGATGAAAAAGATAGGGGGGTTATATGTCTGATCACGACAACAATAATGTTCATGAAAGCCATGAAAGTGTAGGGGACAGGATTCATCATGTTACCGCGTATTTGGAACACCTGATGGATATTTTCGAGATCGGTATCGCGATCATCGTGGCGTTTGGCTTCATCATAAGCGTGTACCCGCTGGTGAGAGAACTGCCGCTTCTGGGCTCGATGAGCCAGGGCACTGTTTCGTACCGTCATTTCCTAGAGAGCGCGCTCGATCTGGTCATCGGAATCGAGTTCATCAAGATGCTTATCAAGCATACGCCGGGCAGTGTTATCGAAGTGCTGCTGTTCGCTCTGTCGAGACATATGGTCCTCGAGGGCGGCAATTCATTGGAGAACCTTCTGACGGTATGCGCGATCGCTATTATCTTCGTGACACGCAAATTCCTGTTTGTCGAAACCTTTGAGTTCTCGTCCACGGACAAGGTGCCGGACTGGCTCTCTGACTGGAAAGAGATCAAGAAGACAGGCGAATCAGGGAAGAAAGCGGCTCCGAAGAAGGCTCCGAAGGACACTAAGTCAAAATATACAGAGGTTAACTCTGAGACAACAGAGAAGCCGAAGGATAACAAGTAATAGATCATGCTTTTGACGCACAAAGGCGCGCACAGCGGAAAGAACATCCGCATGTGCGCGCCTTTTTGATTTAAAGCCGGCTCATTCTGTAAACAGCGCGGTGGAATAATAACGGTCACCGCTGTCAGGGAGCAGGGCCACGATAGTCTTGCCTGCGTTTTCCGGGCGCTTAGCCAGCTCGATCGCGCCGTGCAGGGCTGCGCCGGAGGAGATTCCTACGGAAACGCCTTCCTTCTTGGCGAGGAGCTTCGCCGCGGCAAAGGCGTCCTCATTGGCTGCGCGGAAGATCTCGCTGTAGACCTTCGTGTTCAGGACTTCGGGGACAAAGCCCGCGCCGATGCCCTGGATCTTATGGGCGCCGCTTCTGCCCTCGGAGAGGACCGGGGACCCTTCCGGCTCGAGTGCCACTATTTTGATATTGGGATTCTGAGACTTCAGATATTCACCTACGCCGGTCAGCGTGCCGCCCGTTCCGACACCTGCGATGAAGATATCTACCTTGCCGTCGGTGTCGCGCCAGATCTCTGGACCGGTGGTCGCCCTGTGGATCGCCGGGTTAGCCGGATTGACGAACTGGCCGGGAATAAAGCTGTTCGGGATCTCAAGCGCCAGCTTAGCGGCCTTGGCGATCGCGCCCTTCATGCCCTGGGAGCCTTCTGTGAGGACCAGCTCTGCGCCATATGCTTTCAAAATATTGCGTCTTTCCACACTCATGGTCTCGGGCATCGTCAGAATGATTCGGTAGCCCTTAGCGGCTGCGATCGCCGCAAGACCGATACCGGTATTGCCGGATGTGGGCTCAATGATCGTGGAGCCTTCTCCCAGCAGACCCTTGGCTTCCGCGTCTTCGATCATCGCCTTGGCGATGCGGTCCTTTACGCTTCCCGCGGGATTGAAGTACTCAAGTTTCACAAGGACTTTCGCTTTCAGTCCAAGGTCTCTCTCAATATTTGTGACCTCTAAAAGAGGGGTGTTTCCGATCAGTTCCGCAGCGCTCTTGTGAATATTAGCCATGATAATCCTCCTTCTACAATTAAATTGTGATGTCTGAGCCCTGACGGCCGGTCAGGGCACTTAGTTTATAAGTGCAGGGGCCAATGTTTTGGCTCAGCCAAGAGCGGCAAAGCCCTTCTCGAGGTCCGCGATAATGTCATCTATGTGCTCGGTTCCTATGGAAAGCCGGATGGTGTTGGGTTTAATGCCCTGGTCGAGCAGCTCCTCCTCAGAGAGCTGGGAGTGGGTGGTGGAAGCGGGGTGGATCACCAGGCTCTTGACGTCTGCCACGTTTGCAAGCAATGAGAAGATCTCCAGATGATCGATGAATTCCCATGCCTCCTGCTGACCGCCCTTGATCTCAAATGTGAAGATCGAGGCGCCTCCGTTCGGGAAATACCGCGTATAAAGCGCGTGATCCGGGTGATCGGGAAGCGAAGGATGATTGACATTCTCCACCAGCGGATGAGCTGCGAGGTATTCAACAACCTTCTTCGTATTTTCGGCGTGTCTGTCGAGTCTGAGAGAGAGGGTCTCCACGCCCTGCAGGAGCAGGAAAGCGTTAAAAGGAGAAATTGCAGCACCGGTGTCACGCAGCAGGATCGCGCGGATGTAGGTCACGAAAGCAGCGGGTCCGACCGCATCGTAGAAGGAAATGCCGTGATAGCTGGGATTGGGATCCGCCAGCTGGGGATACTTTCCGCCGGCTTTCCAGTCAAATTTGCCGGATTCGACGATGATGCCGCCCAGAGTAGTACCGTGGCCTCCGATGAATTTCGTGGCGGAGTGGACGACGATATCAGCTCCGTGCTCGATGGGGCGGATCAGGTAGGGTGTTCCGAATGTATTGTCGATCACCAGCGGAAGTCCGTGCTTGTGAGCGATCTCAGCGATCGCATCGATATCGGGAATGTCGCTGTTCGGGTTGCCGAGGGTCTCCAGATACACAGCTCTGGTGTCATCCCGGATCGCGCCTTCCAGCTCCGCGAGATCGTGGGCATTGACGAAAGTCGTCTTGATTCCGTACTGGGGAAGCGTGTGGCCAAGAAGGTTGAAACTTCCGCCGTAAATGGTCTTCTGCGCGACGATGTGCCCGCCGCCTGCGGCCAGGGCCTGAATTGTATAGGCAATTGCCGCCGCACCGGAAGCTACTGCCAGGGCAGCGCTGCCGCCCTCGAGAGCCGCGAGGCGCTTCTCCAGCACCTCCTGGGTGGAATTGGTCAGACGGCCGTAGATATTGCCGGGATCAGCGAGACCGAAGCGGTCAGCCGCGTGTTTGCTGTTGTGGAACACATAGGAAGTGGTCTGGTAGATCGGAACGGCGCGGGAATCGGTTGCCGGATCGGCCTGTTCCTGTCCAACGTGCAGCTGCAGGGTTTCAAATTTGTACTTGCTCATTTTATTTCTCCTTTTTTGGTTCTTTATATTCTTGCGGTTGCCTGAGGCAGATCCCGGGACATAAAAAATCCCGGGATCCTTTGAGAAGCTCCCGGGCAAATGGCAAGTGTGTGTGCCTGCAGCACTAACATCGCTCTTTCATGAGGCGTGCGGACATGCAGTCGGACGCCCCGGCCATCCTATATGCCCGGGAGTTCAACATTCGCCAACACATAACGATATTCTGATCAGATGTATATTTGCGGAACATCGTTTAAGCCTCCTTTGGTCAGAATCATTTCTTGGCGACATTATATGCCTATTAACCTATCATGTCAATAGGCAAATATTCGGAAAATTATACTAGCGCATCTTGATTTACCCATTTACCTACTATAAAATAGGCAAAAAACAGAAAGGCGGTATCCTTATGATCTCAACCAGAGGGCGCTACGCGATCCGCGTATTGATCGATATTGCAGAAAATGATAATGGCAGCTACATCCCTTTAAAGGACATCGCTGCCAGACAGAATATTTCCAAAAAATACCTGGAGATCATTGTTAAAGATATGGTGTACAATATCGGCGAGGTCATCGAGCTGATGGAGGGCTCCCTGGCGACTGTGGCCTGCCTCGCAAATGACTCGGTTCCCTGCCCCAGAGCGGGAGAGTGCGAAACTCTGCCCATGTGGGCTGAATATGACAAACTGACCCACGACTTCTTCCACAGCAAGTGGCTGAGCGACCTGGTCCGCAGATGACGGTCAGCAGCTCTTTTTCAGGAACTCTCTGAGTTCAGGCAGCCTCTCTTCCATCTCTTTTCTGCCGAGCTCGTAGACCCTGCGAAGTTCTGCGGGGTCGTCGTCGATGCGGCTGATGCCCAGATCATGAGGGGGACGGATGACAAATGCGTTCCCTGCCAGTTCCTGCTTATGCACATATGCTGTCTGCTTGTTGTAACGGATGTGGCGCACCTCCATAGCCCTGATCACATTGGGATATTGACGCATTGCCACGCGGATCAGCGGAAGCATCTTGCTCTTTTTTTTCACAAAGCCGAGAGGCTGTGTGAGAACTACGACGTTTCTCTTGTAACCGCGGCGCTCCATGCTCGCGAGCGGGATACTGTCTGTAATACCCCCGTCCAGAAGTTTGTAACCGTCGACCTCCACGATGCGGGAGACGACCGGCATGGATGCGGAGGCGCGGAAGTACTCCATATCCTTGGCATCGCCGTTGTCCAGGCGCTTGTGGATCGCTTTACCGGTCTCCACATTGGTGCAGACGGCGTAGAAAGGCATCGGATTGGCCTTGTAGGCCACCGTATCAAAAGGATCAAGTTTATTGGGGATCTCATCGTAGCAGAACTGAACGTTGTAAAGATCACCGGTCTTGCGCAGAGATTCAAAACTGCAGTATCTGGGATCACCGCAGAAACGCAGATTATAGCGGATCGAGCGGCCGATCTGCCCGGACTTGTAGTTGCAGCCAAAGACCGCGCCCGCCGACACGCCCATGGCGGCGTCAAGTTCAATCCCGTTTTCCATCATCACGTCCAAGACGCCCGCGCTGAACAATCCGCGCATCGCGCCGCCTTCCAAAACAAGCCCTGTTTTCTGACTCATCACATAAATCTCCTCATAGTACAATTATCAGATAGCGCTTTTTTGCCAAAATATAGCCCAATCCTCTACAAAGTAGTAAACTGATATGTAATGACCGTTGTCAAGGGGCAGCTTAACAAGAATCATCACAAACTTATTCTGTTGTAACCGAAGGCATCGTGAAAGAGCTTTAGGG
>CACZJD010000080.1 GCA_902781325.1 uncultured Lachnospiraceae bacterium
GAAGCAAATTGAAATGTTAGCTATGATCCTGGCCGGTGGCCGGGGAAGCCGCCTGCTCGACCTTACCAACCACGTAGCAAAGCCGGCTGTCGCCTACGGCGGCAAATACCGCATCGTCGATTTCCCGCTCAGCAACTGTGCAAACAGCGGTGTTGATGTAGTCGGTGTTCTGACACAGTACGAGTCTGTGCTCCTTAACAGCTATGTTGCGAAGGGTGGTCTGTGGGGACTTGACACCAAGGACAGTGGTGTTTTCGTTCTTACACCCCGTGAGAAGGCTGATGCAGGCCTCGATGTCTATCGTGGAACAGCGGATGCTATTTCACAGAACATTGATTTCATCGATACTTACAACCCTGAGTATCTTCTGGTTCTCTCCGGTGACCACATCTACAAGATGAACTATGACAAGATGCTCGACTTCCACAAGGCACAGGGTGCGGCAGCTACCATCGCGGTTATGCCTGTCTCCATGAAGGAAGCATCCCGTTTCGGTATCATGATCACCGACGAGAATGACAAGATCATCGACTTCGAAGAGAAGCCCGCTCATCCCCGCAGCACTCTTGCTTCCATGGGTATTTATATCTTTGACTGGAAGAAACTGCGCGAGATCCTTGTAAAGGATATGGCTGATCCCAATTCCGCACACGATTTCGGCAAGACCATCATTCCTACTCTGATGAACAACGGCGAGAAGCTCGTTGCCTTCAAGTTCGAGGGATATTGGAAGGATGTCGGAACCATCGATTCTCTGTGGGAAGCCAACATGGATCTTCTTGACGAGAACTGCGACCTCAATCTCGACGATCCCACATGGAAGATCTACACCGAGGATGCCGTTGCTCTTCCCGCCTATATCGGACCCGATGCTTCCATCGACCGCGCTTACATCACACAGGGCACAAGCATTAACGGAGCTGTTAAGAATTCCGTAATCTTTACCGGTGCGACTGTAGGCAAAGGCGCTAAGATCATCGATTCTGTCCTTATGCCCGGCGTATGTGTCGGCGATGGCGCAGTGGTTACCCGCGCACTGGTTGCTGACGATGTCAAGATCAGTGCAGGCGCAGTGGTTGGCAGCGCAGACAGTGAAGCGATCACGCTGCAGGCCAGCGATATTTAAGGGGGGTGCACAAGAATGGCTAAAGCTTTTGGTATTATCACATCATCCGCGGAGCACAAGGTAGACGGTCTTCAGGATTACCGTCCTATCGGCAGCTTCTCTTTCCTGGGAAGATATCGTGTCATCGACTTCCCTATTTCGAACCTGAGCAACAGCGGCATTATTAACCAGCAGGTTTACATTGCCAGCAAGGCACGTTCCCTTATCGCTCACATCGGAACAGGCCGTCACTACAACATCAACTCCAAGCGCGGCAGACTGCAGATCCTCCCTCCTACAGAGGAGAAGGTAAACGATATCTACAACACCAACATCCGTGCTATGTATGAGAACCTTGAGTACATCAAGAGACAGTCTCAGGAATACGTTGTGATCGCTCCCAGCTGCATGGTCTTCAAACAGGACTATGACGCCCTCCTTCAGGGCCACGCCGCTTCCGGCGCTGACATCACAGCTCTGTATCACACCGTTCACCATGCTAAGAGCGGATATGAGACCTGCCACATCTTCGATATCGCAGATGACAAGGTCAACGCGATCCGCCGCAACCTCGGCGACGAGGATGTACGCGCTATCTCCATGGAGTCCTTCGTTATGAAGAAATCTCTCCTGATCGAACTGATCGGCGAGGCGAGAAAGATCTCCTCCATGTACAACCTCTCCGACGTCATCAACGCCAAGATCGGCGATCTCGATGTTCGCGCAGTTGAGCACTTCGGATACTTCGGACCGATCACCAGCCTTAAGAGCTACTATGACGCCAACAAGCAGCTTCTCAATCCTGCAAAGGCAGCTGAGCTCTTCACACCCGACTGGCCGATCTACACCAGAACCAATGATTCCTGCCCCAGCCAGTACTATGATGAAGCAGAAGTCAAGAACTCTCTCATCTCCAACGGCTGCGAGATCAGCGGAACTGTTGAGGATTCCGTCGTCGCACGCGGCGTAGTCATCGGCAAGGGCGCCGTGGTCAAGGGCTGCTACATCAGCGCTTACACGACCATCGGCGAGAATGTACACCTCGAGAATCAGGTCGTTGACAAATATGTCAAGATCGAGCACGAGAACTGCATCTGCGCTCCCGAGGGAGAAGTCGGATATATCAAATACATGGATACTCTTTGATATTGCGCATGAGTATTTGACGAAGGATTTACAGAATTGTCCTTAAATAATTCTGTGCAGTGATTAATTTTAATCAGTTAATACTCTGCCCGGCGCCTCATGCGCCGGGCAGGTTATAATTAATTTATATCAAGGAGGATAATAAAATGTTAGTATCTGCAAAAGAAATGACTGCTGCTGCAAGAGCAGGCCACTATGCAATCGGTGCGTTCAACCTCAACAACCTCGAGTGGACGAAGGCTGTCCTGAAGGCTGCCCAGGAGTGCAAGGCCCCTGTTATCGTACAGTGCTCTGAGGGAGCAGGCAAATATATGGCCGGTTATAAGACCGTTGCCAATATGGTAAAGGATGTTATCGAGTCCCAGGGCATCACGGTTCCCGTAGCCCTTCACCTCGACCACGGCTCATACGAAGGATGCCTGAAGTGCATCGATGCCGGTTTCTCCAGCATCATGTTCGACGGCTCTCACTTCTCCATTGAAGAGAACATTGCCAAGACCAAAGAGCTGGTTAAGCTTGCTCACGAGCACGGCATGTCCATCGAGGCAGAAGTCGGCGGCATCGGCGGCGAGGAAGACGGCGTTGTTTCCCAGGGCGAGTGCGCGGATCCCGATGAGTGCAAGCTGATCGCAGATCTGGGCGTTGATTTCCTTGCCTGCGGCATCGGCAACATCCACGGCAAATATCCCGCAAACTGGGCAGGACTTCGTTTCGACGTTCTCGAAGCCATCAAAGAGAAGGTAGGCGATATGCCTCTCGTTCTTCACGGCGGTTCCGGTATCCCCACCGAGATGATCCAGAAGGCCATCAAGCTCGGCGTTTCCAAGGTCAACGTCAACACTGAGTGCCAGATCGCTTTCGCGGAAGCAACCAGGAAGTACATCGAGGCCGGCAAGGATCTCCAGGGCAAGGGCTTCGATCCCCGTAAGCTTCTCGCTCCCGGCGCACAGGCTATCACAGACTGCGTCAAAGAGAAGATCGTTATCTTCGGTTCCGATAACAAGGCTTGAAGATAAGTGCTTAAACAGGCATTGACTGTATAGTCTTTGATCTATTATGAGCATAACAAAGGCTGCCGCATCAGCGGCAGCCTTTTATTGCGTCTGCAGTCACGAGACCGTTTACTGCTTACTCTGCTTCTTCACTTCTCCACGTGCGTTTCCAGCATTTCTGTCAGGAAGGTTCTCTGATAGATATCCGTCAGTCTTCCGCCGAACTCCAGATCGCACTCGCCGAAGCGCTCGTCCCTGACCTCCAGTCCGTTTTCCCTTAAAACCCTCACTTTTTTGCCATAGGTGTCGGTCGTCACATACTTGCCTTCATTGTCATAGTAGTCAAAGAGGAACTGCAGGGTATCGCCGGCCTCCAGGGTCAGCAGGCCCTTCTCCATAAAGGGAAGGGGGTCGTTGACCAGCTGATAGCCCAGAATATGGGCCTCCATGGGCTGGTCGGATCCCTCCTTGACGGGATCGCACTCGATCAGAAGCTCGATCTGCGTATCGCCGTTGAGGAGCGCCCTTGTGGTACCGGAAAATACCGTTCCTTCCTCCGTCTCTCTTGCCTGATCCGCGTTATAGCAGATCAGCGCGCCGCCGATGTGAGGCCAGGAATTCTCCAGGGCCACCATGGGGTTGCCGTTTGCGTCCAGCGCACCGATGTGGTCGCTTCCCAGATACATGCGCCCCTGCTGCGTATGCATGTAGACCGCCACCTGGCAGTCCACGATGTTCTTCCAGGCCTTGTCAGGAAGCTCGATCTGATAGCCGGCTCCCGTGTCCTTAAGGGGAATGTCGATGAAGGCCTCTGCCGTGTCATAGTCCTCAAAGCCCTTCACATACCAGGGCTCCTTGGTGTAGTCGACCGCGATCAAGCTCAGGAAGGAATTGCTGCTCAGGGCTTTGGTCTGCTGGCTGGCCATAATGCTGAAATAGTCGTTGCACATGGCTCTCTCGGCCTCAAGTCCCATCGCGTCCAGCTGTGTGTAGGTCGGTGAATAGCTGCTAAGGTCCTTGACGGGGAAGCAGAAAGCCACGCCGTTTACGCCCGTACCCGAATTGGCGTTTCGAACCACCACGCAGGCCTTGATCGCGTCGCTCAGTTCCTTGTACTGCGTATCGGTCAAAATATTGTTTTCATAGTCAAGTCCCTGAAGTCTTGTCAGGTAATCCACCAGATCGATCTGCGTTCTGCCCATAAAGGTGTAAGCGCCGGAAGCGGCGATCGAGATGTTGGCATAATTGTCGGAACTCTCCTCAATTGCCCTCTTCTCCTCCGCGAAGAGCTGATCCAGCTTCTCGTGCGCGGGCTTTACATAAGTCATATCCAGAAGGGACAGCGTGGACTGCGTGTCCGTTTCGCCATCTTTGGATGCGGTGTTGTAGGGATCAAAGCTGGCGACCATGCTGGTGCCGAAATCCTCTGTGGAAATACCGGGATTTTTGGCCAGCTCCGAGAAGCCGAGGGTGTAGTTCCACCCGAATCCGCTTTCCGATTCCTCGGAAGCGAGGAAATAGTCCGCATAGGGCTCAAGGCTGTAGGCTAGGTCAAAATCCTGCATCAGGCAGGTGTCAAAACCGATCAGGTCGAACTGCACGCCGGCTTCCTCAATGGCCTTTGCAATTTCGCTGGTGGGCATGGAATCGTCGTTGTCCTCCCTTTTGTTGAGCTGCTCCGAGCCGTAGCCGTACGTGAGTCCTCCGCCGTGATCCCAGAAGACAAGCATGTAGCGGTCTGCGGGATAGTTCTCCTTTGTCCATCGGATGAAGTCCGCAAGAGACTCCTTTTCCGCCATGCACAGGGAGGGATCCAGATCCCGGACCTTCTCTATTTTGCCGTCCTGCACCGCGTAGCGGGCGTAAGAGCCGTCTTCCATGCCGTCCGTGTACAGGCGCTCCGCCGCTCCGACCTGCAGGACGACGGTCATGTTCTCTCCCTCCTTCGAGGCCTTCCGGATCTGTTCAATATTGACCGAGGCAAGGCCCCTCTTGGACTCCAGGTCCGTGGCGATCACATACTCCATGACGACCACATTCTTATCCGCGGAGTGATCGGGATAGAAATAGTCCCTGGAGCGCTGCGACTGTGCCGTCTCGATCGCCGCCGCGTCCATCATATCCGCACGGCGCACCACATCTCCCTGCTGCGTCACATTGCCGATTTTCTCATTGTTGTCTTTGATCAGATATTCCACAACGGGTCTGGGCGTATTCTCCCTGATCGACAACAGGCCGACAACAAAAACCAGTGCCAGGAACTCCGCCGCCGAAAACAGGAAAACCGTGCCGTTTAAGAGGATCTGCACGATCTTGGGCCACTGCCTGATCTGGAAACTGGGCGCCGTAAACTGCGCCCTGCCGTAGCCCAGATAGAGCAGACAGGGGACCGGGAAAAATATGGTCAGGATCCCGAAGAGTATGCCCATGTTAAAGGCCTGGCTGATCCTCCAGCTGAGCCGCATGAGGAAGATACTGTACACCAGAAGACCCGCCATCCAGAAAATAATGCTGAATATGGACTGGGCGCCCACGTAGCGCGAGGCGGCCAGAAATACGATCGAAGAAAGGACCGGCTGATAAAAGGACCGCATGCTGGCGAAAAGGACCTTGGACATCCTCCATTCCGCCGCCAGCGGCACAAGGCCAAAGCCCGGCTCTGCTCCCATCTTGCGGATGATCCCGGAATAGATGAGGACATAGCCCGCCCAGATTATGAGCATAATGAGTATGGAACCGGTAAAATAAAAGGGGACCATTTGCTGCCTC
Organism: uncultured Lachnospiraceae bacterium; assembly: GCA_902781325.1. Lineage (GTDB taxonomy): Bacteria > Bacillota > Clostridia > Lachnospirales > Lachnospiraceae > CAG-791. The sequence goes on from CACZJD010000080.1 coordinate 6,013, forward strand.
CTGTCTCCTGTGCGATAGCAGTGTTTCTTCCGGCTCTTTGGCCGGGCGCTTTGTCAGTGTTTCTTCCAGTTTTCCAGCCAGGTGTGGGCCAGACCGATCCATGCCGTGGCGGGCGTATCCTCCACGCGCTCCTCGGATCTCGTCCTCCAGTCGGCCAGGCTCATGCCGTGCACATCTCCGGGGAAAATGTGATATTCCAAAGGCTTTTTCGCGTTTATGAGCGCCGTGGCAAGAAACAGAGAATTCTGCAGCGGCACGGCGTTGTCATAGGACGTATGCCACATGAAGACCGGCGGCATATCCTTGATATCCTGCTTCTCCAGGGACATTTTGGCAAGCCAGGCCGGGTCTGCGCTTCGCGCCTCTCCCAGCAGATCGTCGAAGGATCCCCGGTGGGCAAATTCGCCGGAAGTGATCACCGGATAGGCCAGTATCAGGCCGTCGGGCTTTATCTGCTGCGCCGTAAGATTCACGCCGTTCTCCCTCCGGATCTGCGCAAACCACTCTGTATTCCAGAAGACACCCAGCGATGCCGCCAGGTGCCCTGCGGCCGAAAAGCCCAGGACTGCGATCCTGTCCGGATCGATGCAGCACTCTCCCGCATGTTCCCTGAGGAATGCCACTGCTTTTGTCAATTCCAAAAGTGCCGTCGGGAACACCGCCGGCTTACAGGAATAGCGCAGGACTGCCGTGTGATAGCCCATGGCGTTAAACTGCATCGCTACTATCTCCGCTTCCCGGTCCGAAGTGTGATTGTACCCTCCTCCGGGACAGACCAGTATGAGCGGCCTCTCCTGCACCGTGAACTTATCCGTGATGCTCAGAAGATAGGTCTCCAGATAAGTGTCCTCCAGAGTCCCCGGGACCCGGATCTCTTCTTTGATGATCTTATGAATCATAATGCTGGACCTCGTTAATAATTGTATGTTTTTCAGATAATTCTGCTTACTATTTTATCATAAGTGCGGTTTGTGTTATACTGACTGGAAGCATGGTTTTGAAAAGGAGTGAGTAAAATGGGTTTTTTTGATAAATTATTCAATAAAACCGACATCAACACCGCTGTCGAGCAGTTCCGGGCGACCCCCGGCGCCTTCCTCATTGACGTGAGGACCGGCCCCGAATACGAAGCCGGCCACATCGAGGGCGCGATCAATGTGCCCCTGAACAGCATTCATTTTATCGTAAATCACGTCCGGGACATCACAGCCCCGGTCTACGTCTACTGCCAGAGCGGCGCCCGCTCAGGCCAGGCGGTCTCCATGATCCGGGAAATGGGCTACAAGAATGTGACGAATGTCGGCGGCGTCAACCGCTTTAAAGGAGAGCTGGTGCGGTGAAGCACCAGCTTTCTTTGTCTTCAGCATTTTCAGTCTCACGCCGGATACACCCTTACATAATATCCTGTTCCGGGAGCATCCTCCTCATCATAATCTCCGTACATCATTCCCTGCATGGACAGGTCCATGATCTCGTGATAACCGCACTGCTCCAGCAATGCCCTGTTTATCAACAGCAGTTCCCTGTCTTCCACCACATCTCCATCCATTTCTGCAACCGGCATCGGCGAGATTCCCACCGCCCGGATCCGGATATTCATCGAGATAGCTCGCGATCCCCCTCCTCCTGTACTGCGGCACGACAAACACGCCCTGGATATAACCTGAAAAGCCCTGTATATTTTGCCACTTCTCCTCCCGAACGCAGAGTTCCTGAGATTTGTTGAAGGCTTCCGCAAGGGCGACCTCTTCCCTGCCGAACGGATCCGCTGCATTAAGTATATCCATGCCGCAGGAGTAGACCAGGTTCTCGTCGTAGAGCTTGCCCCAGAGCTTGGCGCACATCTGTCCCCGGCACCACACCGTAATATTAAAATTCATCCCGTAGTAGTCGTTGACTTCCTCGTTTTCCTTCGGCGTCAGTTCCAGCTGGAAGGAATCATATTCCATCCTGGTGGAATAAACTTTCAGGGTATAGATCTCTCTATCCATGACTGGTCTCCTGATTTTTCTTAAGTGTTGAAATTGGTGCGACAATTAGTACAATTATGAAGTAGCGCTTTTCGCTTTCTATGTGCTATAATGCCACGTGATTTAAAGAGTAAAGAACTGAAATTTAAGGAGAAACACCCTTGGCATCTAACACTTCCCGAGAAAACAAAATGGGCGTCATGCCCGTCAAAAGACTGATCATCAGTATGGCTCTTCCCATGATGATCTCTATGCTGGTGCAGGCCCTCTACAACGTAGTGGACAGCATCTTCGTCGCACGGCTCGGAGAGAACGCGCTCTCCGCCGTAACTTACGCATTTCCGCTGCAGAATCTGATGATCGCTGTCGGCTCAGGTACCGGCGTCGGAATGAACGCCCTGCTCTCCCGCTCTCTCGGCGAGAAGCGCTTTGACAAAGCAGACCGAGCCGCCAACACCGGCATTTTCCTGACATTCTGCAGCTATATAGCATTTCTGCTCTTCTCGCTGTTTCTGTCCCACTGGGCAATCGCAGTGCAGTTGGGAAGCAGTTCAAACTCCGCAGCAGCTGAGATCATTAGAGACGGCCACGCTTACCTTTCCACGGTAACCGGCTTCTCCATCGGACTCTTCTTCCAGATGACCTTTGAGCGAATGCTGCAGTCCACCGGACGCACACAGCTGAGCATGATCAGTCAGACCACCGGCGCTGTCATCAACATCATTTTTGACCCGATCATGATCTTCGGTCTCTTCGGCTGCCCGAGATTCGGCGTCGCGGGCGCCGCTTACGCCACCGTCCTGGGCCAAAGCATAGCCGCCATCCTCGGCCTTATCATGAACCTGAAGTTCAACCCCGACATCCGTCTCAGCTGGCGCGGGATCCTTCGTCCCGACCTTGACACGATCGGCCGTATTTACGTTGTCGGCGTGCCGTCCATCCTCATGATGTCCATCGGCTCCGTCATGACCTACGGCATGAATATGATCCTGACCGCCTTCTCCACGACTGCTACAGCTGTCTTCGGCGTCTACTTCAAGCTGCAGAGCTTCTTCTTCATGCCGGTCTTCGGCCTCAACAACGGACTGATCCCCGTCCTGGCCTACAACTACGGCGCCAAGCAGAAAGAGCGAATCGACGAAGCCCTGAAATTCTCCTTCGGCGTCGCCGTTGTGATCATGCTCTGCGGAACAGCGATCATGAATCTGTTCCCCGACGTGCTCCTCGGCTTCTTCAACGCCGACGAGGCAATGCTTCAGATTGGCATTCCCGCTCAGCGGATCATCAGCCTTTGCTTCCCGCTGGCCGCCATCGGCATCATCTCGGGCTCCATCTTCCAGGCCTTCTCCCGGAGTATCTACTCCCTGATCATCTCCCTGGGCAGACAGCTGGTCGTCCTGCTGCCGGTCGCATGGCTCCTCTCCAAGACCGGCGACGTCACCAACGTCTGGTGGGCCTTCCCCATCGCCGAAGGCGTCTCCGTCGCTCTGTCCTTTATCTTCTTCAGAAAGATCTACAGGCAGGTGGTGGTGCCGCTGGGGGCAAACAGTTACGCCTCTGAAGAAGACAGCTCCGCTGGAACAGATAACAGTGCAGCTGATGAAAACTAATTCAAAATCTACGGAATCCTGCTCCCCAGGTCTCCCAATGAAATATAGTTTTCGCTCTTCTCATCTACAGTGAGCAGATCCAACCGATGCACCTGCAAGGCAAAAGGCGGCAATTCATGACCATAGGACCGGAACATCTCTCCAAAGAGCTGTTCCGGTTTTAAATTGTCTCCGACGCTGCAGCAAAGGCGGAGATAGACTTTGTCTTCCCGGATCTCCCACTTATAGATCCAGCTTCTCATATCTACTTCTCTGGTGCCTTTCTTGGTCTCCTTGACCCAGGGAATATTCTCCCTGCTGCAGAATTCTTTCAGAGCTGCTTTCCAGTCCCAATCCGGCGTAAATCCCTCTCTGAACCACACTTCATAATCAGCGGCAGCAACTATTGTCATAGCCTTCATCTTCTTGCCGCCGTCTACTTCCCGGAAATCCAGTATATCCAGCCCTTCGCACATATGCTCTCCCAGCTGTCTCATCGCCTTCTCTGTCGAGATTGGCTCTTCCAACTCGATATCCATATATTCTGCGCTACTGATTGGACCCACTCCCAGCGGCATCGCGAAGGACATGACCATTCTCTGGTGCATTCCCTCATCATACTTGACGGGAATTTCTGTGCGCCTGACGGCGCTCTGCAGATATCTCATCAATTCTAGATGCCCGATGAACTTCATGGGGCCATATTTCGCAAACTTTACTCTGACTCTCAAAGGAGTTCCTCCTGTACACTAGCTACACTCGGGAATTGTTTCAGATCGATAGCGGCCTTCTGCTTTCTATTTGAAGCGCGCCTCATTTCTCCATCTCATCGAAGCTTTCGTTGAATGCGATGGAGCGCAAAAAGCTTGTATGGCACAAACTCTACATCCACTTTCGGCTTCGGCTGAATCCGATGGGCTGTAAAAAGCTTGCTTGGCACAATTCATACATCCATTTTCGGTTTGAGACGAATCCGATGGTGCTCGAAAAGCTTGTTTGGCACAATTCATACATCCATTAAGAAAAATCCTCTGTATAGATGTAGGGTACAGCCAGACACGTTCAAATGCGCTACATCCAACTGAAGCAATACACAAAATCCGATGGGCTCCCGGCAAGTAACGTCCAAATGTGCTACATCCACTTGAGGCAATACGCAAAATCCGATGGCCACGGCAAAGTAAACGCCCAAATGTGCTACATCCACTTGAGGCAATACGCAAAATCCGATGGGCCACGGCAAAGAAAACGCCCCGCAAGCAATGCCCCAGCAAGCAATGCCCCCGCAAGCCCCCTCATCTCAACGCCCCCTCTTACATATTCCGCATCCGAACCTCGCCGCCCCGCATCCTGAGCACTGCTCGCGGCAGTTGGGCGTCACCACGGCTTCCTGGGCCCGCTTCCACTCGCGCACCAGGAAATCTTTCGTCACGCCGATGTCGATGAAGTCCCAGGGCAGGATCTCATCAAGAGAGCGCTCGCGGAGCGCGAAGAATGCCATGTCCACCCCGGTGTTCTCGCAGGCTTTGAGCCAGCGGGAGTAGTCCCAGGTCTCGATCCAGGCGTCGTACATGGCGCCGAGCCGATACGCCTCCAGAATCACGGAACTTACACGCCTGTCGCCCCGCGCGAGAAATCCCTCAAGGACAGTTCCGTCCGCCTCATGGTACTTGTACCATATGCTGCGGCGGTTCAGGACAGACTGGATGCCGTCATAAACCGTTGAGGCAAAAGACAAGTACTCCTCTGGCGTGTACATGGGCGCCCACTGCAGAGGCGTGAACGCTTTGGGCACGAAGAAGGACGTGCTCACGGTGATGTCGCAGCGCCCGTTTCGCTTTTCTTTGGGGACTTCCTGGAAGTAGGCCACGGCGATCTTGTTGGCCAGATCCGCGATCGCGAGCCGGTCCTCGGGTGTCTCCGTGGGCAGGCCCAGCATGAAATAGAGCTTGACCTTCTTCCAGCCGCCGCGGAAGGCTTCCCGCGCGCCGTCAAGGATCTCCTCCTCCGTCAGGCCTTTGTTGATGACGTCACGAAGTCTCTGGGAGCCCGCTTCCGGGGCAAAAGTCAGATTTCCCCTCCGGGCATCATGAAGCTTGGTCATGACGTCAAGGGAAAGCGAGTCGACACGCAGCGAAGGTAGCTGGAGCGATGTCCCGCGCGGCCCGTATGTGTCGACGAAATATTCCACAAGCTCTTTGATGCAGGTATAATCGCTGGAACTGAGCGAGCTGAGCGTGAAATTGTCAAAGCCCGTATTCTCGATCAGCGCGTCTGTGTACTTGCAGAGCCTCTCCAGGGATCTCTCCCGGTTCGGCCGGTAGATCATACCCGCCTGGCAGAAACGGCAGCCGCGGATACAGCCCCTCTGGATCTCCACCACCGCGCGGTCCTGCGTGATCTGTATAAAAGGAACCAGTTGGCGCAGCGGGTAAGGCGCCGCGTCCAGATCTGTTACTGTCTGCTTAACTACACGCGCGGGTACGCCCGGAACAGTCGGCGTGAAGGACGCGATCGTTCCGTCCTCCTTGTAGGTTACCGAGTAGAGTGACGGCACATAGATGCCCGGCACCTGAGACGCCGCTGCGATCAGGAAGTCCCGGCGGCTCTTGCCGGCAGCTTTCATGGCCTTATACAGGTCCAGAAGCTGGTCATATACGACTTCCCCTTCGCCTATATAGAACATGTCGAAGAATTCAGCGATCGGCTCCGGGTTATAAGAGCAGGGACCGCCTCCGATCACGATCGGATAAGACTCATCGCGCTCCGAGGCCCTGAGGGGAATCCCCGACAGATCCAGGATCTGCAGCACATTTGTGTAGCAGAGCTCGAACTGCAGCGTGATCCCCAGGAAGTCAAAATCCCGGATCGGGTCCTGCGATTCCAACGCAAAAAGCGGGATCTTCCGGTCCCGCAATATTTTGTCAAGGTCCAGCCACGGGGAGTATACCCGCTCGCACCAGGTATCCTCTCTGCGGTTAAACATATCGTATAAGATCTGAATTCCCAGATGGGACATGCCCACCTCGTAGACGTCGGGGAAGCACATTGCGAACCGGATGTCCACCTTCCCTCGGTCCTTGTAGACCGCATTGGCCTCGTTTCCGAGGTATCGCGCCGGCTTCTGAACGCTCAGAAGCACTTCGTCAGAAAGCGCGAGTTTTCTCATAATTGCCTCCTATGCCGCTTACAGGAACGAAAATGCCGACTGTATTCTGCGGATCACGTCCATCGCGGTTTCCTGATGCTCATCGATGACTTCTTTGCATAACCGCGGGTCATTTGTGAGGATCGCGTCCACGTTGAGACTGATAAGGTTCTCCATAGTATCCGTTTCATTGACTGTCCAGACAAAGACGTGCTTTCCGGCGTTATGGATCCGCTCGATATTTTCGTAAGTAGCAAATGTTTCCTGAATGCTGATGATGTCCGCCGCGTCAAGTGTCTCAATATTGCCGATTCCGATCGCGGAGGTATAGGCGGTGAGAACCGACGGGTTGATCGCGCGCACCTCCTCCAGCGTGTGGTAATCCTGCGACGTTATATCACAGTTTGACAGATAATCGTTCTCCACGATGATATCAACGACCTTCTGCGTGATTCCCTCGTCGTGGCCGTTTCTTTTGATCTCAATGTTAAGGAAGAGCTTGTCCTTGCCGCTTCCGGCGAGTTTAATGACCTCGTCAAGGGTGGGGATCTTCGTCCCGGCGTATTCTTCACTGAAAAAGCGCCCGTTATCCAGGTCCTTGATCTCGTCGTAAGTCACTTCCCAGACATTCTTGTTCAGTCCTGTCGTTCTCCCCAGGTTGTCATCGTGCATCACGATGATCGTCCCGTCCGCGAGCATTTGCACATCCAGCTCCGCTGCCGAAAAGTCCTCATCGATACACTTCTGGAAAGCCGGCATCGTGTTCTCAGGCGCTGCCGACGAGAACCCGCGATGCGCCATGATCATCGGTGTTCCGTAGTCCGTGTTCATGATCCAGCGGATCTGCGCATACCTTCTGGGCACCGAGAAAAAGATGCAGACAGCGCAAATACCGACGACCAGAACCTTGAGGATCGGATATCTGTGAAAAAAGTGAGGAGGCTCAGTGTAGCGAAGCAGGTCCTCTCCGAGGTCCTCTTTTCTCTTATAATAAGCGGACTGGTAACTGGCCGTGATCAGCGGGATCACGACCCAGAGGAAGAAAATATAAAAGATGATACTGGTCGGTATGAAGCGTTCAAAGAAGAACTCGAGAAAAGGATCAGTTTCCGCCGGGATCACCCACATCGACAGCAGATACCACCCCACGACGATCAGACCTGAGCCGATATAATAAAAAGCGGTGATCAGCAAGTTCCATCCGACCGCGAGGCAAAGGACCCGTAATATATACTTTCCGCTTGTCATCGCGCCGCTCTTCCTGCAGGCTGTGGAAAAGCTTACGCCGTCCTCCTCCATCATGATCGGGATCGCGAAGATCCAGCGCAGGAAGAAGTACAGCGCGACGAATTCAAGCGCGGTATAAACCCACAGTTTCCAGGGATGTTTATGAAAATCTTCAATGATAAACCCAGGAATCCTGATCACTGATGTGATACTGGAGACATCAGATACAGGACCGAAGCGCAGGACAAAGATCACATAGGGAATAAACCCCCAGTTCTCCAGCCGCAGGCGCTCGACACACATATCAAATCCTGATGAAAAAATCTGCCTTGTCGTCCTTCTGAGCCCGAACTTGGAAGCATGCAGCGTGTCATAGAGCGCGAACTGTTCAAACATCGCCGCGGCAACCAGCAGTACGATCATAAAAAAGAAAACGATCCAGGTGATCGGGTTTTTGACAAACGTGATCACGTTGTACCATGCGATCACTTTCGTCTTATTGGCGATCAGCCACAGCCTCTGCGCCCAGGTCATGAGCGGAAACAGCACCAAAAAAGTGAGGATCCGGAAGATCACCTCAAAGGCGATCAGGCTCTTTATATTTTCCCTGAGAAGTCCAAACGGGCGCAGTATGCTCCTCAACCAGTTGAATATTCCATTCATCCTCTTCTTCCTCATTCGTCCGGCAGACTTTAACTGCACTGTTCGCAGCCAAAATAAAGCCACTAAATTAGTTTACCATTGCTTACCCTCGATGTGAACTTTTCTGTTGAACTTTTGCCGGATTTGGCTTATTATCAACTCGTTCTATTAACGATTTAAAGGAGTAAAGTAAATGGCACCTGCAGACATTTCCATTCAGGAACACACCTCCATTCCCTGCAATCTGGTCCTGATCGGCTTCATGGGGACCGGCAAGTCCACCGTATCCGACTATTTCCACACACAGTACAATATGGACGTCATTGAGATGGACCAGATCATCGCGCAGAGGGAAGGCATGAGCATCACCGAAATTTTCAACAGATACGGCGAGGAGTACTTCCGCGACCTTGAGACCGCTCTTCTCATCGAAATGCAGTCCCGCAAAGGCGTGGTCCTCTCCTGCGGCGGAGGCGTTCCCATGCGCGAGCGCAACGTCGCGGAAATGAAGAAAATCGGCCGGGTCATTCTTTTGACCGCAGATCCTCAGACCATTCTCGAGCGCCTCAAGGAAGATCACAGCCGTCCTCTCCTCGAGAACAACAAGAACATCGACTTTGTGTGCAGCCTCATGGACAGCCGCCGGGCTAAATATGAAGCCGCGGCGGATATCATCATCCACACAGACGGCAAGACCGTGGAGGAGATCGGCAGAGAGATATTGGAAAAAGTCTGAGAAATACTGCATTATCTTATAGTTTATAATCTCACCGGGTTAACAACCGCATCGGCGTTTGTTAACCTTTTTATTTTCTCAGGTTGACAATTGACCCCCTATCGTTTACCATTTCATTGACATCAAACGATTCGGAGGTTTACTACTACATGAAAATGACAACACACGATCTCGTTCTCTGCGCCCTCTGCGCCGCGGTTACCTGCATACTGGCTCCCCTCTCTGTGCCTTTAGCCGGAGAAGTTCCGATTTCTCTTGCGACCTTTGCGGTCCTCCTCTCGGGGATCCTCCTGGGCGCGAAGCTCGGCGGCCTGAGCCAGCTCATCTACGTACTGCTTGGCAGCGTCGGCGTTCCTGTCTTTGCCGGCTGGACAGGCGGCATCGGCATCACCCTTGGCGTCACAGGCGGCTACATCATCGGCTACATCCCCATGGCATTCTTTGCCGGCCTTCTCTATCATAAATTCGGCAGAAACGAATCCGGCGCACGCAAATACGCCGTAATGTTTGTTTCCATGGTCCTCGCCACAGCAGTCCTCTACATTTTCGGAACTGCATGGTTTATGGTCCAGACCAGGATGACTCTTGCCGCTTCACTTGCTGCCTGCGTTATACCCTTTCTGCCCGGAGATCTTATTAAGATCATCGCAGTCATGCTTGTCGCCCCTCCCATCGAGGCCGCGCTTAAGAGAGCCGTCCCTGCAAGCCAGGGCACCGTATAAAGAGCATATGCAGGAGGCTCCTCCCCCAAGGGCATTTTGATCAGTCATCATTGTATCAGCCGTTATTACTGCATATCTATAAAAGCCCTTCTCCGGCTGGCAGCGCCGCCGGGAAGGGCTTTTACATAATCTGAATTGAAAGGAATATACTCCAATGAGCGCAAACTCTTCACAGTGCACTGGCACCTCAGAGCTGCATCTCCGCCCCCATCATCTACTCTGTCTCCAGACCTTTGTCGGCCGCGGCTACAGCGAAGAATTCGTCGAACATATGACTCTTGTCAAAAGACAGCTGACCACTGATCCCCGCACCCCGATCACGCTGGTAAGCGGCGCGGATGATCTGTGCGAGCACTGCCCGAACTGCGTGGAAGGGCAATGCACTTCCGAAAAGCCGGCCCTGTTTGACCGATTGGTGGAGGAGAAACTTGCACGGCTCGATTCCTCATCAAATCCGCCTCATACGATTAGCGGAATTCCTGCCGACCTCCACATCACTGCTGATACTCTCTCAGAATGCTGCCCGGGATGCGATTGGAAGGAATTGTGCACGAAGGTGTGTAAATCACTCTCAAATATCTTATAGTAAAAGCCCGTCTCCGAAGACCAATGTCTCCGGAGACGGGCTTCACTTTATTCGTTGAATGAAATAAACAGCCGATTCCCTTCGGACAGCTTTAGTTTGCTGCCTTATAGCCCGGGATCCACTTTCCGTCAGCTCCCAAATAGTAACTTCCGATCCAGATATTCGTTACCATGACTCCGTCTTCGTCAAAGAAATACCATGAGTTGCTGATCCTCTGCCAGCCGGTCTGCTTCACTCCGCTTCCATTGAAGTAATACCAGGATCCGTCGATCTTCTGCCAGCCGGTCACCATCGCTCCGCC
>CACZJD010000081.1 GCA_902781325.1 uncultured Lachnospiraceae bacterium
AAGAAAAGATCTGAGTGAATCCCCGCGAACTCAACGTAACGATAAAGGGGCGTGCCGCAAAAGCGTAGGTTTTGAACCTTCACTTAATGCGACAGCCCCAAAAGCAAGCCGAGGTCAAAAGCGAAATCGGAGGAGCAGACAGCATGAAATACACAAAACTTGGCAATTCAGAACTGAATGTGTCCCGCATCTGCATGGGCTGCATGGGTTTTGGCGACGCCGGACGCGGACAGCACAGCTGGACCCTGGATGAAGAGCACTCCAGAGAGATCATAAAGCGAGGACTAGAGCTGGGCGTCAATTTCTACGACACAGCCATTGCCTACCAGAGCGGCACAAGCGAGCAGTATGTGGGCAGGGCGCTGCGGGATTTTGCCAGACGCGAGGACGTGGTCGTTGCCACGAAATTTCTTCCCAGGACGCAGGAGGAGATCGAGCGCGGCATCAGCGGGCAGCAGCACATTGAGAACATGATCGACACGAGCCTTCAGAACCTCGGCATGGACTACGTGGATCTCTATATCTATCACATGTGGGACTGGCAGACGCCGCTCGAAGACATCATGGACGGGCTCAGCCGCATCGTGAAGGCGGGCAAGGCGAGATACATCGGTATTTCTAACTGTTTTGCCTGGCAGATCGCCAAGGCAAACGCGCTTGCGGAGAAGGAAGGTTTTGCCAAGTTCGTATCCATTCAGGGACACTACAACCTGATCTTCCGTGAGGAGGAGCGGGAGATGGTCCCCTATTGCGAGGAAGAAAATATTGCCCTTACGCCCTACAGTGCACTGGCTTCCGGAAGGCTTTCAAGGCTGCCCGGTGAAGGGGGCACAAAGCGCGCTGCAGAAGACACCTACGCGAAATTCAAATATGACGCGACGGCGGCCCAGGACAATGTGATCATCGAGCGCGTGGCGGAGCTGGCAAAAAAGCGAGGAGTGACAATGACTGAAGTCTCCCTCGCATGGCTCCTCACAAAGGTTACATCGCCCGTGGTCGGCGCGACGAAGTTACACCATATCGAAGGAGCTGCAAATGCAGTGGATCTGGAACTCACGCCGGAAGAGATCATGTATCTCGAAGAGCCCTATGTACCGCATCCGCTGGCAGGCGTCATGGCGCAGAACAAGCCCGCTGCGGCAAAAGAAAAGCATGTTTGGTCCACAGGCGACCAGAAAATAGGTAAATAATCAAGGAGGAGATCAAAATGGCAGAAAAGATCGTACAGACAGCAGGCAGAAATCAGTTAGGCGAATTTGCTCCCATGTTCGCGCATCTCAATGACGATGTGCTTTTCGGAGAAGTTTGGAACGAAGAAGCGATCGACGTGAAGACAAAATGCATCATTACCGTTGTATCTCTGATGGCGTCCGGCATCACGGATTCCTCCCTGACCTACCATCTGCAGAACGCGAAGGCGCACGGCGTGACCAAGGAAGAGATCGCAGCCATCATTACCCACGCGACCATGTATGTCGGCTGGCCTAAAGGCTGGGCGGTATTCAGACTGGCTAAGGAAGTCTGGAACGAGGAGGCGCCGGCACTGACCGACAAAGAGAAGTACCAAAACACTATATTTTTCCCGATCGGCGAGCCCAACCCTTACGGACAGTTCTTCGTCGGCGAGAGCTATCTGGCACCGGTATCCACGGAGCAGATTCCGATCTTCAACGTGACTTTTGAGCCGGGATGCCGCAACAACTGGCACGTCCATCACGCCAAAAAAGCGGGCGGCCAGATGCTGATCTGCGTCGGCGGAAGAGGTTACTACCAGGAGTGGGGCAAGGAAGCCGTCGAGATGACTCCCGGCACCGTGATCAACATTCCGGCGGAAGTCAAGCACTGGCACGGCGCCGCGCCTGACAGCTGGTTCTCCCATCTGGCTGTCGAAATCGCCGGGGAGGAAGCGAGCAACGAGTGGCTCGAGGCGGTGAGTGAGGAAGATTACAACAAACTGAAGTAAGTGAAATCGACCTCTGGGGTAGTTTGTGGACAGTTGTAGATTATTCTACAACTGGTAACAAACTACCCCAGAGGTCGGATAATCAAAGGAGGAACACTAAAGCTATGAAAAAAATGATTTCAATTATTGCGGTTGCCGCTTTAACTTTTGCATTAACAGCCTGCGGCGGCAGCTCTCAGGCGGCGACTACTGACACACAGGCGGCGGAAAACAGCGCACCGGCAGCAGCAGAGGAGCAGAAAGAAACAGCTGAGGCGTCAGAGCAGACCGAAGCGCAGCCGGAAGCAGCACAGGAGACTAAGCAGGAAGAGGCAGCACAGGAAACAGCAGCAGAGCCTGCAAGTGAAACTCCTGCCGCAGCCCATTCAGATGTCCTGGTTGCATACTTCTCCGCAACCGGCACAACTGAGGGCGTTGCAGAGCGGATCGCTTCTGTGACCGGTGCTGATGTGTACGAGATTTTGGCAGCTCAGCCTTATACCGAGGCAGACCTGAACTATAACGACAACAGCAGCCGTTCCACGACCGAGCAGAATGACAAGAGTGTGCGCCCGGAGATCGGCAGCGAGGATATCTCCCTTGAGGGCTACACCACTATCTATCTGGGCTTCCCGATCTGGTGGGGCGAAGAGCCGCGAATTCTGGACACTTTTGTTGAGAAGTACAACTTTGATGGAATCACCGTGATCCCGTTCTGCACATCCGGCAGCAGCGGCATCGGCAGAAGCGGTTCCAACATGGAGGAGCTCGCGGGCAGCGGCACCTGGCTTGAGGGTGAGCGCTTCAGCGGAGGCGTGTCGGAAGAGGAACTGAAGTCCTGGATCGAGGGCCTGAAGTAAAACGAAATTTTTAGCTGAGGAGGTGCGGCGACTATGTCCGTGTCAAAAAAGCGCAATACAGCCAGAAGAATCGTAGACGCGGCCATGACCGTCGTTCTCCTGTTCCTCATGGCTTATCAGGTCACAGGGGAAGCGGCGCACGAATGGATCGGGGTGAGTATGACTATACTTGTCATTGTTCACCAGATTCTGAACAGGAGATGGTACAGCGCCCTTTTTAAGGGAAGATATAATCCTTATCGAAGCCTGACCACGGTGCTGAATATTTTGCTGGTTCTGTGTTTTGCCATGACGGCATTCTGCGGCATGTCCATGAGCGGGTACGCAGTGCCTTTTATGTACGGTCTGGCGCCGGTCTCCTTCGTGCGGAGAATGCACCTGTCCATGTCCCACTGGGCCTTTGTGCTGATGGGACTGCACCTTGGAATGCACATCCCTGCAATGACGGCAGGCCTGAAATGGAGCGACAGGACCAGAAACATGCTCACCGGTCTTTCCACACTTGCCGCGGGGCTCGGATTGTACCTGTTCATCAAGGGTGGAATGCCGGACTATCTGTTCTTCCGCGTGCCGTTTGCATTTCTGGATTATGACAAAGCCGGCTGGCTGGTAATTATCGAAAATCTGCTGATGCTGTCCACATGGGTGCTGATTGGGACTCGGGCGGCTCAGCTCTGCAGGGTTCTGGGACGTAAAGGCGGGTCAAAAGAGGACCCCCTCGTGCCGGTCGTTTGTATAATGGCAGCGGTTATCATCGGCATGCTGTTTGTGTTTGCGGGTTTATATGCAGGAGGATCAGCATAATCCTCGGATGTGACAGAATGGCTTAAGACAAACGATATCAGCAAATAACAGGAGGTTCTTATGAAGATCACTGTACTGATGGGAAGCCCGAACCGAAAAGGTTCGACGAGTATTCTGGTTGAAAACTTTACAAGAGGCGCCAAAGAGGCAGGTCATTCGGTAGAGGTCATTGACGTTTGTCATGCGGATATTCATCCCTGCATCGGCTGCGTGAAGTGCGGATACGAGGGCCCCTGCGTTCAGAAAGATGACGTGCAGATGATCCGCAAGCGGCTTCTGTCTTCCGATATGGTTGTTTTTGCGACTCCGCTCTACTACTACGGTATGAGCGCCCAGCTGAAGACGGTGGTAGATCGCTTCTGCGCTTACAACAGCAGCCTGAACAGCAGGCATCTGAAGTCTGCACTGCTGACTGTCGCGTGGAATGCTGACGACTGGACATTTGACGCGCTCGAAGCGCACTATAAAACCCTTGTCCGGTATATTAATTTCCGGGACTGCGGCATGGTGCTCGGCTATGGCTGCGGAACTCCCGGCATGACAAGACGCAGCAGGTATCCGCAGGAAGCATATCTGTTGGGAAAGGGGTTATAAGAAATGATAAAGCCTTTATTATTTACCGCGATTTCACTTACAGCGATCCTTCTGCTTGGCGGCTGCGGAGGAAGCAAAGCGGCTGAAGCGGATGCGAGCGCGAAGCAGGCGGCAGAAGCGGAAGCAGCGGAAGCAGCAACTGCGACTGAAACAAATGAAACCGCAGAGGAAAGCGACCTCGGAGGTAGTTTGGAGTCAGATGGTACATCTGACGACAAACTACCCCAGAGGTCGTCTGAACCCGCGACAGTGTATTTTACGTCCGACATCTCTGCTGAAGGACTTGTCAGGATCTACGAGGCACTCGGCTGGACTCCTTCCGGAAAGACAGCTGTCAAAATATCGACCGGCGAACCGCCCGCGAGCAACTATCTGCGTCCTGAACTGATCGGGGATCTTGTTCAGAAGCTGGATGGAACAATCGTGGAGTGCAACACGGCCTATGGCGGCTCCCGCGCCAGTTCCGCCATGCACAGGCAGGTGGCGGAAGACCACGGGTTTACGGCTATTGCGGATTTTGACCTGATGGACGAAGAGGGCGAGGTCGAATGGCCCGTGACCGGAGGCAGAAGGCTGGACAAAATAATCGTCGGCAGCCACGCTGAGAATTATACAGATTGGTTGATTCTGTCCCATTTTAAGGGGCATGCCATGGCAGGGTTTGGCGGCGCGATCAAGAATGTCGGGATCGGCATTTCTTCTCCGAGCGGCAAGATCTATGTACACAGTGCAGGAACAAGGACCAGCGGCAGCATCATGCACAGCGACCAGGACGAGTGGCTGGAGGCGCTGGCCGAAATGGTAAGCGGCTTCCGCGACCATGTTGGCGAGGAGCACATCATCTATATCAATGTGATGAACCGCCTGTCGGTGGACTGCGACTGCGACGGACATCCGGATGAGCCGGACATGCATGACATCGGGATTTTGGCGAGTTTTGATCCTGTGGCGTTAGATCAGGCCTGTGTGGATCTGGTCTATCAGGCTCCGGACAGTGAAGCACTTGTGAACCGGATTGAGAGCCGGAACGGGATTCATACTCTGGAGCACGCGGAAGAGATCGGGCTCGGCAGCCGAACCTACGAATTGGTCAAAATAGATGAGTGATCTGCTGTCTATCCTTCATAGGGAGATCGTGTATATCTGGTACTATTTTGACCTGCAGCTGCGGCAGATTTTCCGGTACTGGGTCCTCGGCATGGCGATCGGATCACTGATCTCCGTGTTCGCCAAGGACAAAATACACGGGCTCTTTGCCGGGCTGCAAGGGAAAAAGCTGGGGCTGCTCGGCATCATACCTGCCTGTTTACTGGGGATCGCTTCACCGCTGTGTATGTACGGGACGATCCCTATTGCCGCTTCTTTCCGAAAGCAGGGAATGCGGGAGGACTGGCTTGCTGCATTCATGATGGCGTCCATCCTGCTTAATCCTCAACTGATCATTTACAGTGCGGCGCTTGGTTCGAGGGCGTTTGCAGTGCGTATTGTCTCATGCTTCTTGTGCGGCTGCGCGGCAGGACTGCTGGTGTTTGTGTTCTATCGGGAGAAGGAATTCTTTAACTTCGAAGGTTTCTCCGAGCGAGGCAACCGTGACACGCACCCGAATCGGCTGATCAGGTATCTGCTGAATTTCTGGCGAAACGTCAAAGCGACCGGCTTGTATTTCCTGATAGGAATTCTGCTGTCGGCGCTGTTCCAGCGCTATGTGCCGCAGGAAATGATGGTTGGGGTGTTCGGCGGAAACGAGGCCTGGGGTGTGCTGATGGCCGCCACGATCGGTGTGCCTCTCTATGCTTGCGGTGGAGGAACGATTCCTCTATTGCAGACTTGGCTTGCGGGCGGCATGAGCATGGGCTCTGCCGCGGCGTTTATGATCACGGGGCCCGCCACGAAGATCACGAATCTCGGTGCCCTGAAGATTGCCATGGGTTGGAAGCGGTTTGCTGTATATATTGCGTTTGTGATGGCTTTCGCCTTTGGGTGCGGATTGATTGTGAATATATGCTTGTGAGGATCGACCTCTGGGGTAGTTTGTGGACAAGTGTCCACAAACTACCCCAGAGGTCGCTTTGCACTGACTAATCAGTAAGGGCGGCACCCTTATTCGGCACAGAAGCTTTTTTCTCTTATACTCTCGTCCCCGCAGAACAGTCTGGCTTGATGGAATCCTATCTGCCGAGATTCTTGCTTTCTGATTTTCGGTACAGAGGCATCAAAAGCAGTAACAATCGTCCATGGAAATCCTGATTCCAACTTGTCCTAATGCATTTTCCAGGCATTTTTCAGGAAATCTTGCTTTAGTGGGACGAGAGTGTGCTCAAATTTTGCTTTTGGAGGGACGAGAGTTTGTTCAAAAGAAGCTTCTGTACCGAATTATCTTCCGTTCAATCTGCAGCTCGAATAATCTACATCATTCTGTCTCTCTTTCATGGACGATAATCTTCTTCAAATGTCCTTCCGTACCTAAATTCGTGCCCCGCTATTGGAGGACTGCCCAGTGGGCCGCCACATAAGAGCACTCGATTGAAACCATTGGTGAAACACGATACAATATTTCGTATAACGACGAAGCATCATTTTCAGTGAACAGTTTTCGGCGAACGTAAAAACGGAAAAACGAAAAAAACGGAAAGGTAGCATAATGAGTGATTATTTAATAAAAATAAAAAAGGACTCGAACGGCTTCTACACCTGGTCCTGCTCCATGGATGTTGAGTACTATAAGAAAGGCATGTGGATGGGAATCAAGGCATGCCTTGGCATAGCTGCCTTCATACTGGTTTTCGGCGCCATTATGGCAGTTCAGTTCCATGATTGGACGAATCTCCTGATCGTGGCGGGCTGCGACGCGGTTTTTCTGCTGATCACGTTTGCGGTCTTTAAGCTCGCGCTTTCGGCCGAGGATCCTCAGGAGAGCTATGAGATGTCAGACATTTATGTCAAAGTCGGATACGGGAGGTCCTCTGTATATTTTGATTACGATAAGGCAAAAGTGGCCATCTTTACGCCAAAATATATCGAACTTCAGAATGGAATCAAGAAGACACGCGTCTTTGTGCCGGAGGAGGATTACGATTTTGTGAAAAGATATATCATGAACCACTTGACGGGAGAATGCGAGATCAGATACGAGTCTTAAATGTGATGAGGCAGAGGGAGAAGATCATGATACTGCAGAGCAAAAGAGTTTGGGTTCTGAACCAGTGGATGGAGGCGCAGATCGAGGTCTGCCGCGAGTCGGGGAAGATCGAAGCGATTCTCCCCTATGGTAGCGCGCCGGCGGACATGGACTTTGGAGAACTGCGGGTCGTGCCCGGGTTCATCGACGTGCACACACACGGTGCGTACGGTTTCGACACGAATGATGCCGAGGAGGAAGGCCTCAGGAACTGGGTGCAAAACATAGTCGGCGAAGGTGTGACCGGTTTTCTCCCCACAACGATCACGCAGTCGGAAGAAGTGCTTACAAAGGCGCTGAATAACGTCGCCAAAGTCGCGCGGGAGCAGAGGGCTGATCGGGACAGCGTTCCGGGAGCGGAGATACTGGGCATACATTTGGAAGGGCCTTATCTCAGCCAGAAGTACAAGGGAGCGCAGCCGGAAGAGTTCTGTGTCAAGCCGGATCTCGAGCAGTTTAAGCGATATTTTGATGCTTCTGACGGACTGATCCGTATCGTCACGCTTGCCTGCGAAAACGATGAGGGATATCAGCTGACTCGGTTTCTGAATGAGAACGGGATCGTAGCGTCGCTGGGTCACTCGTCGGCGACTTGTGCCCAGGCGGCGATGGCCTTTGCGAACGGTGCGAGAAGTGTGACGCACGTTTACAACGGCATGGCGCCGTTCCACCACAGGGAGCCCGGAATACCCGGGGCCGCTTTCCGATTTAAGGATGTGTTCGGAGAGAATGATCTCTGACGCGCTCCGTTTCAAGGGGCTGCCCGCCGGAACGAGGATGCTGTTCGGCGGAAACCTCGTCGAACTATATGAGGACGGCAGCGCGCACCTGGTAGATTCAGGGACGCTCGCCGGATCTACGCTGAGGATCAACGAGGGCCTCAGAAATCTCGTTGAGAAAGCAGGCGTGCCCTGGCAGACAGCGATCAACGCGTGTACATTAAATCCTGCGCGCCTGATCGGCATGGAGCGCACGAAGGGCTCTCTTCAAGCCGGAAAGGACGCCGACATAGTCGTCCTAAGGGATGACTATTCCGTAGAGACGACATTTTGCCGGGGCAGGAATTGAAAGACCTCTGGGGTAGTTTGTGGACACCTGTCCACAAACTACCCCAGAGGTCGAGGCCGCATTTTGCTCGATCCGCTGTTCATGTTTGTCCTGTTTCCCAAGGGATATGAGGTGCTGGGCGTAGGCGTCGCCACGCTGATCTCGAATTGCTGCGCGTGCGCTTTCTTCACTGTGACGATTCTGAGAGACCAGGCGGATACAGTACTGCGCTTCCGGCTCTCGAACGGACTTCCGAGAACAGAGAATGTGCGGTCTGTTTTCACAGTGGGAATCCCTTCCTCGATCGCGACGCTTCTCTTTGACATAGACTACATTGTGATCGATAAGCTGATGTCGGGCTATGGGGATATCGCGCTGGCCGCGGTGGGAATCGTGCTCAAGGTCGAGCGTCTGCCGCTGAATGTGGGAATCGGCATCTGCCAGGGAATGATGCCGCTGGTTGCCTACAACTACTCATCGGGCGACCGCAAAAGGATGTTCCGCATCATACGGTTTTCATTGATCACCGGATTGACCGTCGGGGCGCTCAGCGTCGCGATGTACGAAATTTTGGCAGGCGGCATCATACGTCTGTTTATCGCGGATCCGGAGACTGTGCGCCTCGGCACTGATTTCCTGCGGATCCGATGCCTCGCGACGCCGCTCATGTTCATGAGCTTTTTCACGGTTTACACATTTCAGGGTTTTGGCAGAGGAGAGCGGGCGCTCTTTCTCGGGATCATGCGCTGGGCAGTTTTCAACATTCCGATGCTCTTCATACTCAATCATTTCATCGGCATGTACGGCATCGTATGGTCGCAGGTGACGGCGGATATCCTGACAGTGACGCTGTCGGCGCTTGTTTACTTCCGCTTCAGGCGGAGACTGGTAACGGTGGAGAGCTGAGATGAGGATAATTATATCTCCCGCTAAGCAGATGCGGATCGATACAGATTTATTTACCTGCACCGAACTTCCGGTTTTCATGGAGAAAACGGAGATCCTGGTGCGCTGGATGCAGAGCCTGTCCTATGAGGAGCAGAAGAAGCTCTGGGCCTGCAGCGACAAGATCGCCTGTCAAAATAGTGAGCGATTCGCGCATATGGACCTTCGGGAGAACCTGACGCCTGCCTTACTGGCTTATGACGGCATCCAATACACTTATATGGCGCCGGCTGTTTTCGAGGACGGTCAGTATGACTATGTGCAGGAGCACCTGCGAATCCTGTCCGGATTCTACGGAGTGGTGAAGCCGATGGACGGCGTGGTTCCGTATCGCCTGGAAATGCAGGCAAAGGCTGCAGTCTCCGGTCACAAGAACCTGTATGATTTCTGGGGAGACAGCCTCTACCGGGAAGTCCTTGACAGCAGCAGGATCATCATCAATCTTGCTTCCAAAGAGTATTCCAAGTGCATCGAGAAATATCTGCAGCCAGGTGACAGGTATATTACCTGTGTTTTCGGCGAACCGGAGAAGGGAAAGATCGTCCAGAAAGGCGTCTATGCCAAGATGGCACGGGGAGAGATGGTGCGGTACATGGCAGCAAACGCCATTACTGAACCGGAAGAGATCAAAGCATTCGATTGGAGCGGATACAGGTTCCAGGAGGATCTGTCGTCAGATA
Source organism: uncultured Lachnospiraceae bacterium (assembly GCA_902781325.1). Taxonomy (GTDB): domain Bacteria; phylum Bacillota; class Clostridia; order Lachnospirales; family Lachnospiraceae; genus CAG-791. The sequence continues at coordinate 10,051 of CACZJD010000081.1, forward strand.
AAGAGTATGTTTTTGTGCGGACGGAAATGCCGGGAAAACCCGGGAAATGACCTGACTGTAGTGAGGGGATCACCTATGAAGAACAATAGATTCGGCAAACGGATGATCAATACCAGCAAGTTCATATCGCTGATACTGCGGCACAGGCCCGGAATCATTGGCATCACTCTGGATGAACACGGATGGGCAGATGTGCAGGAACTGATCAGCGGGGTGAACAATTCTGAGGGGCACACTCTGGATAGGGAGACGCTTGAAGAGATCGTCCGAACAGACGAGAAGCAGAGGTATTCCTTTAACGAAGACCACACTCTGATCAGGGCGAATCAGGGGCACTCCGTTCCGGTGGATGTCGAACTGAAGGAAATGGTGCCGCCGGCTATACTTTGGCATGGGACGGGAGAGAAATATGTTCCCTCGATTGATAAGCAGGGCCTGATTCCGAAAGGCCGTCTGTATGTGCACCTTTCTTCGGACACGGAGACGGCGAGGAAGGTGGGGAGCCGGCACGGGAAACCGGTGATCTATGAGATCGACTGCAGGAAGATGGGCGAGGACGGATACCGGTTTTATCTTTCCGAGAACGGTATCTGGCTGACCAAATCTGTTCCGGCAAAATATATGCGCAAAGTCAGCCCGGCACAGTAATACCGGCGAACTTACAGGAGGAGCAGCATGGGTTTATTCAGCAGATTCAAAAAAACCAAGAAAGACAAAGCGGTCGAGCCGGGCCTGCCGATGTATCTGTATGACGATTCCGAAATTGAGGTGATAGACAGTTTCATTTGCGACATGTTCGGGAATTACAAAAATGTGTTCCATGAGATCGCATCTCCCGACATACACCTGGATGTGTGCATTGTGGAGCCGACAGAAGAAGATCCCTACTACAAGCTCGTCACGATGGGAGCCGGCGCTTACAAAATGGCGATACCCGAGAAGTGGCAGAAGTATCAGCTCGACTACGCAGAGTATGTGATCTACCTTCCAAAAGACTGGAACATCAACAGCGGAGAAGATAGTGACTACTGGCCGATCAAAATTGAAAGACGTGGCGCGGCTTCCGATCTGGTGCGATACCTGGCTATCCTACGGGCACACGACACAGTCAGATGAGGAAGGTTCCGCATATGCTCCAAACACAAGGTTCAACAGCGTTGTGCTGAACTATGCAGAGAACAGAAACGGCGATATCAGGCTGGTGATGCCATCAGGGAAAGTGATCAATTTCTACGAGATCATCCCGATGTATCCGGAAGAGCTGCAATTCAAGATGGAAAACGGAGCCGACGCGCTTTTTGAGAAGTTCGAAGAAATGGGGATACAGTACAGAGTAGTCGATATCAACAGAAGAAGCGCTTTACAGTGAACTGGAAAGGATAAGAAAGTGTTCAGCAGGAAACTAAACTACAAGAGTCTTCCCAACATCCGCGATCTCGGCGGGATGAGATCAGAAGACGGACGGCAGATCAGATCCGGAAAACTGATCCGCAGCGGGCATCTCTCAGGAATGCCGGAGGAAGAAGTGTCGGCTCTTGCCGATCTTGTCGGTGCCGTTATCGATTTCAGGTCAGACGGCGAGCGCCTGGAGAATCCGGACGCACAGCTTGCGGATGCCGAATACTATCATATTCCGGTCGTGCAGAGCCTTACTCCGGGAGTGTCAAGGGAAGAGGAGTCTGATCGGCGTGCAATTACACAACTGTTGTTCACGCCTGAGGAAGCGAAAAATTACATGATTGAAATGTACCGCTCGCTGACCAGTGATTACGCAGTGGCACAGTATGCTGAGTTTGTCAGCATTTTGCAAAAGAGCCGCGAAAAAGCGGTGCTGTGGCATTGCACCGCCGGCAAAGACCGGGCCGGGACAGCCGCTGTGATCATCGAAGAAATTCTGGGAATTCCCCGGGAAGTGATCATTGCGGATTACCTTACAACAAATGAGCATCTGCAGGGGGAACTGCGCAGACTGACCGCTTTTGTCAAGCAGCAGGCAGGAACAGACAGCCCTCTCGCAGACGAGTCGCTCCGGTACCTGTTCGGCGCTGATGAGGATTTCATAAAGGCTTACTATGAAGCCGCTGCAGATAAATATGGCGGTATGGACGGCCTGATCCGCGAGGGGCTTGGCCTGTCGGACCGCGACAGAGAGGAACTGAAGGAGATGTATCTGCTCTGACAAGGGCTTAGACACAGGTGAAGGAGCTGAAATGGATAAAAAAGTATTTCGAGACGGCTTCCTGAAGTCCAAAATTGATGAATATAAATATGGCACAATCAGCGCCGAAGAGTTCTGCCATGCCATGAAAGATCTCAAAAAATACCCGCTGCTGCTGATTGACCGTAATCTTGACAGAATCACAGATGAAATGATTCCGGAAATCTGCAAGTCATATCTTGAGAGTAAGGAATCCGATAAGGACAGGAAATTGAAGTTCTGGATCGGGCTTAAGGACTGTGATTATCTGATGCATTATGATCGGACATTCACGGAGGAACGGGAAGAGTACTATAAGACCGGCAGGGATAGACGCGATCCGGTAGAATACACGGATCAGTATCTTTCGATCGAGCCGGAGATGGAGCGGCTGGTCAGAGCTGAGACCGGTGAAGGAGGATGGACAGGATTCTGTCATACTTATTGGAGTGTCAAGAAGAGAGTCCTTAAAGAACACTTTGGAATCGACTGGGAGAGCACGGACGACCGCTTTCCCGGTCTGTTAATTGACTAGCAGAGTGAGCAATCACAGAACAGGTTGGCGGTCGAACGTGACAGTTATTTTTTTATTCTCTTTTTCATAGCTGTGTGCAGCTGTTCGCGAACACTGGCGGCAAGTTCATTTTCCTCAGTGGAAACTGCGCTGCTTCCGTAAACCACCCTGTAGTAAGTATTGAATACTTTCTGAATATCAGGCCGGAGCGCTTCCGGTGCCCTGGCAATATAGTCGGATAAAAGGCCTCTGTCGGCAAAGTCCTCCGCGGACTGCCGGCGGATGCCTTAGGCGCGGCGCGCAGGTAGCGCACTTTAGCAACTGCGAATGTTACCAAGATCAAAACAGCGAGGGTGGCAAGTGTGCTAAGAACTATGGGCAGCGCGATTCCCACAGCCTGATCTAAAGTCATACCTGACAGATTTTTATTGTCAGGAACATCCGGCACTTGCGCCGTGGCAGGAATCGTCGGGACATAAGCAGAGTGTGTTTCATTTCCAGCCGCAGCAGGCTTTCTGTGCCAAGTGTACTCTTCAGCAGTTCTGTAAGCGCTGGTCGGCTCAAAGGGCACCCATCCGACACCTCGAATATACGCCTCAGGCCAAATGTGCGCGCAGTCCCCACTCACTTCGTAAGCATCCGCCTTCTTGAAGGGGTACACATAGCGGTATCCTGAGACAGCCCTGGCAGGAATTCCCGAGAGCCGCAGCAGCATTACCATCGAGGACGTATAATGCACGCAGTAACCGGACCCGGTCTCAAAGAGAAAACGGTCAGCTATGTCGGCCATTCCCGCGGGAGTGCTCATAGTTGACAGCGGGTCGTGTCCGCCGACCGTATCTGTCTGATAGGAGTACTGCCTGAGATAGCCCTCGATCACCCTGCACTTGTCATACTCCCCCCGGACACCGCTTGTAATCTGAACTGCCAGCTCCTGCAGCGCGGCACTCACGCCGTCCGTGCCAAGATCAGCGGCACTATAAGATCCTTTAGCAGCTTCCTCATACTCATCCCCGGTCAAAATACTGCCGAGTTCCACACCATACAATTCCATAAAGTAACTGCAGGCGTCTTCGTAGGACAAGGATTCATCCAGCCCTGCAGCTTCGGCCTCTATGATGAGTCCGGCCAGGTAAGGACTGCCGTAGTCGATGTCGAGATAGCGGGCAGTAAGCCGGTACCCCTTTTTGTGCACGACTTCATTTTGTGAGTTTCCGTCATAAACGGACCCGCTTCCGGCCTTAGAGCCATCATAGATAAATATCGTATTCACAGGCGCGATCTCATCGGCGGTATTGAGATAGGCGTATTCCACCTTCACTTCTGACAATTGAGAGAACAGCGCGGCATATTCTCTGTTCACGTCATTGGCATGCAGAAATCTCAGAAAGCTGACCAGTTTCGTCTTGTCAACGCCCGCTCCACCTGCGAGATAGAGCGTCCGGCGCACTTTCATGTCCTCGGAAGTCTCATCGTCCGTGTATTCGTAATAGGGCTTCTGCGAAGTCTTCAGGATGATCTCGGTGCGGCCTGAGTGCTCTATTTTGCCGCCTGATACTTCCAGAGAATTATATCCGGTGGTGTAGGAGCCGCCCCACATGGACGACAGGTGGTAGGCTGCGCTGTCAACCATGTCCTGAGCCCTATGAAAGATGCGCCCGCCCGCCTCGGCGACCGGCGCCCAGTTGATCGGTTCCCGCTGCATGGGAAGCAGGGTCACAAGGATGCCCAGAAGCGCAAAATAGAAGAAGGGAAAGGCCTCTCCACTGCTCCGAAGCAGGGGCTTTTCAAACAGGAGCTCCTGCAGCGATGCCAAAGTGAGAGTCACGAGGGAAACGAATAACAGCTTGTCCGATGTAAAGGCTCCCTGCAGCACATGCCTGCCAAAATAGAGATAAACCGCGGCGGCATCCGGCAGAAAGACGCCGTACAGCAGCACTTTTTCTATGTGCGGGAAAAGGTCAAGGAAGAGTCTGGCCGCGACAGCCGATGCCGCGGCGGCGAACAGAAAGAGAGGAGCTTCTGTTTTTTGCAGAAGGAGGAGCAGAAGCGCTGCCGGAAGCAGTGGAAAGAAGGATGCTGCCTTCCGGCGAACGATCAGTGAAAAAGCGTGCTCGAGGAGACTGTAAGAGAAAAAGACCAGGACAGCAGTCAGCGCGAAAGGACCGCGGGGGAGAGTACTGCTCCCGGCGGCCTGATACGCCTCTATGCAGATCATGATCAGAGAAAACGCAAAGAGAAGGGCGCGGAGCTCAAGCGATAATAACGCAGTGATCTTCGCCCGGTCCGGGATCTTCTCTGATAAGAATCCAAGTATCCTTGTCATACGTGCTCCTGGGGGTCAGACCCCTCAACTTGTCAAACTCCTTTTCGGAATAGTAGAAGATGCCGTCTGCGGCGGTACTGTAAAACTCCTGAAAACTCTCATAAGAATCGACTACCAACTCGCTGACCTTTCCTGCGGGGTAGATCAGCCGGACCGGGATTCCCTGCCTGCCGAAGTGCCAGGCGGCGGAAACGATAAACTCCAGGAAGAAGTCCCGCTTTTTCAGGAACTCGAGGTCCTGCATCTTGTCCGGTACGAACGCGGCCAGCATCAGGATGGTCACAGTGCGCTTTTCCATCTTGTCCGGCACGCGGGTTACCAATTCCGAGAGCCGCGCTGAGACCTTCCAGTTGATCGCGCGCAGAGGATCACCTGGCTGATAGGGCCGCAGGCCGCTCCCCGGCGTCTCCTCCGGCAGCCGCCTGCTTTTCAGTCCGGTGTTGTTGACCTGATTCTCAAGGTCAAGGACTTCGTCAGCGATATCCGTGATCTGCGGACTGACCACTGCTCTGAAGGAATAGGGGACGTCCAGTTCCAATGTGAAAACGGAAAAGGGATCCGTGAACGCGACCATCCGGATTCCTGCGTTATAAGATCCGGCGTAAATGCAGCTGATACCGGAGTACAGTTCCTTTTTCTCATGAATGCCGAGGGAGACCTGATGTCCGTCCTCGATCTCATAAAGATGACACCGGTCGTTCCAGGTGCGAAGACGCATCTTGTGGATCGGGAGAGGTCCGGCGTTCTCTATTTTGGCAAGGTATCGGTGGTCCTCGCCGCGGACGATCCGGTGAACTTCGATCTCCTGGTAGAATCGGAGAAAGTGATAGTTCAGGAGAATGTACACCACGGAGAGGGGGAGCAGCAGAAGGCACGCATTGAGCCATGCGAAAGATACCGGACCGCCGTAGAAACTGGCGAATACGACGCCGGATGCCAGGCAGAAGAGGTATATGGCTGCGCCTTTCGGATGGATACGGAGGTTCATCGCGGCACCTTCGTCTGAGAGAGGATCTTTACGATCATGTCCTCTCCGGTCACGCGGCTGAGTCTGGCGCCGGAAGAAAGCATGAGCCGGTGGGGGAGCGTAAGAGCGGCCGCGGAGGCGATATCCTCCGGTATGCAGTAACTGCGGTCGTCCATGAAAGCGAGCGCCTGCGCGCAGCGGAGCATGGAGAGGAGCGCCCTGGGGGATGCGCCGCAGGAAATCTCGGCCTTGTTTCTGGTGGCATCGACAATGTTTACCGCATAGGCCGTCAGGTCATCATGGATGCTGATCTTAGCGATCTCGCTTTGCATTTCCCTGACATCCCGGGCTGTCAGGACAGGATGCGTCACGTCGTGCAGCTGACCCGCGAGGAAACGCTTTGCCATATCTTCCGAGGCCTTCGGGTCAGGATAGCCGACTGACAATCTGATCATGAATCTGTCCAGCTGGGATTCGGGAAGAGGGTAGGTGCCTGCCATTTCGGCTGGATTCTGCGTGCCGATCACCATGAAGGGCTCAGGGACCAATTGCTCTTTCCCGTCGATCGTCACTTTGTGCTCCTCCATCACCTCAAGAAGTGCGGACTGCGTCTTGGGAGATGTCCTGTTGAGCTCATCGGCCAGCACGATGTTGTTCATGACCGGGCCGGGGACAACCTGGAATTTCCCTTCGGCGGAGTTGTAAACGGATAGTCCGGTGATGTCGGAAGGCGTCGTATCCGGCGTGCACTGGATCCTTGAAAAGGAGAGGGAGAGAGAATCCGCCAATGCCTTTGCGAGGGACGTCTTCCCTACACCCGGGACATCTTCAAGGAGAAGGTGACCGCCTGACAAAAGAGTGAGAATGACCTTGTCGATCACGTCCCCCTTGCCGACGATCCGCTGTTCCATATTACGCTTGAGTGTTTGCACTTTTTCATTCATAGAATTGATACCTTCGAATAGAAATAGTCAAAATATTGATTTATTTTCGTTTATTCTCACATCAGTATATCTTTTTTCTAAATAGATGGTATAATAACTTAAACGTTTTCTGTAATCAATTGTACCTATTTTATCAAGGAAGTACAACTGGAAGAGAGAACTTAAGAAATAATAGTATTTTCGAAATAAGGAGACAATAGCAATGAAAAAGTACATTTCAATTTTATTGGCTGCAGTTCTCTGCACTTCAATTCTTGCAGGATGCGGCGGTTCCGGCAAGTCTGATCAGCAGGCGGCGGGAGAGACCCAGGAGAAAGCGATGCAGTCCGAAAAGACAGAGGAGACCGTGGCCAAAGAAGACACAGCTCAGGCGGACGCAGCCCAGGATAGCGCGCAGGCAGCAGCTGACACAGCGGCAAACTCCGGCGCTTATTTGATCTATGTCCTGGATGCGGAGACGAAGGAACCGATTCCGGGTGTCAGAGTACAGTTCTGTTCCGATTCCCTGTGCAAGATGGGTAAGACAGATGAGAGCGGAGTGGCTAAGTTCGATTCAGAGCCCGGAACATATACAGTCCACATGATGAAGGCTCCCGACGGCTACGTGAAAAGCGAGGAGGAGATCACGCTCGACAAGGATAACCGCAAAGCGACCTATCTTTTGGCAAAAGAGGGAGCTGCGGCGGAAGCTGCTGATAATAAGAGCGCAGAGTCTGAATCGGTAATGGATTTCCCTTTAGCAGGATTCACTTTTGAGGCTCCGGAAGAATTCAATCATTTGATGGGAGAGATCAGGAGCAAGGATATCGGTGAAATCGGCGATACCGGAGTGGTGATCGGATATGTCGCCTATCAGGCCAAGACCACAGCCGAGGCAGAGGAGTATTTTAACACTCTTGGCGTTACCACGGTGGAGGAGATGACTGATGAAGTGTATGAAAAAATGGAGAAATTTTATGAAGATACGCCTACTATTTTGCTTTTCCGCGTGATGGGAGTCAAAGGGGATCAGGATCTGGAAGAACTTAAAAAGCAAATGTTTGAATTTCCGGTGTTGGCCTTTGATGAGCTCGGAACAGCAGGTGACTACAAGTTTTATTACGTAGTCCTCGATAATGAGGATTATTTTGAAGAACTCCGTAATACGGCTTATCCGCAGGATAAGCTTGATGAGGCGTATAAGCTTTGGCAGGAGGCCGGTACTACAAGCAATTTCAAAGACCGTGTCACGATCAAAGAGCCTGTATCGATTTACTCTTCTGTCGAGGACGGAGCAGCTGTATCTTTTGAAACACAGGATTTGGATGGAAAACCGGTCACTTCCCAGGAACTGTTCGCCGGACACAAGATCACTATGGTCAATATCTGGGCGACCTGGTGCATTAACTGCAAGAGTGAGATGACAGAGCTGGAAGAACTGAATAAGGAGTGGGCCAAGAAGGGATGCCAGATCATTGGAATCTGCGATGACGCAGATGAAGAAGAAATGATTCCGACAGCAAAGAAGATCCTGGAAGAAAAGGGCGTGACATTCCCTAATGTTCGCACGACCGATGTGATCCGTGATCAGTTCCCGTCCGTCGGCCTGCCCACCAGTTATTTTGTGGACAGCGAAGGAAAAATCCTTGGCCGCCCGATCGTCGGCAAAAACGTGGAGCAGTATAAAGAAACTCTTCAACAGTTGCTTTCCGAGATGGAATAAGTACTTGATAAGTTCGGCAAAAAAAGAAAGGAGCCTGATCACATGAAAGCAGCATCCAGATTTCTATCTGTGTTCCTCGCTCTTGCGATGGTATTCTCCTGCAGCGCCTGTGCCTCCGGGACTGATACTGCGGCCGGGAAAGAAGAGGCCGGACAGGAAGGGACCGGGGAGGAGCTTTCCGCCGAAGTGGACAGCACGACCGAACTCTTTTTGCCATTGACGGAAAAGACCAGCAAATCGCTGGTCTTTTCTCTCACCGAAGAGCAGGCCGCCGCGGTTAAGAAAGCCGGTGCGGACAAGGTGACCTGGACCCTCCACCGCCTTGCACCGTACGCAAACCCTGCGGACGGGAATTTCATCCCCCTCCACGGCGAAGAAAAGATGTACCCGAACGAAAAGGAAACGATCGACTTCGCGACGATCAGATTCGACGGTGCGAATGGATATGGTCAGCCTTTTTCCATGGAGCGCTTTGAGACTACGCTGGACGGGTCCGCACTGAAACTCGATTTTACCACCACTCCTGTCAAGTACGGTTTCAATGATAGTATACCCCATGAAAGCGGCGGCAGGTTTTTGGACATCTGCGGTGAGTTTACTCTTACCGCCGAACTGGACGGAGCCGCCCTTGCTTCCCTCACGCATGTCACCATCAAGCCCTACGCCTCTTTCCACACCATGTGGGAGATGTTTGACGAGCTGCTGCGGCTCGCCGAAGAAGGAGACGACGACGGCGCTACACCCAGGCCATACGTGGAATACGGCGTGATGGGTAAGTCCTGCCTTGGCTATGACATGCCCTACCTCATCGTTGCCCGCGACAGCGCAGCCGTACAAAAATGGCTGGATCTCTCGGAGCGGGCAGAGGAAACCGGAACCGCGGTGACAGAGGAGCTCCAAAACTCCAGAGATGATGACTATCAGGTGCCTGTCCTGTATTCCAACGTACACGCCAACGAGGTCGCCGCTGCGGACGCGATACTGGAATTTGCCCGGCAGCTGATCGAGGAGCCCTCCACCACATACACGAAGCTCACGGGCTTCACTGAGGAAGGAAAGGCCAAACTCGAGCAGCAGCGGAAGGAAATGGGATTGCACACTCCGAAGCTGATCGAGGACAAGTGCAATTATCTGGGTTCCATCTGGTCCAATCCAATGATGGATTCCGGCGTAGTGGATGGATTTGACAGTTATTACACATCCGAAAAGACTACCGTTAATGTGGCAGATCTTCTGGACGATGTCTTTTTCATCCTCGTACCGGAGGAGAATGTAGATGCGCGCATGCTCTACACCCGCAATTCCGCCAACGGACATAATCTCAACAGGGACAACAGCTTCCAGGTCATGCCGGAGACGCAGAACATGCAGCACCTGATCGGCACCTATGATCCTGTCACATTCCTGGAGCTTCACGGGCTTTTGGAAGTGTTTCAGATAGAGCCCGCAACTCCGCCCCATCAGCCCAACTTTGAGTACGACGTGATCGCCAGAAATCAGATGGCCGGCGGGGAGGCATTCGGTGCGGCGGCCGTGGCCAATAACCCGCTTTACCAGAGCTATGTGTCAGAGATGCGCGACTACATGTACTACGGCGAGGAAGGTACGCCGTCCTGGTCAGTTGGCGGAAATGATTTTCATACTATCTTTACCCCGACCTATGCCATGCTCCATGGCTGCGTCGGATACACCGCTGAGCTGCCCGCATACTCCGAGACCACTCGTGAGGCGGCTACCTACGGGCTTTGGGGGCTGGCTGATTACGTGGCCGCCAACAAGGAGAGCTACTTCGCAGATCTTGCGGAGATCTACGGTCGCGGCATAGAAAACCGGAACTCCGATGCCGAGGTTAGTCCCTGGCTTGTAGACGGGCATGACAACATCGGCGCTGAAGCAGAGATCTTCCGTCCTGCTCATACAGGGGAAGGAGAGAACGGGCAGTTCTTCCCGGAGTGTTATCTGATCCCCCTGGATGCGGAGAACCAGACCAATCTTCAGGCAGCCTTTGAAATGATCGAATACCTGACCCGCAACGACGTGAAGATCAGCATCGCCGACTCCCCTGTAACCGCGGACGGGAAGACTCTGCCCGCCGGGACCGCCGTGGTCTCCATGTATCAGGCGAAGCGGTCGGTGGCTAACGCAGCCCTTTACAGAGAGCCTTTGATCACAAGCTGGGAGACTATGTCTGATGGAGCCAGCGGATCTTTCAATTACATCCGCGGCTTTGATATGGTCACCTGTGTGAAGCCCGCGGAATACAGTGCGATCGCAGACGCTTTGGGCCGGACCATAACCTATGATACTCTGCCGCCTTTCCTGCAGGAGAACGCTGTATCTCAGTTTACCGGTGAGGAGGGCTTCGATGTTATCATTTCCAATGCTTCTGAGAGTTCAACCGCAGCTGTGAACACTCTTCTGAGCTCCGGGAAAAAGGTCGGTATGATCACCGAGGGCGAGTACAAGGGCGACTTTATCTGCTCCTATGAGGACTGGCAGTCTGTGTCTGCCGATCACATCCTCACAGGCACCGGCGTGAAGGATACGGATTTTACTGCCTATGTCATCGAAAAGACGCCCACGGTCTACATTAGCGGCACAAAGGAAGCGCTTACACCTTCTCCTGACGGCTACGTGTACAACACCCTCGTAACCGTTTCCTCTGATTACAACAATGAACGGATAGCAATGGGACTTATGGGTTTTGGAACCACTGAGGACGTCGCCGCGGCGGACGCGGTGGTGGGCGGCTACGGTCTGGACGAAGAGAGTCTTGCCGCTGTACAGAACGGGGTTCCCTATGTGGGATTCACCATGAATGCCGTGGAGATCGTTCAGGAATCCCTCCTTCCCGGTATTCAGACCGGCTCCGCTGACGGAGTTGACTGTTTGGGCTATGTTACCTATCCCGAGGAAACTCTTGTCAACGCAAGTTATATCATGGACGGGGACGACGTATTCTACGCCGTCGGCACGGGCTACTTTACGGCTCTGCCCGAAGGTTCTAAGATCCTTGTACAGCGTGACGGCAGCCGCGCTCCTTTGGAAGGCGTATTTCACGGTGATGATGAGAGCACGGACGCTTTCCTGAACGGTATTATGGGATTCTCTTATGAGGGCAAAGACAAAGACGGAAAAGACGTGAATATAACACTCTTTGCCAACTCCATGACCGAAAGCGGCCATCAGAGAGACGAGTACGCCTTCATCAGCAACGCTCTCTTTGCAAGTTTCCTCACTGAGACTCCCTATGTGACTGCTGCCGGGGAGTAAGATCCCGGGATTTCCGGATCTGCCAGCACTGTTTTGCCAAAATAGAGCATTGCAAACGAGCTCCCGATTACGGCGAATAACCGGCGATCGGGAGCTTTTTCACCTGGTACACAAGGCAATGGCAATCGATAGTACCTCAAAACCCCGCTATACAAAGACGGGAGATAGTGAAAATGATTCAGGAAGAAACCATTAAAACACAATACGGGAACATCGCAGCTTACAAAAAAGGTGCCGGATCGAGAAATGTCCTGCTGCTGCACGGCGCGGGCTGCGACAGCACAATGTTGTCCTGGAGAGAAGTATTCAATACGTTTTCGGATGACTATTCAGTTTATGCATTCGATTTTC
>CACZJD010000082.1 GCA_902781325.1 uncultured Lachnospiraceae bacterium
TACCATCCATGGTGAGAAACTTTCTTGCCATTTGTTTTCCTCCTGTAAATATTGCAGCGGTAAACCGCCAAGTTGTAAAAACCCACAGCTTATCTAGCAATTTAATTCTAGCATCGGGCTATACAAAATACAATGTCATTTTCGGATTGTATCCGGAAAAAGACCAGTAATAATAACGAAAAACGGGGTTAGTAATGTCTAACTATTGTGGAAGTTTCACAGTAGTTATGAAGACGATGTCACAAAAGAATTAATAAGTGTCTAAATGGATTTAACAAATAAAAGCGCATTTTATGGGGGATTCCGGCGGTTTCGATCATGCGCGGAACCGCTCAGATGTGATGAAAAAAGACAGGTGCCGGAGCACCTGTCCCTGCCGGAGAGCGATGTTTGAAAATGATAGGATCACAGCCCGCTGAGTGTCTCAAGCGCGTTGGCGCTGCACACCGGAGTGCAGTGTGTGACCAGATACTGCTGCCGGGCCGGGCTCACCTTTTCAAGGTGCCCGTACTCGGAAAGGGCGGCCAGGGTGCTCTGCATAGCGCCGACTTCCTCCAGTCCGCTCATTTTCAGAAGAAGGTAGAGCGTTCCGGTCTTCTCGTCCCGGTAAAGGGAGCTGCGTCCGGTATAGGCAGCAGAAAGAACCTTGGCAGCACGGATCACGTCCGCCATGGTCTCGAAAGAGTACACTCTTGATGTGAGAAGCGCCTCTCTGCGCTCTTTCATTGTCTCATCCGGAGATTTTCCCCCCACGGCCGGACCCGGCGATCCGCCGCTGTTCTCCTTAAGGGAACTCAGAAGCTGAGCCAAGGGGGAAGGAGGCTCCTGCGAAGGAAGAGCGTCCTTCTGCACGGAAGGGGCAAAGTTTGAAAAGCGGGTGTCCAGTTCATCCGGATTGTCAACTTTGGTGACGATCAGGACAATGCTGTCGGAACCGAGAGGAATGGCCTCGATCATAAGAGGATAATTCTCCGCGTCGAACCCGCACTGGATCGCGGCCTGCTCCATCATATCCCTGAACAGCGCGCGCGCTTTCTCGGAGCCGTATGCCAGCTCGCTCAGGCGAAGCTGCCTGCTGGCCAGATCTTCGCCGGTCAGTATGCACCGGATCTGGCTGTTGCTGATTTTCTCTATCTTCATGGATTTCTCCTTTGTATCAAATCGGAAGGGATCAAAGGGACATCGTCTCCGCGCCTGCGGCCGGACGTATAGGATTTCCCTGTGCTTATTAATATTTTGACGCATAGATGGAACCTGCGTCAATGATTATTTGTCCTGTGCCGGAAACAGACGGAAACGGCATTTGTGCGAAAATCACAAGAATGGCGACTTTCGTATTTTAGGAACCCGCAGGTGTTGTGAGCGGGGGGAGGTTGTACTAGAATGACTCTCGGAAGCAGATGAAACAGTCTGTATCGGCCGGGAGGTGATGCCGCACGTAGCTTTTGCTTAATATTCCTATCTAACAACACATTTTTATATGGGACTTTCCCATTATCTGAAATCTATTGCCGGTCAGGCAAAAAAGAGAATTCAGCATGATTTAATTTGCGTCTGATTTTAAAATGTCATTTATTTAAGGTACAGTTTCTGTGCTTCCCGGGGCGGATGCGGGATGCGGCGGGACAATTCTCACGGAAAAATTGTATCCTTCCTGTCTCTGCAGTCCGTCTGCAATTCACGATAAGATCACGGTGATCTTATATCTTTTTTCAACTCTCGATCATATTATGTCATATCTGGGAACGCTTCGTATATCAGGCAGTGCTGCGGGACCCGCTTGCGGCAGACGGTATTCGAAGCGTTCCGTCATGTGAGGATATATTCATTTGTTACATTCGGAATACTCTGCTATAATAGGCACGTAAATTCGAAAGGAGAGTGACAGATGAAGAAAGTATTGCCGACTTTAGTGATACTGGTTCTGATCGGTGTGCTTGGCGTAGTGTTTTACAAGACTTATTTCGTGAAATACACCTACAGCGAAGATAAAGTGGATCTTAAATTGTATTATGAAGTTTCGGGTGAGGATGATTATCCGGTGATCTATCAGGATGACTGGTCGGACTATCACGCAAAGAAGATCGGAGAACAGTATTATCTTGATTTTGAAACGGTACGTACTCTTCTCAACAACAGGTTCTACTATGGGGCCGATGACGGCATACTCTGCTATTGCCTGCCCGAAACCCGGATAACCGCCAAAGAGGGGGAGAGTGCCTGGACGGACTCTGCCGGCAGACGGACGGACGAGCAGTACCAGATCTGCGCAAAGGAGGGGGATACCCTCTATGTGGCGCTGGATTTTGTCAAAAAATACACCAATTTCTCCTATGAGGCGTTCACGGAGCCCAACCGCATAAGCATTTACAATGTATTTGGCGAGCGGCAGGAGGCGGAGATCACAAAGACGACGAAGCTCAGGACGTCCGGCGGCGTAAAAAGCAAGGTGGTCGCCGAAGTTCCGGAGGGAACGAAAGTGGCGGTCATTGAGAGAATGGACAACTGGAGCAAGGTGGTGACGCCGGATGCCCTGATCGGCTATATCGAGAACAGAAAGATGACCGAGCCCGCTGCGGCGGAAATGACGCCCGTCACGGACTATCAGGAGCCTGAATACAAACGCACGGCTCTGGACGGCAAGGTGAACATGGCATGGCACAACATCGCGGGAGCCGCGGGAAATGACACATTCGCCGGCAGGATCGCCAATACGGAGTCCGTAAATGTAGTGGCGCCCACGTGGTTTGTAGTTCTCAATGACACAGGTTCTGTGGAAGTGCGCGCGACGCAGGCTTATGTAGATGCCGCTCACGAGAGAGGCATGAAAGTATGGGCTGTGCTGGATAATTTCACCGGTCCCGAAGGAGTACAGCAGAAGTTCCTTGCCTCTGACGAGGCGAGAAGCGCGGTCATTTCCAAGGTGACCGATACGGCTCAGGAGATGGGGATCGACGGCATCAACGTGGATATCGAGGGAATCTCGGAGAAATACGGGGAAGACTTTATTGAATTCGTGAGAGAACTTTCCATTGTCTGCCGCGGAGCGGGGCTTGTGCTGTCTGTGGACAACTATGTGCCTTACAATTTCAACAACCATTACCGTCTCGATGAGCAGGGCCTCTTTGCCGACTATGTGGTGATCATGGGATATGATGAGCACTACGCCGGCAGCCAGGAGCCCGGAAGTGTCGCGTCCATCGGTTATGTGACTTACGGAATCGAGGAGGCCCTCAAGAATGTTCCCGCGGAGAAGCTGATCAACGGAATTCCGTTCTATTCCAGGATCTGGAAGACCGCAGCGGATGGCGTGACGAGCATGGCTTACGGCATGAACGAACTGCAGACTTTCATTGCCAATCACAACATGACAGTGGAATGGAACGCAGCGGCGGAACAGAATTACGCCGAAGTCTCCGAGGACGACGCGACTTATCAGATCTGGATAGAAGACGCGGAATCCATTGAGAAAAAGCTTGAAGTGATGCAGGCCCACAACATCGCAGGTGTTGCGGAGTGGTGTCTCGGAATGGAGAGCGCGGACGTCTGGGATGTCATCGCCGATTACATGGAGAAGTGAGCTCGGAAAGGAAGCAATGACAACAGAGTATGTGGTTATGAATGAGGAGGCTCCGGACCTGTCTGTGATCAGGCGGGCCGGAAGGATCATTAAGGAGGGCGGCCTGGTCGCCTTTCCTACTGAGACAGTGTACGGGCTGGGCGGCGACGCGCTTAACCCCGAATCCTCCCGAAAGATCTACGAAGCGAAGGGAAGACCTTCAGACAACCCTCTGATCGTGCATATATGCAGGCTGGAAGATATAGAGCCCATCGTCCGGGAAATACCGCCGGAGGCGAAGAAGCTTGCCGAGGCCTTTTGGCCAGGCCCTCTGACTATGATCTTTGAAAAGAGCGGCCTGGTCCCGAAGGAGACGACAGGGGGCCTGGATACTGTTGCGGTGCGATTTCCGAGCAATAAGATCGCGCAGGCCCTGATCGACGCGGCGGGCGGCTATATCGCGGCTCCCAGCGCCAACAGATCCGGAAGGCCCAGCCCGACTTTGGCAAAATATTGCATGGAGGATCTGGACAGCAGAGTGGAGATGATCATCGACGGCGGACAGGTTGGGATCGGGCTGGAATCCACGATCATCGATCTGACTGAGGACGAGCCTGTGATACTGCGGCCCGGATTTATTAACAGAAAGATGCTGCAGGAAGTCCTCGGAAGGGTGGAGGTGGATGCAACACTGATCACGCCTGATTCGGGGATCGCCCCCAAGGCGCCGGGCATGAAGTACCGGCATTACGCGCCCCGGGGGGAACTGGTGATTGTTGAGGGAGAACGTGATAAAGTAGTATCGGAGATCAATAAAGCGGCCGGATATAACAGGGCTCACGGCATCAGGACCGGTGTCATCTGCACGGATGAGACAAAAGATCTGTATAGCGCGGACTGTGTCAAGAGCGCGGGACCGCGCGGAGATGAGGACAGCGTCGCCAGAGAACTGTTCCGCATCCTGAGGGAATTTGATGACGATGGCGCCGGGCGCATCTACTCGGAATCCTTCAGCGGCGGGGAACTGGGACAGGCGATCATGAACCGCCTGATGAAAGCGGCCGGACACAGGGTGGTTCGGACGGACGAAGGAGAAACACTGCATTTCAAGTGATGTTTTGGCAGGGATGCGGTTTTTATACACTCAATATGATGGAGGACTAAGATGAAAAATGTAGTAATTATGGATCACCCGTTGATCAAGCACAAGATCGGCCTTATCAGGCGCAAGGAGATCGGAACCAAGGAGTTCCGCGAGACCATCGGCGAGATCGCTATGCTCGAGTGCTATGAGGCGACCAGGAATCTGGAGCTTGAGGACGTCGAGATCGAGACACCCATCTGCAAGACAACCGTGCAGGAGATCAAGGGCAAGAAACTTGCGGTCGTTCCGATCCTGAGAGCAGGCCTTGGAATGGTAGACGGCATGCTGACAATGATCCCCGCGGCAAAGGTCGGCCACATCGGACTTTACAGAGATCCCGAGACACTGGCTCCTGTGGAATACTACTGCAAGCTTCCCGCTGACTGCGCGGAGAGAGAGATCTTCGTCGTCGATCCCATGCTGGCTACTGGCGGCTCCGCTCTGGAAGCTGTTGAGATGCTCAAGAAGCACGGGTGCAGAAAGCTCCACTTCCTGTGCATCATCGCTGCTCCTGAGGGAATCAAGGCCTTCACAGAGGCACACCCCGATGTGGATCTCTATATCGGCGCTGTTGACGATCACCTGAACGATCACGGATATATCGTTCCCGGCCTTGGCGACGCGGGCGACAGGATCTTCGGAACGAAGTAATTTCAGGAGGAAAGCATGGCTGTCAAAATGACCGGCAAACGAAGTGACTATATCACCTGGGACGAGTATTTCATGGGAGTGGCTCAGCTCTCAGCTTTGCGTTCCAAGGATCCCAACACGCAGGTCGGCTCCTGTATCGTGAGCAGCGCTCACAAAATCCTCTCCATGGGATATAACGGGTTTCCGACCGGCTGCTCTGATGATGATTTCCCTTGGGCGAGAGAAGGCGATACGCTTGATACCAAGTATCCCTTCGTCACACACAGCGAACTCAACGCCATTCTGAATTACCGGGGAGGAAGCCTTGAAGGCGCCACTCTGTACGTATCTCTGTTCCCTTGCAATGAGTGCGCGAAAGCGATCATTCAGAGCGGGATCAGAACGGTGGTTTACGACAGCGACAAATACGCTTCTTCCGACATGACGATAGCGAGCAAGCGGATGTTTGACGCGGCCGGCGTCCGGTACTATCAGTACCAGAGGACCGGGAGAAAGGTCGAAGTGGAACTGTAAATAACGACGCATCAAAAAAGAGGCATGCCTTGAATGGCTGCCTCTTTTTGATTGTCTTTGAACAGGTATTACGGCTTAATAGAATTTTTTGCCTTCTGCCTGCGCCTTGTTGTAGCGCTCGACGATTTTCAGGATCTTCTCTCTGGGATCGAGAAGGTCGCTGATGGAACTGTCGTGGTTGAGCGTATCGATGAGGTAAGCAAGGTATTTGCTCATGCCGCAGCACACATACCAGGGACGGTCCTTGAGTTCGGGCTTCTGATAAATCAGGTTTGTGGTGATGATCTTGTCGAATTTGCCCTCCGCATAGGCTTTGTCGAATTTCTCGATGCCGTCTGTGAAGAGGCCGAAGGTCTCGCAGATGAAGACCCTGCCGGCATGCTTTCTCTTGAGAGCGCCGGCCACTTCAAGGATGCCGTCGCCGGAGGAGAGCATGTCGTCGATGACGATCATGTCCTTTCCTTCAACACTTGAACCAAGGAATACGTGGTCGAGGACCGGATTCACGCCGTTTACGAAAGTGGTGTAGTCGCGGCGCTTGTAGAACATACCCATATCCAGGCCAAGTACGTTGGCATAGTAGACTGCGCGCTTCATGCCGCCCTCGTCCGGGCTGATGATGAGCATATGGTCTTTGTCGACCTTAAGATCAGGTACGCTGCGCAGGAGTCCTTTAATAAACTGATAAGCCGGCTGGACAGTATCAAAGCCGTTCAGCGGGATCGCGTTCATGACGCGGGGATCATTGGCGTCAAAGGTGATGATGTTGTCGACGCCCATACGCACCATTTCCTGCAGAGCGATCGCGCAATCGAGGGATTCTCTGGAAGTGCGCTTGTGCTGGCGGCTCTCATAGAGGTAGGGCATGATCACGGTGATCCTGCGCGCCTTGCCGCCGATGGAAGCGATCACTCTCTTGAGATTCTGATAGTGATCATCAGGGGACATGTGGTTCATGAACCCGAACATTTTGTAGGTCTCACTGTAATTGACTACATCCGCGAGGAGATAGAGGTCCATTCCCCGAACAGATTTGGAGAGCACGCCCTTGCCTTCACCGGTGCCGAAGCGGGGAAGATCACAGTTAATGATATAAGAAGGACTCTTGTATCCGATATAGGCGAGAGAATCCTTGTGCTCGCTTTCGCGCTCCGCTCTCCAACGGGTGAGATAGTAATCGATCTCGGAAGCCATCTGCTCGCAGCCCTGGACAGGAATGATCCCCAGGGAACCTGCGGGCATTGAATCCAGATGCCGCTTGTCGTGCTTCTTGATCGGCTCCATTGTGTTCGGATGCCGATTGTCATCGTTTTTGATTGGTTCCATTAGCCATCCTCGCTTTCTGACATTAAGTAGGAATTTTGTGGTTCTTTTTAATGATGAGCGGCGCCGCGCTGCCTGCGCTTGAGGACGCGGATATCGCTGCCGGTCAGCTTGTAAAGGTCGTAATCATTGGTGATCCTTGAAAAAACGCGGTCGGAATACCTGGCCTGCATTTCGGCAAGGGAAAGGTTGGTGGAGATCACAGTTGATTTCCGGTTCAGATGACGTTCATTCAGACAGGCAAAGAGCTGCGCCGATATGAACTGGTTGGTGAGTTCCGTCCCGAGGTCATCAATGATGAGGAGGTCGCATTCGTAGAGGTCAGAGATAAAACTCCGCAGCTCCTCCTTGGTCCTTACATCGAAGGAATACATGGAAAGCTTGTCAAACAGCGCGGCTGCGCTGAAGTAAAGGACAGAATGCCCTGATTCAAGAACTTCCTTTGCGATGCAGATGGATAAAAAAGATTTGCCTGTACCTACCGTACCATATAAGTAGAGATTCCGATACACTGTATCGAATTCCGCGGCCATTCGCCTGCAGGCGGCTGCCGCGATGCGGAATCTCTTTAAATCCTCACCTTGGTAATAGTTCTCTGAAAGAATGCCAAAATTCTGCTCGGCCACCAGTTCTTTCAGATGGGAATGGCTGTAGAGGATCTCGACCTCTTTCTGGCGGAAACACCGGCATTTCTGTCCATTCACAAAACCTGTATCGCCGCAGAGAGGGCAGTCGGGGCTTACGGTGAGGTAATCTTCGGGAAAGCCGTGGGAGACAAGAAGTTCTTTTTTTCTTGCGGCGATCTCTTCGAGTTTCGGGCGCACAAAATCGGGAGAAACAGAAAAGTCATTTCTCTTTTCTCCCAATCGTGAATGAAGATAATCCACGGCAATTTCTGATACCCGGTCTGAAAGCTGCCTGAATTCGGGAATCCGGGTATAGACTTCATCCCTGCGCTGCAGAGTCAGCTGATGCCTCCGGTTCTGCTTCTGCATATAGCCGCGCATGATCTCGTCGTACTGTTCTCTTGTCAGTGACACCTGTTTTCTCCCGGCTTAGTTGCTAAGAATATCTTTCTCGAGTTCATCAAAGTCATACTGATTCTGCTCGAACTGGTTGAACGGATTGGCGGAGGGCCTGACACCCTGCGCGCCGCGCCCTTTCCTGCTGAAACTGGAGACGGAGCGCTCCGCCTGCTTGGGGGTGGTAATGCCGCGCTCGGCCCAGTTGACGGCCACTTTCTGGATATAGCGGAAATCTTTCTTGCCTCTGTCAATGCAGTATTGCAGCAGATAATCGATCAGCGCGTCAGAGAAGTGAAGCTGTTCGGAAATATAGTATACAGATTCCACCTCGCTGGGCGCAAGAGGTTTCCCGATATACTGCTCAATGATGTACAGAAGCTGTGCGCGCTTGGTACTGCTTTTGAAAGCCTCGACAGAAGCTGCGTCGGGATGCCGGAAGGCAGTCTTGCGGTCTTCGGCTTCCGCACCTGTCTTATCAGAGGAAAGCGGTTCGGAAGCAGCCGGTGAGACGGCTGCCGGCGAAGAGACAGGCTGTGCGGGGACAGATTCCGCGGGAATGCTGTGCTGCGCAGGGATCGCCATAGCCTGGAGCCTGGGAACTGCCGGCGCGGTGCGGGCCTCTTTTTCGGGATAGACAGAGTCATCCTCTGTGCCGCCGGATACAAGTCCGCCGCGGAAAGGGACAGGGTAACCCTGCGTTTCGTTTTCCGCTCTGGGGGACACCATGCGCAAGGACATAAGATCCCCGGCACCGCTGTATTCGAGCACAATAAGGCCGCGGCGCTCCCAATAGCGGAGCGAGCGCATGACCTCTCTCTCCGTGTGGTTGAACTGGTCGGCCATATCCGGGATACTCGTGGTCCTTCCCGCGTTCATCATCCGCAGAAGATAGAGATAGACTTTGAGCTGCGCGTCATTGGCGTCTTTCATGTATTTATCGATAAAGAGATTGGAGATCAGGGTGGAGCCCAGATCTGCCTCGCTGTAAACCGTGAACAATGCACAAACCTCCCTTAATCTGTCTGGCGTGTCAGGATGGGCGCGCAGATGCCCGTGATTCCCCAAGTCTTATCAGAGCGCTGCGCAGTCCCGGCGCGGATACAGTCATTATAGTCTCAGCCGCAGTATAGCATAGGCAAACATGCACCGAAATGGTCATTTTGTCCAACAATTTTCGCGGCGGCGGGAATCAGACAGCGGCCGGGGCAATTGTGGATAATGGGGACAAAGTGGAAAAAACTCCCGAAATGCCTTGATAAGGGGCACTTCGGGAGAACGGGATATCCACATCGGTCATGCGGCTCTTTAGGGGGGATGATGTGGAAAAGTCGGATAAGGGAAGGTCACATAACCAGTTTTTTCCCTACTTCATTGATGTTTCCGGCCCCCATAGTTATCACCAAATCATCCGATTGGCAATTTTTCAGGAGATACTCTTCAATTTCTTCAAAAGAATCCAGGCAGAGGCAGGGATGGCCCAGCTGCTCGATCTTTTCGGCCAGCGTGTGAGAACTGATCCCCAGATCGTCGGTCTCTCTGGCGGGGTATATTTTGGCAAGGATCACGTGATCCGCCAGCGTAAGTGCCCGGGCGAACTCATCCATGAGCGCCTTGGTCCTGGTGTAGGTGTGGGACTGGAAGACGCACCAAAGCTCTCTGTGAGGGTAATTCTGAGCGGTCCTGAGCGTTGCCTCGATCTCTGTGGGGTGATGCGCGTAGTCATCGATGACCGTAAAGCCGTTCCGGCTTCCAAGAATCTGGAAGCGTCTCTCGGTTCCGGTATATCCCGCCAGAGCTTCCGCAGTGTACTTACGGTCAATTCCGAGGCAGTCTGCCGCGGCAGCGGCTGCGAGAGAGTTGTAAACATTGTGCTCGCCGGGAACTCCCAGGGTGACCGACTGCCTCTGTACCGTACCGTCGGCAGAACGCGAACAGAGAGTGTAGGAAGCGCGGGCGAACTGATCGTAGGTGATGTCCTCGGGCCAGTAATCCGCGCTGTCGTCGGGACCGTACAGGATCACCCTGCAGTCAAGGCCGCCGGAGATCTCCTCATAGTCCGGGATCTGTGTATTGATGATCAGGGCGCCGTCCGCGGGAATAAGCTGAGCAAATTTCCTGAAGGACCTGCGGATATCGTCGAGATCCTTGAAGAAATCCAGGTGATCCGCGTCGATGTCCAAAATGATGCCGATGCCCGGGAACATATCCAGGAAACTGTTCGTGTACTCGCATGCTTCCGCGGCAAAATATTCACTGTTTCCGATTCTGACGTTTCCGCCGATGCTGTCCAGGATGCCGCCGATGGAAAGAGTCGGGTCTGTTCCGGCCGCCATCATGATCTCGGAGATCATGGATGTCGTAGTGGTCTTGCCATGGGTGCCGCTGATGGCGACGGGATCTTTGTATCCGCGCATGATCTGGCCAAGAAGAACAGACCTTGTTATGTGCGGGATTTCGTTTTCCATGACGGCGATATACTCCGGATTGTCCGGACGGATCGCCGCTGTAAAGACGACGAGATCGATGTCAGGTGTGATGTTTTCCTTCTGCTGGCCGATAATGACTCTGATGCCGTCCGCAGCCAGTTCATCCGTGATGGAAGAAGCGGCGCGGTCGGATCCGGAGACCTCAAAGCCTCTGCTGCGAAGGATCTGCGCGAGACCGCTCATGGAGATGCCGCCGATCCCTGAAAAATAGACGTGGATTGGCTTGTTAAAATCGAGCTGATACATATGCCCTCCCTGAATGTATGGATAGTCAGAAGCGCAGCGCTTCTTAAATTTGATTGAGTTGACGTTCGTATCATACAATAAGAAGTCTTACAAGTCAAAGGAGTATCCGAATGGAGTATGTTATACTCCGTGAAGGGATGAAAATTGTCTGGCAATAGAACAGAATTGCGTATAAAGTAGAACGATTCGATGAACATAATGTGGAGTTTCATTTCTGTATTCGGTATGGTATAATATAATTGCAAAATTTTAAACGTTATTATGTAAAGGATTTTGCAAAAACCATACCAGAGGTGGCAACATGATAGTTAAGAAAGAAATGATCGCTATGCTGTTGGCAGGCGGCCAGGGAAGCAGACTTGGAATTCTTACATCGAATATGGCTAAGCCGGCGGTATCCTTCGGCGGGAAGTACAGGATCATTGACTTTCCGCTCAGTAACTGCATCAATTCAGGTGTGGATACTGTAGGAGTACTGACACAGTATATGCCGCTGAGGCTGAATACGCACGTCGGGATCGGAATCCCGTGGGACCTCGATAAGAATGTGGGAGGAGTCACGGTACTGTCTCCGTATGAGAAGATCGCGCACACGGACTGGTACACGGGAACCGCGAACGCAATCTATCAGAATCTCACATATATGGAGAGCTACAACCCCGATTATGTGCTTATTCTGTCCGGTGATCATATCTATAAGATGGATTACGAA
>CACZJD010000083.1 GCA_902781325.1 uncultured Lachnospiraceae bacterium
ACATTATACCAAAAAGGGAGGTCAATGCTCTTTTTATTTGAATCTCCCATAAAATCAAGGTTTATGAACTAAAAACAGGTAGTGAACTTGACACTACCATCAGTCTATAGGGAGAAGAAAAATGATTGAAAAAAGCAGAGTGATCTCGCTGATTTCGTCAGCTGCCGGTCTGCTGCTTGCTGTTGGATCCATGACGGTGTTTTCGGCGTGCGGGCCCAAAGAGGACGGAACTTTGATGAATTGCCATAATGCTCAGATCCGGGTCGCCCTTTGCGGAATAGGCCTTTCGGTCCTGTTTGCAATCGCAGCATTTGTAAAAAATAAGGCGATTGAACTGATCTGTGACACCGCGGCAACCGTTTACCAGAGGATCCGCGCTCTTTATCGCATTACTTGCCGTGTGGGATATTCTCCGGATCATTAAGGAGAAGAGAGAGAAAGGACCGGGCGAGGAAGAATAGGAATATGTAAAAACAGCGCAGAGATGCGCGCTTAATATCAAAAAGAATGATAGTTTTGGCAGAGCACATGTTTTGCCAAAACTATTTTTTATTCCGCTTTAACGTGTTAAAATGGCGGACAGAAATAGTATAATCAGATTAATGCGGCCTCGAAGGCCGTTAATAGAAAAGGAGAAGTGCGCATGTTTCGAAAAATGCTACGCTATAAACAGCAGATTCCTCAGGAGGAATGTATTGAGATCCTGAAGAAAGAGCCGCGCGGCGTACTGTCCGTACTCGGAGACGACGATTATCCTTACGGAATGCCGATCAACCACTTCTATTGTGAAGAGGACGGCAAGCTGTATTTTCACACCGGGATGAAGGGACACAGGACCGATGCGATCCGGCGCCATGACAAGGCGTCTTTCTGCGTCTATGACGGCGGATACCGCCGGGAAGGCGAGTGGGCGCTGAATATCCGCAGCGTGATCGTGTTCGGGCGCGTTGAGATCATAAAGGATAGGGACAAAATATACGAGATCGCAAGGAAACTCAGCCATAAATTTCCATGCGATGAGGAGTATATAGAAAGGGAGATCCGCAGTGCGGGGCCCAGAACTTTTATGTTCGCGCTGGTGCCGGAGCATATGACCGGTAAACTGGTAAATGAAGCCTGAGCAGGGTTTTTTGTACTTTTCGTAATGATGTCCGGCAGTATCCGTGTTTTTAAACAGAGGCGCACTTTGTTTTACGGTTTTCTGCGTGTATAATAGCAGAGTGACCCCCGGGCTGCGGCAGATGCAGGCGGGAAAGTGCGGCTCAAAGATGAGGACGGAATGAAGAACAGACATATACATACAGCTATTGTTCTGGGCGCGGCAGCAGGACTTCTGCTCCTGCTGTACTTTGCCGTAAAGACAAAGAAGCTTCAGATCAACAGATGGATCGTCTCGGACAGGGACGTCATCGGCGCGGATATATCCGAGTATCAGGCGGACGTAGATATGCCCGTACTGATGGAGCAGGGTATTGAATTTGTTTATATAAAAGCTACCGAAGGCAGCGGACACGTGGACAGCAGGTTTGCCGATAACTGGGAAAACGCAGTGGAATGCGGACTTCCCGCGGGAGCCTATCACTTTTTCTCTTTTGACAGTCCGGGACAGATGCAGGCGGACAACTACATCAAAGCCGTGGGGGACCTGGAGGGGAAGCTGATCCCTGCAGTCGATGTGGAGTACTACGGTGACAAAAAAGAGAATCCGCCTGCAAAGGAGGATGTGATCCGGGAGCTCGGCGCTTTTTTGGAAGCGCTGGAAAAGGAATACAACGCCAAGCCGATGATCTACTGTACGCATGACGTGTATGGGAAATATATAAAGGGCGCTTTTGATGAGTATCCCCGGTGGGTCAGGAGTATTTACTATCCGGCGGCTATTGAGGCGGGAAGCGGATGGATCGTCTGGCAGTACTGCGACACAGCTGAACTGGAGGGCTATGAAGGGGGAGAGCGATTCATAGATCTGGATGTACTCAAAAGAGGCAGCAGCCTTCAGGAACTTACGGTCGGGCAGAAATGAACAGAATAACTTAAAAAGGAGGACCGGGAGATGGTTTACAACAATATCCTTGAGGCGATCGGGAATACACCTGTGATCAGACTAAACAGAATGCCCGAGGAAGACAGCGCCCGGATACTGGTCAAAATGGAGGCCCTGAATGTGGGCGGATCCATTAAGACCAGGACAGCGATGAATATGATCGAGCAGGCTGAAAAGGACGGCCTGATCTCTGAGGATACGATCATCGTAGAACCCACGAGCGGCAACCAGGGCATAGGGCTCGCCCTTGTGGGGGCAGTAAAGGGATACAAGACGATCATTATCATGCCGGATTCCGTCAGCGAGGAGCGCAGGAAACTGGTGCGGCAGTACGGAGCCGAAGTGGTCCTGATCCATGACGCGGGTGATATCGGAGCCTGCATTGACGAGTGCCTGAAGACGGCGCTGCGGATGAGGGATGAAGATCCCAGAGTTTTTGTTCCGCAGCAGTTTGAGAATCCGAATAATACGCTGACCCACAAAAAATACACTGCGCTGGAGATCATGGCTCAGGTTGCAGGTCCGATCGACGGTTTCTGCTCGGGGATCGGCACCGGGGGGACGATCACGGGAATCGGAGAGGTGCTGCGGGCACAGTATCCCGATATCGAGATCTGGGCAGCTGAGCCTGAGAACGCTGCGATCCTGGCGGGAGGCACCGTGGGAACGCATATGCAGATGGGGATCGGCGACGGGATCATTCCCGACATCCTCAATACAGAGATTTATGACAATATTTATATAGTGACGGATGAGGAAGCGCTCGAGACGTCCAGGCGCCTTGCCAGAGAAGAGGGCCTTATGGTCGGGATCTCCGCGGGAACCAATGTCGCGGCGGCGCTCAAACTTGCGAAGAAGCTGGGCAAAGGAAAAACTGTCGTCACGGTTCTGCCGGACACAGCAGAGCGTTACTTTTCCACGCCCTTGTTTGCTGAGTGAGCATATTTTGGGGAAACTATGATATACTTGTGACGGAATATCATTGAACAAAACTCTGTTTTCAGTGATCTGAAAGAGAAATCCTTTCCTTAAATAAGTATGTGGACAGGGAGGTAAGAGAAATGGCAGACAACAGACCGCGCGGCAGGAAAAGAAATGTGACCGAGGGGGGCTCCGGCGTTAACCTTCGAGGTGACGGGCTCGGAACCGGTCCTGTGGGATCAGGGACTTCCGGAAGAGGGAGTTCAGGTTCGGGTTCAGGACAGAGAAACGGCAGGGGGATGGGCGGACTTCCGCTGATCGTCCTGATCATTATTGCGCTGCTGGGCGGCGGCGGTTCCCTCGGAGGACTTTTCGGAGGAGGCAGCGGCGGCAGCTATTCTTCCACAGGAAACAACTGGAACGTCGATGAGAGTTATACCTCAAGTTCCGGGGACAGCAATTTCAATTTCTATGACAGTTCCTACAGCGGAAACGGCTCTCTCTCCACCGGCTGGAGCAGCGGGAATGCTTCCCAGACCGAACTTGATACGGAAGTGGCGTCCGGATCGAGAGAAAAATTCACGAAGATCAAAGGCGGCGGCAATGACACCGTTACGATCATGGTGTACCTGTGCGGCACGGATCTGGAATCCAGAAGCGGCATGGGAACTTCGGACCTGCAGGAGATGGCAGCTGCCAACCTTGGAAAAAAGGTCAATCTTCTTGTATACACCGGCGGCTGCAGCAGCTGGCGCAACAACATCGTCAGCAGCAGAGTGAACCAGGTCTATCAGGTCATGGAAGGCGGCGTGAAGTGTCTCATTAAGGACGCGGGTACGGCTGCCATGACAAATCCGGATAATCTGGCAAGTTACATCCAGTGGGCTGCGAAAAACTATCCTGCAAACCGATATGAGCTGATCCTGTGGGATCACGGCGGCGGATCAGTCAGCGGCTACGGCTATGACGAGAAGTACAGGAGCAGCGGTTCCATGACACTGTCCGGTATTCAGAGCGCGCTGGAAAAGGGCGGAGTCAAATTTGATTTTGTCGGATTCGACGCATGCCTGATGGCAACGACGGAAACCGCCCTGATGCTGAGCAATTACGCGGACTATATGGTCGCGTCGGAAGAGACTGAACCCGGCGTGGGCTGGTTCTACACAGACTGGCTCAATGCACTCGGAAACAACACGTCGATCCCGACTGTGCAGCTCGGTCAAAAGATCATCGATTCCTTCGTGGAGACCTGCGGGGTCAAGTGCCGCGGCCAGAAGACGACCCTCTCGCTCGTAGATCTGTCGGAACTGTCCAATACGGTGCCTTCGCTGCTTGGCAGTTTTTCCAAGGCGATCAGCAAACAGATCTCTGACAAGAACTATCAGCAGATTGCACAGGCGAGAAACCAGACCAGAGAGTTTGCGGCCAACACAAGGATCGACCAGGTCGACCTGGTGCACCTGGCCCTGAACACCGGACTCAAAGAGGGCGAAGCACTCTCAAAAGCGATCCGCGGCGCGGTCAAATACAACCGCACATCTGTAAATATGTCCAACGCTTACGGACTTTCCATTTACTTCCCTTACAGAAGCAGCGCGAAGTATGTGGACAGCATGTCCAAGACCTATAACGAGATAGGGATGGACGCCGACTATACGACCTGCATCAGGCAGTTCGCGAGTCTTCAGGTGAGCGGACAGGCCGGCAGCGGCGGAACCGGAAGCCCATATGATTCTCTCTTCGGCGACTACGCCGGACAGTTCAGCGGTACGAGCGGTTCCGATGCAAACGATCTGATCGGCGCGCTGCTCACAGGTTTTCTGGGCGGAGATTACAGCTCTGTTTCCGGCATGAGTTCCTCAGGATCTTCCTTCCTCTCCGACAGAGCGCTCTCCGAGAAGGATACGCTTGCGTATATCCAGAACCATCACTTCGACGCAACGCAGCTCGCTTGGGTGACAGAGGACGGCAAGGAGAAGATCAAACTCTCAGAAGAACAGTGGGGCATGGTCACAGACCTGGAACTCAACACGTTCTATGACACCGGAAAGGGGTATGCGGATCTCGGCCTGGATAACGTGTATGAGTTCGATGAGGCGGGAAACCTCATCGCGGATGAAGGAAAGTACTGGATCTCGATCAACCGCCAGCCTGTAGCGTATTATCATTTAGACACACTGGACGACGGGACCAATTACACCATTACAGGTAGAGTCCCCTGTATGCTGAACGGACAGAGAAGCAACCTGATGCTCGTCTTTGACAACGAACACGAGGAGGGATATGTAGCCGGCGCGTTTTCGGACTACAGTAAGGACGATGAGGTTGACGTTGTGGGCAAGGAGATCACGGAACTTGTTCCCGGAGACGTCATTGAACCGCTCTGTGACCTTTATGATTACAATGGAACCTATAATGATACCTATTATCTCGGCAACCCCCTTGAGATCACAACTTCCGCTGCGGATCTTACGATCAGCGATACGGCCATTGGAGATGGAACGGCACTTGTGACTTACAGATTTACAGACATGTACGGGGCGAATCACTGGACGCAGACTATCCAGAGATAAACTGGTTGAATAAGACGGTCCGGGGAGCGGCTGCTCTTCGGACCTTTTTTACAAAAGGAAATGAGCAAAAGAGTATATAAAAGAAAAACTGTGAAAATGCTCCGCTGTCCTAATTGCGGAGCGGAATATGAGGCCGGGCTGCTGCATTGTCCCTATTGCAAATCTGTGGATGACTACCAGGATGAGACAGAGTACCTTGAGGATCTGGATGAACTGAAGGACAAACTGGAGGACCTGCCGGAAGACGTCCTGCGGGAGCATAAAAAGAAAGAGACTGTTCAGACCGCGCAGGACATGAAACGGATCCTGACGGTGGTAGGCGCCGTAGCCCTTGCTCTTCTTATGTTTATCGGGGTCATGACCTTTTTCGATAAGGTCGTAGAGGGAAACAGTGACCGGAAGCTCAACGAGCGTTCAAAGGAAGAGTATCTGTGGAAGCAGGAGAATTTCCCCAAACTGGACGAGCTGTACAGGAACAAGGACTATGAGGGACTTCTGGAATTTGCGGACAGTCATGACAATGCCGGTCTGTATGACTGGGATCACTATGCGTTTCTTGACGGGCTCCGGATCCTGAAGTATATCCCGGACGACATTAAGTTCGTTGAGGAACTGGAACAGCAGAATAAAAAAGGCACGGACTCCTACATGGAGTCGCTTGCTTATCTTTTGAGGAATGAATTGGAGCTTCTGTATTTTGACCACAGACAGGTGCCGGCGGAGGACGCTGAGATCATCAGGGAGATGTCCGTAGAGTACCTGAGGGACCTGGAGACGAGATTCGCATTGACTGACGAGGAACTGGCGGAGTTTGAGAGGAAAGCGGCACACGACATGGGGTCCTTCTACATCCAGGAGTGCAAGGATTTTTTGAAGAATCGGTGAGGATAAGGCTATGAAATGTAAGTACTGCGGCGGAGACGTCACGCTGGATGACCACTTCTGCCCGAATTGCGGAAGGCCTGTGGACCAGGCACAGCGGCACCAGAAGGAAATGCGGGAATATGAGACAGAGTTTGAGGAGACGAAGCAGCAGGCCATGAATGAACTCGTCGCAAACAGCGGCGGCGGCACGGCAGTGGGAATCCGGCTTTTCATTATCGCCGCGCTCGTAGTCCTTATATTCTGGATGTTCATAAATCTGGACGGCTACAACATGAACCAAAAGAGAGAGAAGAAGGCCGCGAATAAAAACTATGAGGCCTATGTGGAACAGATCGAGCAGTACCTGGCTGACAGGGACTACACACAGCTGTCTGTGTTCGTGGACAAGCATGAGCTCGACATGAACGACAAGTATGATGATTTCCGATGGATCTTTTACGGAGCGAGGGATTATAAGAATATATTCGAGGCGCTTCTGGAAACGGCTTACATCGGTAAGGATACAAGAGACCTGTACTACGCGGAACGCCTGAGCGACTATGTGAACCAGTTTTATGAGGATATCCTCTCCGACTCCTACACAAGGCTCTCGGAGGATCCGGGGAAAACGGAAGCGGTCTATAACGAGATGGAAGCAGATCTTGCAGTCCTGCTGCAGAAATACCTGAGCCTCACCAAAGAGGAGACGGACTCCATGAGGGGACTGACCAAGAGCCGCAGAACGGTGTTGATCGAGCAGGCACTGGACGAAAAGATAGTCAGTGTGACCGGGGTCGGCCTGTCCGAAATGAACAAGGTTGAGCTGCCGGAGATTGAAGCTGCGCAGGAGGCGGATCAGTAATGGCAAGATATATAAGTAAAGCATCCAAAAAGCCCAAAAAGTCTAAGGTGATCATTTTTCTGAACATAGTGATCGGTATGCTTACCGCTTTCGTCATCTTTTTTCTGATCGGGTTTTTCTCTTCGGGAGGAAACGATTATTACTCGCGTAAGTTCGGCGATTCGTTAACGTCTACCAGTATTGAACGAGGACAGTATGCGCAGCTGATTAACGATTATAATCACGACTACGGGGCGATCGGCAGTGTGAACAGCGGTTACGAGGACGCGGCAGCTGTGGCTGAATATGCCGCGGCAGCTTTCAGGTACAAGGCGTATCTGCAGAGCGGAGACAGTGAGAGGGCGGCGGTTCAGAAGCAGCGGATGGAAAAGGCTGCAGCGGAAGTCGGAATATATGAGCCCGAATTGACCAAAATAGACAGCGCGCTGGATCGGTGATAAAGAACGTGAAGACAGGAGAGGTCTTTTGTTTGTCATTTGAGAAGGAATAGTCTACAATATAATCTGTATTTTGATATTTTATTAAAGGAAAACGAACGAGGCGTAAAAATATGGATTTAAATGATTTATATGGCGCGGGCAGTGATATCATGGACGCGGTCAACGACGCAGTGAGCCGCAATGATTTTTCAGGCCTTAGTTCGTCCATTAGCAAAACAGTGAAGGAAGTCTCTGATACGATCCAGCGGGATGTCAGAGAGTATAATGAGAAGAACCGGCGGGAAGATATCCGAAGCAGACAGTACAGGAATACAGCGGGGCAGGGCGCCACAAATTACGGCCCCAACCCTTACAGAAGGTATCAGTCTGCAGGAGCCGGATACGGCCAGCGCATGAGCAGCCAGGCCCAGCCCAGGAGGACGTATTCCTCCTGGAAGACGCCGTTTGTGCAGAAACTGGTAAGTAAGCAGAGCGGCCTCGGCAAGATGATCGGAGGTATCTGCGGACTGTTTATCAGTGTTCCGATGCTGCTGGGAAGTATATTTGACCTGGTGGCCTACGGGATCGTAGGCGGTTCGCTCTTCGGATTTCTCGCGACAGCGATCATAACTGCAGCCTTTGCGTACATGTTCATCAAGGGAAAGAAAGACAATGATCTGGTAAAGCGCTATTATGAGTACGCGAAAGCGATCGGAAATGCGGAGTATATTGACATTTCCAAGCTTGCCCAGGCTACGGGAAGGACTAAGGATGAGGTCCTGTCTGATATCAAAGAGCTGATGGATAAGAAGGTCTTTTCGAACGCGTGGCTCGACGAGCAGCAAACGACGCTTATGCTTACAGAAGAGATCTACAAGCAGTATCAGGAGATCCGCCAGCAGAGCGAGATTCTCCGGCATCAGGCCGAGGCTGAAGAGGGGGCGGACGCCGATCTTCCCGCCAACGCGAGAAAGATCATCAAAGAGGGCAAGGAGTATATCAGGACGATCCATGACTTCAATGATGAGATCCCGGGCGTAGAGATGTCTGAGAAACTCTACCGCCTTGAGAGTACTGTGGACCGGATCATTGAACAGGTGAGACAGAACCCAGACTCCGCTTCCGAACTGAGCAAACTGATAAGTTACTATCTTCCCACGACAGTGAAACTGCTCAAAGCTTATACTGAACTGGATAAGCAGACTGTAAGCGGTGAAAATATAGTTAAGACCAAGAAAGAGATTGAGGACGCGCTTGACACGATCAATGACGCTTTTGAGAGGCTTTTGGACAGCCTGTTCGAGAATATGGCGTGGGATGTGTCCTCGGATATTTCGGTCATGCAGACTATGTTCGCGCAGGATGGC
The DNA here is from genome assembly GCA_902781325.1 of uncultured Lachnospiraceae bacterium. Classification (GTDB taxonomy): domain Bacteria; phylum Bacillota; class Clostridia; order Lachnospirales; family Lachnospiraceae; genus CAG-791. The sequence continues at coordinate 9,051 of CACZJD010000083.1, forward strand.
CTCACAGAGCGGGAGATGAGTGCGGAAAAAGGTCAGAGTGTCAGCGATATGGAGAAGCAGGTTTACGGGACGACCCTCACATGGGGTGACGAGACAGTTACCGGCAGTCAGGCCCAGGCTCAGACAATGCCCAAAGAGGACTGACCATCGGGTATTTGGAATAAGAAATCGAAGAAACTGATTAACGATCAAATAAATACCTTGATACAAAGGAGAAAGCAGGGATTATGGCAGACGAGAAGATGGATCTGACTTTTGGTCAGGATGGAGCGGCACAGTCTACAGGCGCGGCAGCACAGGCGGAGGAGTTTACCGCAAGCGCACCGAGTCTTACATTCGGTGAGGAGGCACAGGTTCAGACAGCCCCTGAAAAAGAAGAGGCGGTGCCCGATCCGGAAGAAAACATTCTTACACCGGAAGAACTTCGCATGGTAGAAGAGTTTTCCAAAAAGATCGATGTAACTGATTCGAAAGCTGTACTGACATATGGCGTAGGCACGCAGAAAAAGATGGCGGACTTCTCCGAAAAGACACTGGAGAGCGTTAAGACCAAGGACATCGGCGAAGTCGGCGATATGGTTTCCGGACTTGTCACACAGCTCAAGAGTTTTGACATCGATGAGGAGGAGAAAGGCATTCTCGGCTTCTTCAAGAAGAAGGGAAATCAGGTGACAGAGCTTCGGACCAGATATGCGTCGGTAGAGAAGAACGTTGAGTCGATCGCGAATGAACTCGAGAAGCATCAGATGGTGCTGCTAAAGGATGTCGAACTTCTGGACCGCATGTATGAACTCAACCTCAATTACTATAAAGAGCTCACCATGTATATTCTTGCCGGCAAGAAGAAACTTAAGGAAGTCAGAGAGAATGAACTCCCCGCGCTTCAGAAGAAGGCTGAGGAATCCGGTCTTCCCGAAGATGCACAGGCAGCAAGAGATCTTGCGGAGCAGTGCGACCGCTTTGAGAAGAAGCTCTATGATCTGCAGCTCACAAGAACTGTCGCGATGCAGACAGGACCGCAGATCAGAATGATCCAGGCCTCCGACCAGGTGATGGCGGAAAAGATCCAGTCCACTATCGTCAATACGATCCCTCTCTGGAAGAATCAGATGGTCATCGCAATCGGCATTGAGCATGCATCAAAGGCGGCCAAGGCAGAGAGAGAGGTCAACGAGATGACCAACGCTCTGCTCAGAAAGAACGCCGAGAAGCTCAAACAGGCGACTGTCGAGAGCGCGAAGGAAGCGGAGAGAGGTGTTGTGGACATCGAGACACTCAAGCACACAAACGAAATGCTGATCTCTACGATGGACGAAGTGCTGCAGATCCAGACCGAAGGCAAAGAGAAGAGAGCGGCAGCGCAGAAGGATCTCGCCCAGATCGAGGCACAGCTCCGTCAGAAGCTCCTTCAGGCCAGCAGGGGCTGAGTAAAAGCGGCCGGAGCAGGAAGTATGCTGCAGGGGCAGTAATTCTTTATAAAAGGTGGATAGAGACTGTTGCAGAGGCTGATCATATCAGGAACTGCAACAGTCTTCTTGTCTTTCAAAGCAAATGGTATAACTGTCCCATGATTCGGAGTCAATCAAATTGTACGTGATTTAATACAGATAAGAATTTGTATTTTTTGTAAATTAAAGGTGGATTTATTGTAAAGAATAGTGTAGTATATTTATACGGTATTATTAATGTAACAACTGTAATTTTTCTGTAATAATTATGCAGGAGAGGAGAAGAGAATGAAACGTAGATTGGCATTTTTGCTGGCATTATCTCTCACATTTGCCTCACTTCCTGTTACCGGCGCAGGTGCTGCCGAAACGGCTGCAGCGACGGAGACAGAAGTTGTGACAGAGATTGCGCAGGAAGAGGCTTCCGATGAGGGCGTTTCAGTTGAGACTGAAGCGGTCGATTTAACAGAGGAAGACAAGAATGAGGCAGCCGCAGGTGAGCAGAAACAGGAAGAAACGGTTTCTGAAGAAAATGCAGCCGCAGCAGAAACTACTGATGAGATTGCCGCTGAAGTAGAACCTGAGGTGATCACTGAAGGAAAAGACGCCAAACAGGAAGCATCTGTAAAGAACGGTTGGGTAAATGAAGGCTCCAGCCGCTATTATTATAACCAGGGGAAGGCAGTCACTAACTGGCAGAAGATCGACGGTGCCTGGTATTATTTCAATGGAAGCGGAGCCATGCAGACCGGCTGGCAGTGGCTCAGCAACAAGTGGTATTATTTTGACGAGAATGATGGAACCATGCAGCTCGGTTTTAAAGAACTGGGCGATCGGACATACTATTTCACCGGCAGCGGAGCAATGGGAACCGGCTGGCAGAAGATCGACAATG
>CACZJD010000084.1 GCA_902781325.1 uncultured Lachnospiraceae bacterium
AGGGGTCTGCCCAGCGTGTAGTTACCGATGGATGTTCCGCCCAGACCAGGCATACTGGAGAGGGAAGCGAATAATCCGAGAATAATTGCCTGAAATAAATTTATGGACATTTCTTTCTCCTTTTCGTGTATCTATTTTGCAGATCCGATCAGTCTGTGTAACCGAACTGGCCTCTGAACTTCTTCCAGTTGCCGATCGCGGTCTCTTTCAGAAGAGCGAACTCAACTTCATAACCTGCCTTGGAGATAGCTTCGAGCGCGTCAGCCTCTTCCTGTGTGATGGACTGGTTGTTGCCGAGCTTAACTGCGCCGGGACGATCGTTGCAAGGGCCGATGATGACGGTCTTGACGTCGCTGGGAACGATGCCTGCATCGACAAGGATCTTCTTCATGTCGATGGGGTTCTTTGTGATCAGGAAATACTTGTCCTTGGACTCCAGAACTTTGGGAGCCTTGGCGATGAACTCGTCAAGCTGCCATACGAATGTCTTCTTGTCGGAAGCGCTCTTGTAAGCTCCCTTCAGAACGGGGTTCTTGGCTGCTGCATCGTTAACAGCGATCAGGCCTGTGCAGGGATATTCCAGAGACCATCTTGTAACGGTCTGGCCGTGGATCATTCTGTCATCAACACGTACGAAAGAAATCATATTTTACCTCCTGTAAAAATAACTGTTGCGTCAGATCTGATTACAGATCTTCTTCTTCGTCGTCGTCAACTGCGACAACGAACTCCTTGATCTGATCTTTGGCGCCTTCAATGATCTCTTCCTTGAGTTCCTCGGTATCGACGTCGTCTTTTCCGAGAACTGCCGTAAGGACCAGAGGAAGGTTCATTCCGCCGATCATTGTTGTCCTTGCGAGAAGACCTTTCTCTGCAATGACATTCGCTGCGGTTGCGAGGGGAGATCCGCCGACAATATCAGCGAACATGATGATCTCATCATCTTCACCGACAACAGAGAGAAGCTCTCTTACATTGTCTGCGAACTCGTCAGCGCCCATGCCGTTCTTGAGGCTGGTGGAGAGAACGTCCTCTCTGTCTTCGCCGCCGAGCATAGTGATCGCCGTGTGGAGACCGGGAGCAAATTCACCGTGACTGACCAGTACTACGTATTTCAAACTGCGTATCCTCCTTTCTTTCTGCATCCACTGCGCAGAATATTAATTTTTAATAAACTCTGATTAAAAGTATATAAAAACGGCGGCACATGTGCATCTGTCATGTGTCACCGTTTTGCTCTGATAAATGTCATTTTAAACATGACATTTGTCATATTCAGCAATTACTATTCTCTCTGCTGCATGTTTTTCAGGTAATTATTGATCGTCCTGTTCCATATGATCTGTTCCATCTGAATGTTGGAATTGCTCTCCAAAATAGAGCGCACCGCAAGACCGACCTCCTCCTGCGCGTTGTCAAATCCTCTGAATCTGGTCCTGGTCACGGACTTCTCCATCGCGCTTTCCAGAATATCCAGATTGAACTCCGAACCAGTGCTCTGCGTGATCCTCCTGCGTGTTTCCTCTGACTGAGTCACCTCCGGAAGGACCGAGATTCCCGCGGAATACTCGAATATCTCCGACTGGATCTGCGGATCAGTTGTCAGGAGTTTCATAAATTCCCAGGCCATCTCTTCCTGTGTAGTGTTTTCGCTCATAGCGATGGAGAGAGTGTCAAGTCTCGAATAATTGTCTCCCGAGGGTCCGGCAGGCATCGTCACGCAGTCCCACTCAAAGCCGGAGTATTTCTTGAAGCTCATTTCCTGGGATTTATAAGCGCGGTACTCGGAAAAGTTCATGGGCTGAAAGACGACGTTCCCCTGGGCGAAGTTTCTTTCTGACAGGGAATTTCCGCTGCCGAGCGCGCTGAGTTTTTCAAGAAAGGCGATGGCGTCGCCGATCTCCCTTACCGTGAAGTCACAGCTTTTTCCTTTTTCGTCAAAAAGTTCCACTCCGTTGGCGTCAAAAGCGTCGATCCAGCTGTAATTAACGGTGCCGAACTGATCTATGATCCCTGTTCCGTCAGTGTCTCTTGTGACCTTCCTGCAGATCGTGTAAAAATCATCCCATGTCCAATCCCTTGCGGGGAGGTCGATTTTCTCACTGTCAAGGATCGACTTATTGACAAACATCATATTCGGCGCGCACTCGAAGGGAATCGCATACTGTCTGCCTCCGTATTTACCGTACTCATAAGCTGTTCTGTAGAAGGCGTCCGGATTGAAGGAATCATCTTCCTTGACAAGATCGTTGAGATTTTTCAAAGCATTGATCTGGGCAAATGTGCTGAAGTCGCCTTCCGGAACAAAGAAGACGTCCGGTTCCGTGTCCTTCATCATCTGCTCGGAGAGCCATTCCGAGTAGTCTGTCTTCATGATTCCGCTCTCATACTGCACTTTCACGCCGGGGTGCTCCGCCTCGAAGCGGCTGATCGCGTCATCAATGATCTTGTTGGCGTAACCGCTCTGCACGCCCCAGTAACTGTCCGAAAATACGCCCAGCGTCAGGACCTGCTCTTTTGAATTGCGGATCCTTCTCACCTGGCCGGTTATGATAAACAGCGCCGCTGCCGCGATCAGTATGCTGATGCCGACGCGCACCCTCCTGCTCTTAATAAACTCCGGATTCATCTGACTCCTCACTCTTCTTCCTCAAACCTGCGGATGACCGCCCCCGTCTGAACAGCCCAGATCGCCAGCTGGGTCCTGTCGCGAAGTCCGAGCTTACTGAGAATATTGCTCAGGCTGTTTCTCACAGTTCCTTCCGATAAGTTGAGTTTGGCCGCGATCTCTTTGTTGGAAAGGCCGCTCCCTACGAGCACGATGATCTGCCACTCATTATTCTTGAGGCTCTTTGACTGCTGCTCATCGACCGTGATGGCCAGGTTGGTCTGCGCCATCCTGGAGAAAAGCCTCACGACCTTGGAGGCGATGTCTTCGTTGATCATCGCTGTGCCCTGATATACCTTTCTGATCGCGTCGGAGAGTTCCTTCATGGAAATTCCCTTTAGCAGATATCCGCTTGCGCCGTATTTGAGCGCGTTAAAGACATACTCGTCATCATCAAAGGTTGTCAGGATGATGATCTTGATATCCGGATAATTCTCCTTAATGATCTGGGTGCAGATCACGCCGTCCATCTTGGGCATGCGGATATCCATAAGGATCACGTCCGGTTTCTCTCTTTTGACGCACTGGATCACTTCCTGTCCGTCAGCGGCTGTATCCGTGACATGAAAATCCGGCATATTATCGAGTATGATCAGAAGGCTCTGCCTGATAAGTTCCTGATCGTCAGCAATCAAAATCTTGATCATCTTTTCTCCGTTCCCGCGCCGCAGCGCATAATATTATCAGTATTACGTCTCAGTTCCCCAGCGAATCGGAATCCTCGCAAGGACTATAAATCCCTTGTCTCCCTTGTACTGCAGATCTCCTCCAAGCATCTCGACACGTTCCTGCATGTGATGGAGTCCGAATCCGGGTTCGATATTCTCACAGCCCTTCCCGTTGTCGAAGATCAGAATATGAAGATCCCCGTCAACCCTTGTGATCTCAATGCGGATCTTTGTCGCCTGGCCGTGACGCATCGCGTTAGTGATGCTCTCCTGCACGACTCGGTATACCACATCCTCTTCATCCTGATTAAAATGGTTGAGATCCGCATCAAAAAAGTATGTGATCTCTACGCCTGTGGACCTCTTTGTGGTATCGATCATCTTGAGCAGCGCGTTCTCAAGGTCCATGGTCTCGAGAGCGTCGGGATGAAGCGCCTTAACGGAGCGCCTTACATCGATGATCCCTGTCCTTGCGACCTCCGCTATGGCCCGGAGCTGTTCCTTAGTGGCATCCGGAGCGATATCCATCAGCACGATACAAGCCTCGATCCCGGATATGATCCCCGTAAGAGAGTGCCCCAGCGTATCATGGATCTCTCTGGCCAGACGGTTTCTTTCCCTGGTCTCCGCCATCCTGACAGCGTCACTCGCGTATTCCTCGAGCTTCGTATTTGCTTCCTTAAGCTCAAGGTTGAGCTTTAAGATACTCTCCTTCTCGCTGGTCTGCGCCAGTACCAGGAGCACCATGTAGAAGATAAACACAAACATGTTGATAAGAGTCAGCATTCCCAGAATGCTAAGGAAACGCACATAGTGGTCCGCTCTGTAATACTCCCAGGAGACCGACAGAGGAATTACTCCCAGCCAGTCCTGCAGGACATTTCCGTTCATGAGAAGATAGAATGTCGACACGGCAATTATATAGAGCGCCCTCTTTTTCCAGTCAATGGTGTAGCGCATGATATCCGCCAGGAGAAGGACGACTATACCCGTATAGCCAAAGCTCGTAACATAGCTGATTCCGATAGTTATGATGAATTCCACGATGAGTTTGCTCACGAGTTCCGGGTGGTTGTTGCATTCCACCGTGAGCATGAGGATCAGGCACCCGAACAGCATCATGCCCGTGACGGGAAAGACCCAGTTCTGGGGCGGTATGCGGCCCGCGCTGAGCAAAAAGTCAAGCGCAGTTCCCTCATTTACATATCCCCAGAGCGCATGACTCGAGATGAGAGTGACAAACAATACGATCACCAGATTGAGCAGGATCAGGATCCGGAACATGAATTCCGGAATTTCACCCACTTTTTCAAGATCTCTTTTTACGGCTGCTGTTTTCTCTAACATTGCGCTTTCACCCTTTACTGCCAGCGGTCGACATTATAGTATTCCACGTTCTCCTTTGTGACCAGTTCCACCGGCACGGAGATATAAGATTTCACTTCTTTGCCCTCAAGCAGGTCGTAGATCGCGTTAGCGGCTTCTTCACCGATCCTTGAGGGGAACTGCGCGACACTGGCGCACATTTTGCCCTCATAGATCAGCTGCTTGGCATCCGGCGAAGCGTCGATTCCGTAAATATCCACTTTATCGAGAAGCCCCCTGGTCTCAAGCGCGGCAGCCGCACCCAGACTGGAAGGATCGTTGAGGCAGAACACGCTGTCAAATTCCGTCCCCTGGTCGATCAGTTTCTCCATCTGCGGCATCGCGATCTCCAGCTGTCCCTCGCATGGAACCTCTTCCACTACTTCGATTCCCTCATGTCCTTTTATTGTATCAAGAAATCCCTGTACCCTCTCACGCCCGGACGTGGCAGCTTCATGAGTCAGGATAACGACTTTGGAATTCTCTTTATTTTGCAGAAGATAGTCACCCAGCAGGCACCCTGCTTTGTAGTTGTCCGAAACGATCGTGCAGTCCACAAGCTGTTCATCGCTTACATTGGAGTCCACAACAATGACCTTGACGCCCTGCTGCCGGGCCCTTTTGAGAATATCCGTCAGTCCGTCCGAGTCGACCGGCGTCAGGATCAGGACACTGATCCCCTCGTCCAGCATCTTTCCGATCTGCTCCACCTGCCTGGACACGCTCAGGGCCGGGTTCCTTAATATGAGCCGGTCCCCTTCCGCCTCTACTCTGTGACTGATCTGTTCGTTGAGGATCTCGTAGAATTCATTGTTCATCGTCATATAGCTGGCGCCGATCAGTCTGGACCCCTCCTTCTGATTGGCGGAAATGTCCGGACGCAGGACAGAGTATCCCGCGATCAAAAGAGCCGCGGACAGGGCAAGTAGAACCATGATCAGCCTGTACATTGTACGATACTGTATTTTCAACCTCTGATCTCCTTACTGCTTTCGTTTTTAGAAAATCTGCTCCAGGACATCCGCGATCCCGTCGTGGTCATTGTCCGCCGTGTGATAAGGGAAGCGGTCCAGGATCTCTTTAGGAGCGTTTCCCATCACATAGCTGCGCCCCACGGCTTCGAGCATCTCGACGTCGTTGAAATTATCTCCGAAAGCTATGGTCTCATCGGGTGAGATCCCAAGATGTGCGCAGAAGCGTTTCACAGCTTCCGCCTTTGAAATTCCCTTCGCCATGATTTCCAGGAGTATGTCGCTGGATTTTACCACAGCGACTTCGGGAAACGCCCTCTTAACTTCCTCTTCAATTCTCAGAATTGTACCCGGAGCGCAGATGCACAGGAATTTGTTGACGCCCCTGCCGGGAGCGAGATCCTTCACCGAGCCCTCTCTGGACTGCGCCTCCACAATGCTTTCCTCCCGCAGGATCCTGGAGTCACTCCTGTCGGGGCTGAGCCAATCGTCCCCTGAGTAGATGCACCAGCTCATGTCATACGCTTTTTTGACAAAAAACTGCTCGATCCGCTCCGCCAGACCGCGCTCGATCTCCTTGCTGTAAAGGACAGTCCTGTCACGGTCCATGATCAGCGCTCCGCTGTAAGAGATCAGCGCGCACTCGAATCCGTTTCTCTTCATGATCGGATAGATTCCCGAAGGACTTCTGGCCGATACAATGACAAACGGTATGTCCTTATCGAGAATCCTGTGGATCCATTCTCCGGTCCGCGTCGTAACCCTGTGCACAGAATTCAGAAGTGTCCCGTCGACATCACTGAATACTGCTTTTACTATCAACTTATCTGACATATCGATCTCCTGTACTGAATGTCTTAGAACCATATTTAGAATACCTATTTAGAAGCGGACGGTCAATTCTGCATTTGTAAATTGCTCAGTAATGGAGTAGAGTAAATGATGTAGAATCTTTAAACAAAAAGAGAGGTGCAGACATGACATTTAAATATCCCGCAGTTTTCCAAAAGAACGATGATGGCAAGTATACCGCCTACTTCCCCGACCTGGCCATGTGCACAGCCAAGGGAGATACTCTTGATGACTGCATCAACGATGCGATCGCCGAGTGCAGGGACTGGATCCAGACGGAACTTCTGGAGACGCTGGATATGCCTCCCGTGTCCGATTATGATGACATTCCCCTGGGGGAGAATGAGCACATCCGGACCATCGGCGTCATAGTCCGCCTGTACGAGGGATGGGACGAGTAAGAACTGAGGAAATAGTGATCTCTGTTCTGATGCTCTGAAAACAGACAGGGCTCCGCTTACTGCAGTAGCAGTACATCCGGAGCCCTGTCTGTTTTAGTTTAATTAACCTCTGACCTGTCCGCTGCCGCTGATCAGATACTTGTAGGAAGTGATCTCCCTCAGTCCCATAGGACCTCTCGCCTGAAGCTTCTGCGTGCTGATGCCGATCTCCGCTCCGAATCCGAACTCAAATCCGTCCGTAAACCTTGTGGATACATTGACATATACGCAGGCGGAGTCAATTTCACTGAGGAACTTCTCTGCTGCTTCCTGATTCCGAGTCACAATGCAGTCGGAATGCCCGGTGTGATAGCGGTTGATGTGGGCAATGGCCTCCTCCACTGAGTCAACAGTTTTTACCGAGAGCATCAGCGCCAGATACTCCTTTCCGAAGTCCTCTTCCGTCGCCGCCTCTGCCAGGGGAAGCAGCGCCCTGGAGTCATCATCCGCTCTGAGGAGCACGTTGTACTCTTCCATAGCCTTTGAGAGCATGGGCAGGAATAGGTCAAGAACATCTCTGTGCACCACCAGAGATTCCGCGGCGTTGCATACTCCGATCCTCTGGGTCTTCGCATTGATCAGGATCTTCATTGCCATATCCAGATCCGCGTCTTTGTCCACATATATGTGGCAGTTGCCTGTGCCGGTCTCGATGACCGGGATCCTGCTGTTCTCGACGACAGCCCTGATCAGTCCTGCCCCGCCTCTGGGGATCAGAAGATCTACATATTGCCTCATTGTCATCAGTTCTCTTGTGGCCGCCCTGTCTGTCGTGGCGATAAGCTGGACCGCATCGGGGCAGATCCCGCATTCCTTAAGAGCGTCCCTGAGTACATCCGTGATCGCGATATTGGAATGGATGGCATCGCTTCCGCCTTTTAAGATCACGGCGCTGCCGGCCTTGAAGCAAAGTGCGAACGCATCCGCCGTCACATTGGGCCTGGATTCATAGATCACGCCGATCACGCCCATGGGAACGCGGACTTTGCGGATCTTCATGCCGTTGGGCCTTGTAAACTCATCCATCACCTCCCCGACGGGATCAGGAAGCTGCGCCACCTGGCGGAGTCCCTCCGCGATCTGTTCGATCCGGCCTTCGGTCAGAGTCAGTCTGTCGATCAGTCCCTCGTTCATCCCTGCGGCTCTTCCCGCCGAGATATCTTCTCTGTTGGCGGCAAGAATGCTGTCCTGCCTCTCCACAAGTTTCTCAGCAGCTGTATACAGCGCTTTGTTCTTGGTATCCGTGCTCAGTTTCTGAACATCATATTTGACTGCGGCCGCCGCTCTGCAAAGCTCTTCTACAATACTCACGATACGTTCACCTCGTCCCGGTCGTTATACTTATTAACAGTTACCGATATTTTGCTTAATTTGTCTTCACCATTATAGCCGTATCCGCGTCTTATGCACAAGTTTCCTTTTTATCCCGGTACACAAAAGCGCTTTCTTATGGCCTCCGCCACACGGATCCCGTCCATGGCCGCTGACATAATGCCCCCGGCATATCCGGCGCCTTCCCCGCAGGGATAAAGTCCCCTGATCTCTGCCTGCAGGTCCTCGCCTCTCGGGATCCTGACAGGAGAAGAAGTGCGGGTCTCGAGTCCCGCGCAGAACGCTTCGGGCCCGGCAAATCCTTCGATCTTCCTGTCAAAATATTCCATTCCCTCTATGAAGTCCCTTGTCAGTGCCCGCGGCAGAAGATCGCTCAGATCTGCCTCTCTCCACCTTCCGCGTATGCACAGGTCCTGAGTCTTCAGATACTCATCAGCAGCACCATCTGACGGAGCGCGGTCTGTGCCCTCTCCGGATTTCTCAGTCTGCAGGAACCTGTCCCTCAGAGTCTGATACCTCTGTACGGGAACGGATCCGTTTCCAAGCCGGAAAGCCTTCTCTTCCAGGCTGTTGGCTCTCCCGCTGTCTCTCGCGTGTTCGCTCATGCCGTTTACAGCGATCCTGCCGGCTTCCGATGATGCGTCCACGATATAGCCGCCCGGACACATGCAGAAGGAATAGACTCCTCTTCCGGAGGAGGCTCTTGCCGTCAGCTTGTAACTGGCTGCCGTAAGGCCTAATCTCTTCATCTCCTCTTTCTCAAATACCCCGTACTGGGATCTGTCGATCAGGCTCTGGGGATGGGATACACGCAGTCCGACTGCAAAGTCCTTCTGCTGCATGGGGATTCCCCTCTCATACAGCGCGCGTATAGTGTCTCTGGCGCTGTGCCCCGGAGCCAGTACCACAATGTCAGACTCAATGGATTCCCCGTTTTGTAAGATGACCGCGCGCAGCGCGCCGTCGCGGATCACCAGATCCGTCACCTGCGCCTCAAACCGTACTTCTCCACCCGCCGCAATGATCCGCTCCCGGATAGCGGGGATCACAATTCTCAGCTTATCTGTTCCAATATGAGGTTTTCCCTCATAAAGGATATCAGAAGGCGCGCCGGTCTCGACGAAGATCCGCAGCACCTCCGCGCTCCTTCCGGTCTTATCGTTGATCTGCGTGTTGAGCTTGCCGTCTGAAAAAGTGCCTGCGCCGCCCTCGCCGAACTGGATATTGGATGAGGGAACCAGAACGCCTGTCTCCCAATACTTCTCAATATCGCGGCTCCTCTCCTCTACAGACCTGCCGCGCTCAAGCAGGATCGGCCTGTAACCGTGTTCTGCAAGCATCAGAGCGCAGAAAAGCCCGGCGGGCCCGGCTCCGACCACCACAGGCCGCTTTTCCATCTTCTCGCTTCCCGCCTCGGGAAATCTGTATTCGGACGGCTGTACTGCTGAAATGTCTTTGCTGCGGAGTTTCGCGACGCGCTTTTTTTCCGCGTTCAGCCCGATCCCGAGATCCGCATCCACAGTATAGATATCGAAAAGCTGAGGTTTTTTCCTTGCGTCGATGGAATGCTTGCGAATCTCAATTCTCAGAGGCTCTCCACCTCCCAGCCGGAGCGTTTTTCTTACTCTGTTCTCCAGCTCCCCTCTGCTGTGACCACAGGGGAGTTTTAACTGTGAGATCCTTATCATTTACCGCTGCTCCTTTCCTCCGCCGCGCTCTTTCCGGCGATCCATCCGCTGGTAAAGGCCCACTGCAGATTATAGCCTCCGCAGATTCCATCCACGTCTAACAGCTCTCCGGACATATAGAGCCCTCTGCAAAAGGCAGACATCAGATCCTTGTCAGTCTGGCTCAGCGGGATCCCTCCTGTTGTCACCTGTGCCTGTTCAAATCCTCCCGTACCGGTAACACGCACTTTGAAGCTTCGCATGTCCCGCATAATGCTTACCAGCGTGTCCTCGTCAACTTTTGACGCCTTCTTTTCCGCCTGTATACCCTGTTTTCTCAGGAGAAGATCCAACACCTTTCTGTTAACGAGGCCGAGGAAGAAGGTTCCGAGCATACAGTTTCGGTCCTCAGAAAGCCTTCTCGATTTTTCCTTCTCCCACATTTCTTCCGTAAAGTCCGGCAGAAAGTCAATTTCCGCAAAGACTCTCCTTCCCTCATCAAGGGCTCTTGAGGCCTCTGAACTGATCTGAAACACAGGGATTCCTGAGATTCCTTTTCCGGTTATCTGCAGTTCTCCGCGTTCAGCCCGGAATGTGCTTTCCCCGCACACCAGTCTGATCCCCGCGTCGCAGCGGACCCCCGCGGCCGCTTTGAGATCTGTATCATCCGAAAGGAGAGGCACAAGTGCCGGCAGCGGTTTTTTCACAGTATGTCCGAGGCTCCGGGCGATCCCGTAGAGACCTCCGTCGCATCCATACTGCGGTCCTGCCGCTCCTCCGCCAGCGAGGATCACCTTCCGGGCAAAATAGCGCCTTCCCTCTTTCGTCCCGATCCTGAATACTCTTCCTTCGCTGTCCTCCTCCGGCTTTACATCGGTAACCCTGCTTCCGGAAATGATCTCTGTTCCCGCCGCGCGCAGTATTTTGTCAAAAGCATCCGCGATCGTAGACGCCTGGTCTGTCCTGGGGTAAACATATCCGTTCCTGTCGTGGAGATAAACTCCCCGTGATTCCCAGAAACGGATATTATCCTCCACGGAAAACCGCGCAAAAAAGGCGGAGAGGTCCTCTCCCCCGCCTGTATGATAACATTTTTCATCCACATGAAGATTTGTAAGGTTGCAGCGTCCGTTTCCGGTTGCGCAGATCTTCCTGCCGAGCCTGTCGTTCGCTTCCAGGATCAGTGTACGGGCGCCGCTAAATGAAGCCGCACAGGCCGCCATACAGCCGGCTGCTCCTCCTCCGATCACTGCCACGTCATAAATCTGTGCCTCTCTTATGATTTCACCACCGGCCATGCTCTTTCTCTTTGCCATTCGGCACTCTCCTTTATGTCCCTACTGCCTTGTGATCCCCAGCGACGTAAGTGCCTTTTCCTGTCTCTCCTCCATAACTTCCGCTTCCTCCGGAGTCATATGGTCGTACCCGCACAGGTGGAGCATGCTGTGCGCTATAAGAAAGGCGAATTCCCGCATTTCACTGTGACCGTATTCCGCAGCCTGCTCTTTCACCTTCTACGCAGTCGTTATCCGGATTGATGCAGCTCTCATCGATGCTCTCTTCAAAGGCGGACGGCTCTTCAAAATCCAGTCCGGGGAAAGAGAGAACATCCGTCGTCCGGTCTATCCCCCGAAATTCCAGGTTCAGACGGTGCACCTCCTCCGCATCTGTGAGGACGAGAGAGATCTCGGCATCCTCAGGAAACGCTTCCCGCCTCAGCACCTCCTCACACACCTTCAGCGCGGTCTCTTCCGGATCAAACTCAAATTTTTCTTCTGTTTGGATATCTGTGCTCAAAACGACCATGTTTTTCGTAATCCTCATATGCCTTAACGATTTTTTGTACCAGAGGATGGCGGACTACATCCTTAGCGGTAAGGTTAATGAAACTGATGCCGTCCACATTTTTAAGCACCTTCATGGCTACGTCGAGTCCCGACCTGGTATTAGGCGCCAGGTCCTTCTGGGTAGCATCTCCGGTTATGATGGCGTGGGACCCGAAGCCGAATCTCGTCAGGAACATCTTCATCTGTTCCGGCGTCGTATTCTGGGCTTCGTCAAGAATGATATAGGCGTTATCGAGCGTTCTTCCTCTCATATAAGCGAGAGGCGCCACCTCGATCAGGCCGTTCTCCATGTTCTTCCTGAAATTCTCCGCGCCCATGATCTGATAGAGCGCGTCGTACAGAGGCCGCAGGTAGGGATCAACCTTACTCTGCAGGTCGCCGGGAAGAAAGCCGAGTTTCTCGCCCGCTTCTATGGCGGGTCTTGTCATGATGATCCTCTCGACCTCCTTGTTCTGAAACGCAGTGATCGCCATCGCCATAGCGAGAAAGGTCTTTCCCGTTCCCGCAGGTCCGTTTGCGAATACGATGAGATTGTTTCTGATAGAATCTATATATTTTTTCTGTCCCAGTGTCTTGGGCTTGATCGGTTTCCCGCTGACTGTGTGGCAGATGATGTCTTTGTCAAAATCCGCCAGCCGGCCGGAATCCGGCTCATCCTTCATCTCGATGGCATAGTCTACGCTCTGGTCCTCGATCTCGCCCCCGGCTCTCGACAATCCCGCCAGGTTCTCAAGGATCCCCACTGCCTTGCGCACGTTGGGTTCATCCCCGGTCACCTTGATCACGCCGTCCCGCGCGATCACGGCCACATCCAGATCTTTCTCGATCTTTCTCACATAGTGATCTTTGCTTCCAAAAATATCCCGCTGCTCCTGCGCGGTTAAGTCCAGAATTTCCGTCATTTTTCCTCTTTTTCCAAAAAGGGAGCGCATA
>CACZJD010000085.1 GCA_902781325.1 uncultured Lachnospiraceae bacterium
TTGCCGTCTTTCCTGTCGGAATCCTTCAAAAGCTTATAGTCGATCTTAGCTTTATATTTGCCGTACTGTTCCAGATATTCGTCACTGATGCCTGCCTTTGCCGCGATCTCGGTGATCGGAAGCATCTGACATTCCTGCGCAATTTCGATATCACTCTTGTATCCCATTCTTTCCTCCTGAATTTTGTGTTAATACATTGCAAAAGGGCAGTAACGGTAGACTTACAGTATCTGCTCCACTACCTATCACTGCCCAGACGGTCGACTTCTTCACAGTTTCCGGTTCCCATGTGGTGCTCCACAAATCCGTCAGTAACCGAAAACCTTTATTCTACACACATGTTATTACCAAATTGTAACGGTTCTGTCAACCGTTCTCCGCCACTTTTCTGAAACGGTCCTTATATTTCTCGTACGCGCTGTTGAACTGTTCGTTGTATTCCTTGTTCTGACCCGAACGCAGCGCTGCGAAGTAATCATGCTCATTTTCGGCAAGTTCAGGGTTGACGCGGACCAGCGTCGCCTCGCCGATGTTGGTGCTGACGTCGGCAATTCTCTGCATATCCGACATCAGGTTCTCGAAGTTGGCGTCTGTGAAAATATCGCACTCGCCTTTACTCATTCTGTCAAGATGGTGTCTCTTGAGTTTACTGACCATGTCGGTGGCAACCTGCTGCAGCGGTTCGATCCTGAACGCCGCGTCCACGTCCCTCTTTCCGAACGCAAGGTCCACATTGTCAAGGATCTCCCTTAGAAGGTCCTCGAGGATCTCCAGCTCGCTGATTGCGGTCTTCGTGAACTTTTTCTGCAGTCTGTGCATACTGCCGGCATTGTCGGCAATATTCACCGCGTGGTCGCCAAGGCGCTCGAAATCTGTCACAACCTTGTAGTACTGGTCGAGGATCGCCGCGTTCTGCGCGTCCCGAATATGCGGAAGATATTCCACAATATAGCGGCTGACGCGGTCTGTTAGCAGGTCAAGATTCGCCTCTTCTTCCACGATCTCCTCATAGACTTTTTCGTCATAATTTTCTAAAAGCCCGAAAGACTTTTCAATATTGGCCCTGGAAGAACGGCATAAAGTAAGCAGGATATCGTAGCAGCTTCGCAGCGCCAGAGCCGGCGTATCGAAGAACATGGGGTTGAGTGCGTCCAGCTTGTCCTGGTATTTGTTCGGCTTTTCCTTGTCGTCGGGCACAAGGCGGACTCCGGTCCTCTCAAACAACCCGACTACCGGGAACAGCAGGATACTTGCTGCCAGGTTGAAAACCGTGTTGGTGTTCGCGATTATACCGGAATTCACTATTTTGTCCCAGATTCCGTCCAGGAAACCGAGCTGATGCAGGATCGCAACGCCGATCAGGATCAGCGCCATCTTGCCGATATTGAAGAGAATATTGACGATACCTACTCTCTTCTGCTCCGCGCTCGCGCCGATGAAGCAGACAATACCCGTGGTCACACTGTCGCCGAGATAGACGCCGACGATGACCGGATACACAGCTTTAAATGTCATCATGCCCGATGCGGAGAAGGCCTGCAGAATACCGATCGTAGCCGATGAACTCTGCAGCACAAACGCGACGGCCGCTCCTGTCAGATAGCCGAGGACCGGGTTGTTGCCAAGGCCGGTAAACAGCCCTTCCACCATGCCTGACTCTGTCAAAACATTGACAGCGGCGGTCATGTTCATAAGGCCCGAGAACAAAATACCGAAGCCGATCGCGATATTTCCGATCTGCCGCGAACTCTTGAGCCGGCCTCCCATGATAATGATAATGCCGATGATCAGCGCGATGGGCGCCAAAGATGACGGTTTGAAAAGCTGCAGCCAGGAGGTGGCTCCGCCTCCTGTGTCCAGATCCAGAAGTCTGATGATCTGGCCCGTAACGGTAGTACCGACGTTAGCGCCGATAATGATACCGATGGACTGGTGAAGAGTGAGAAGACCCGCTCCGACCAAACCTGATGTGATGACGATCGTAGCCGTAGACGACTGAATGATCGCCGTAATGCCCAAACCCAGAAGAAAAGCCTTGAACTGGTTGTTGGTAACCGACTCCATTGCCTTCTTGAGGGTTCCGGAGGAGCTCTCTTTGAGGCCGTCTCCCATAAGCCGCATTCCGTAAAGGAACATAGCGAGACCGCCAAAGAGTGTCAGGAAGTCAAATATGCTCATTAAATATACCTTTTTTCTTGCTCTGTATTGTTTCTATTTTTTACCCTGTCTTTCCATTCTATTGAGAAATATGCACAATTGCAATCAGCAAAACTCCCAAAATCATCAGTATTCCAAGGCAAGTCATCAGCAAAGCAAACGTAAAATTGCGCAAAATCGGGTTCACAGCCTCCGCTGTGCCCTCCCGGAGCATGCGGAGACGGCTGACCTGTCCCACGCCGGCTCTGCGCACTCTTTTCTCCCGCAGCGCAGTGCGTCTCATTTCCAGGATCAGATAGTCCGTGCTGACACTGAAGCAGTACGCTATCTTTTGCATCAGGCTGAAACTGAAGGTGCAGACCGGGGTCAAAATCTTGTCCTCACCGAATACAGCCGCCGCTTTCAGCGCAGTATCAAGACCGAATCGGCACACAGGCTTCAATATTTTGTTCTCACCGAATACAGAAGCAATAGTGAGAAGGACTCGCGGAATCCATCTGGTCAGGGCCGGCCTGTAAAGGCCTTCCTCCAGGTCCAGTTTCTCCGGCCAGCGGTTGACATAAGACCCCTCCCTGTACAGCAGGTGCCTTACGACCGTCAGATAGACCAGCGCGCCGATCACCAGAGAGATCGCGCTTCCCTTGAGATTCTCAGGTGTGAAAGCCGCGAATTCCAGGATCTCGTTCTCGCCCAGGGCAAAAGCAATCAGTCTCTTCGTCACCGGAGGCATTCCCAGGATCACCATGAACAGGGACGATCCCAGGATCGCCGCTGTGCTCACGGGATTCATGCACTTAGTTGAGCTGTCATAACGTTCCTGAACGTCCTCATCCCGGTTCTTCTCCACAAAGATACAGATAAAGAGCTTGAGCATATAGGCAAACGTCAGTCCGCCCGAAAACAGGAAGATCCATTCACCGATCTTAAGAATATTCGAGATGTTCCCTGCAGTCACCGCGTCAACCGTCGAAAGTCCGAGTTCCTGCGCCTCCGCCATCCCATGGATGGCTTCCACTATTCCTTCGTGGAGTAAAGTCTTACTGATATAGCCGTTAAAGAGCGGTACGCCGCTGATCCCAAGGCCTCCCAGGGCAAAAGCGGTCTTGAGAGGCGTCTTGTTCCTGCCCCATCCCCTGATCTCGTCCAAAGTAAGGCTGTGAAGGTTCATGACTACCACGCCCGCGCACATGAACAGTGTGAGCTTGAGCAGCGAGTGGTTGATCATGTGCTGCACCGTACCCGCAAGCGCTGTCATCACCGCTTCTTTCTCGCCCACGGCTCCCATGAGCACTGTCACTGCGATACCGGTCAGGATGAAGCCGATCTGAGACATAGAAGAACAGGCCAAAGTGCGCTTGAGGTTCACGGAGAACAGCGCCAGGACTGCACCCAGCAGCATGGTGATCATACCGGCTGCAAGCACGATCAGGCCGAAGCGGAAATCTCCGGCCAGCACATAGAGCGCCGTCATCAGGATCCCGTAGACACCAACTTTCGTCAGAATGCCCGACAAAAGAGCCGAGGCAGGGGAAGGCGCCGCCGGATGGGCTTTGGGAAGCCATACGTGCAGCGGAAACATGCCCGCTTTGGCGCCGAATCCGAGAAGAATCAGCACGCCTGCCGCCAGCACCTTGGGCTCCGCGAGGCTGTCCGGCGAAGAGCCGGCTCCCTGCAGCGCCTCCGACAGACCCGCGAAGGACAGAGTTCCCGTTGTGCGCTCCAGGAGCACAAGGCCCATGAACATTAACAGACCGCCAATCACCGCGATAAACAGATAAGTGTACCCCGCCCGGATCGCTTCCCGGGTCTGTTCGTGGATGACCCAGGTGAAGGATGTAAAGGAAAGTACCTCAAAGAACACAAACGCAGTCATCAGGTCCGCTGAGAGCATGACGCCCTCCACGGCTCCGAGTGTAAACAGCACGAAGAACTTGTACCTGCCCAGATTTTCCCTCTCGTGGGCAAAATATTCCGGGGAGAACATCGTTGTCCCGACCCACATGAGCGCGGTGATCACGGCGTACACTGCCCTGAATCCCGTGGCGCTGAAGGTCAGGCCGCTCCCGGACAGGATTTTCGGGATCACAAGGGATGCCCCGCCCGCGCTTTCTGCGGACGGATAAAGTGTTGCCGAACCTGCCGGAGGTACAAGGGCCAGCGACAGTCCCAGTATGCAGAGCGTCAGGAAAAGAGCCGCATATTCTCCGGCTTTTTCGCTCTTTTTCCCTATGACGGCCGCAGCCGCTGCTCCGGCAAACGGACCGAAGACGATGGTCGCAATAAGCATCCTGTGCTCCACTTCCGCGGAAAAACGGCTCTTTAACGCCGTAATTTTACGCATTATTTCATTGTTATCGATATTTTGCCATCAAAGCCTTCCCTCTCCGATCGCTGTCAGTACAGCCAGGATCGGTCCCGGGAACATGCCGAACAGAATGTTGCACACCCCGAAAACATAGAGGGGAACCAGCATGAGAGGTCCCGCTTCCCTGACATTGCTGTCTTTATACAGGTCCTTTTCATCCAGGGGGAAGAACGCTCTCACCGTAATACTGAGCGTGTACATCGCACACAGAAAAGCCGCGATGATCAGCGCGGCGACTCCTCCGTACAGCAGATACGGGAGGATCTGTGAGACAGTGGAACCTGCCGTTCGCATTTGTACCGCCTCTGTGGCAGCTCCGAGTCCTGCTGTCAGCAGCTGCCACTTGGAGACAAACCCGCAGAAGGGCGGGATTCCCGTAAGGGACAGCGCGCACAGAGTGTAGGCCGTGAAAGTCGCGGGCATCCGCCGGCCGATCCCGTTCAGTTCATAAATATAGGATCTGCGGGCCTGGTGCATAAAGGCGCCTGCGCACATGAACAGGCTGATCTTGATGACGCCGTGGAATACCATATGGGCCAGTCCTGCTTTAAGCCCCTGAGGCGACAGTGTCATGACCCCCAACAGCATATAAGACAGGTTGCTCATCGTGGAGTAAGCGAACCTTCTCTTGAAATGACGCTCTCTCAATGCCTGAACGGCGCCGAAGAGAAGGGAAAAGACCGCCAGTGCCAGGCAGATCGCCTGCGCCGTTGTCCCCCGCAGATAGTCCGCCCCGAAGACATAATAGGTCATCCTCATGACGGCAAAAACGCCTGAATTGACCACAGCCACCGCGTGCAGAAGCGCAGTGACCGGGGTCGGTGCGACCGAAGCTGTCGGAAGCCAGTCGTGCAGGGGAAATACCGCGGCCTTGGCTCCAAATCCGACGAATCCCAGCACGAAAGCCAGCTGCATCATGACCGCGTCATACGTTACGTCAATGCTCCCGCCGTAGCGGAAGCTCCCCGCCATGCCGAACATCGTAGTCAGGACCACTGCCATAAAGCCCAGTGAAGCGCCGCCGATGGTATAGGCGGCATACTTGCGCCCGGCATACATGCTCTCGTGCCCTCCGTAGTGAGACACCAGGGGGATCGTCACCAGCGTCAGCATTTCAATGAACACATACATCGTGATCATGTCCGCCGCGTAGCAGACGCCCAGCGTCACGCCGTAAGTCATGACATAGAAGGCAAAAAAGCGATCGCGCCCTTCATCTCCTTTCATATACTCAAAGGCGTACAGAAGGACAAGCGGCCACATCACGGAGATCATGAGCGCGAACACATTGGCCATGCCGTCCACGCAGAAGTTCACCGCGAATCCCCGGGTGAAACTGTAGATCGTCATGGGCTCGCGCTGTACCCACAGAGCCGCCGCCCATACACAGGCAGACGTCGCGCAGGCAACGGCTTCGCACCAGATTCTCCTGTTTTTATCTTTTGTTATCGGCCTGATCAGCATCGCCAGTCCGCCCGCAATGGGCAGCAGGATCGGGATCAGCAAAAATAAAGGGCTCAAGATCGATCTCCTCCCGTCTACGCCGTGTCAGAATGTCAGTCCGCCCATGAAGGAGCTTCCGAAAATACCCACCAGCAGGGATCCCGCGCACAGTATGAACATCGGGATCAGCATCAGAGCGCCGGGTTCTGCCTTTTCCTCTTCCTCATAGCCCGTCGCCATGCCCGGGAAGTAGCCGTCCACCATGACGGGCAGCAGATAGCCCGCAGTGAGGAGCGCCGAGATAAGAAGGACCACGGGGCCCAGCACCGCGAAAACACCCGTGCCGCTGTCCATGGCTGCCGTCGCAATGGCCCATTTACTGGTAAATCCGCCCATCGGCGGTATTCCGACAAGGGAGATGGAAGCGAGCGTGAAACACGCCAGCGTGAGGGGCATTGTCCTTCCTATCCCCATCAGTTCCGTAACTCTGCGGATCCCCAGTTTATAGATAAAGACACCGGCCACCAGGAACAGGCAGCCCTTGGCACAGGCATGGCTGAATACGTGGAGAAGTCCTCCCCGCAGCCCCGCCTCTGTCAAAAGAGAGAGTGAGAGCATGATATAGGAGATCTGGCTGACAGTGGAGTACGCAAGTCTCTTCTTGAGGTTTTCCTCTCCGAAAGCCATGGTGGAACCCATGAGGATCGTCAGGGTCGCGAGGCACATCCAGGCGTACTGCGCCCATGTTCCCCGGAGGATCTCATCTCCCACGGAGAAATAGACGAGCCTGATCACCGCCAGTACGCCGCCCTTGGCGATCATGGCGGACAAAAGCGCGGATGCGGGAGCCGGCGCGATAGGATGTGCGGTCGGGAGCCAGCCGTGAAGAGGGTACATGCCGGCTTTGGCGCCGAATCCGACAATCCCTGCCAGGACAGCTGCCAGAAGGACGGTCTCCGCGCCGGTATATTTTGACGGATCCAGGAATCCGCCGTAGACGAAAAGTTCCGGGTCCTTTGCAAAATGATAGATGAAGAAAATGGCGAGAAGGCCCATCATAGCGCCCGCGACCGAATAGAACAGGTACTTGAGACCTGCCGCGACGGCCTCTTTGGTCCTCTCATGAAGCACCAGGGGCATGGAGGTCAGTGTCAGGAACTCGAAACACAGGTACATCGTAACCAGATTCCCCGCGAAGCACTCCGCGATCAGCGCTCCCATTGAGATCAGGTAGAACGCGTAGAAAGTCGGGATCCGCTCTTCCATCTTCATATATTCGAAGGAATAAAAAAGCACGGAGGTGTACAGCAGTATTGTCACCGCCAGAAAACACCTGCCCAGTGTGTCCGCTCTGAAAATAATGGCTACACCTTCCGACAGCTCCGAGAGGCGCAGCGTTTCGCCGCCCATTGCTGCAAAGGCTGCGACGGCGTCTGTCAGGAGAACACTGCAGGCATACAGCGCCTTCCTCATACGATCCTCCATAGGGATCGCAGATATCGCGATTCCTGCCGCTACAGGTATCAGTATTGCCGCAATCATCAGCATGTCTTGACCTCCCTCAGTTGAACATTGAAAATCCCTGCCCGATCAGAGCGGCGAAGACACCGCTGAAAAGCCCCATCGCCAGATTTGCCAGCGTCAGGGCGGTCATGGGAATATTGTAATCCAGATGGTGTCTGACTCTCTCATTCGAGGGATCAGACGGTGTATAGATGCGGATCAGCGTCCTCATAAAATACAGCGCGTTCAGCAGTGAACTTGCCGCCAGCACCAGCATGACCAGAATCAGTTTGATCCCTCCCCTGTCCGCGGCCGCCATGGCAAAAAAGAGTTTGGACGAAAAGCCCGCGAAAATAGGAATACCGATCATCGAAAGGCTCGGCAGCAGGAAAAACAGTCCCGCGTTGGGATCTCTGAGGGCGCAGCCCTGCAGATTCTTAAAGCGTAGGCTGTCCCCGGACACCGCCGCAAGTCTCGGTGTTGTCAGAAACAGCTGGGATTTGGTTACCGCGTGGGCCATGATGTGGAACACCGCGGCAGTGAAGCCCGCAGTCCCGCCAAGTCCGATCCCCATATAGATGTAGCCGATCTGCGCCGCGGAAGAGAAAGCCACCATACGGTTGATATTCTCCGCCCGGATCGCCGATACGGAACCAAAGACTATGCCGCACAGGCCCAGCACAAACAGAACGTTGCGGATCGGCATATCCGTAAAGATCTCAATTCCGATCACGCGCCAGTATATTTTGATCAATAAAAAGATGTAGCACTTGGAGACCAGCGACGAGAGCACTGCTCCGGAAGTGGGCGTCGCCCAGCCGTAAGTGTCCGGCATCCAGTAATGGAAGGGGAAAAGACCGCTCTTGATCGATAGTCCTATAGTCAGGATTCCCGTCGCCATAATCAGCACGACCCGGGCGCCCGGGTCCTGGTACAGCATCGCGATCTCCTGCTGCATCGGCACCATCAAAAGATTGCCCGTGATATCGTACAGGAGCACGACTCCCAGAAGGAACAGGCCCGATCCCACCAGATTGAGGATCATGTAGCGCACCGCGGCCAGTGTCGTTCTGCCGATCTCGCGCACGATCAGGACGCCGCAGCTTGTCAGCGTCAGGATCTCCAGAAATACGTATCCGGAGAAAATATCGTTGGTCCAGGTCATCGCCATCAGGGCTGCTGTCATC
>CACZJD010000086.1 GCA_902781325.1 uncultured Lachnospiraceae bacterium
CCTAAAGCTCTTTCACGATGCCTTCGGTTACAACAGAATAAGTTTGTGATGATTCTTGTTAAGCTGCCCCTTGACAACGGTCATTACATATCAGTTTATTAGTGATATTACTCGTTACAGGGTGTGCTGATAAAGAACGGCAGAGTGCACCGGATCAAGAGGATTACATAGCGACGTCTACGGAGCAAGGTATGACAGTAAACGACCCGGAGCCATCCGGTGAGACATCCGAGGAATCAACCGAGGAACCGGAAAACCCATTTGCATCGAATTCTGCGGATCTACTTTCAGAAGAAGAAAAAGAGCAGCTGCAGAATACGGCCCTGGCAGCAGCAGAATCAGTCAAAGAACTCTATAAGGATTCCATAATTGCGGATACTGCGCACTATTCTTCCGGTGTCAGTGAGTTTACAAGTGAACAGCGGAAAGCCGTTGTAGAGCAATTGGGGAATGACGGGCTGGTAAGTGCAGCAGAAGATACCAATATGCAGAATCCAGAAAAGGTGGAAGCGTTTTACACAGACTATCTGAACGGACAGGAGTCGATGGTCACTGTTTTTGACGTGCAGCGGGACGGATTGATCGGGGCAGTGACTTTTGTCTTTCGGAAGGGGCGATTACAGGCCTATTACGTAGGAATTCAATGGAAGGAAGACGGTACGCCGGAAATACAGAGTATTTCGACAAATAATGTTGCCGAGATAAAGCTTACGGAAAAAGGGTATTTCATCTATGCCTATGAAACAGTGATCGCGCATGGCTGTATCAGACAGTATTGGAGAATCAGTCCGCTTTCGGAAAAGTGCAGGGAGCTGACGAAGAAATACATCTCAGGACTCAGCTATCTGGATCTTGAAGTTCTTGCTAAAGACTGGGACAGCAGTAATGCCGGAGATATTTTGACACCGTCCCTGTATGACGCAATTTATCGGATTCATACAGGCAAAATATTGCCTTCTGATACAAGAATGATCCCTGCCGAGGAATATGAGAATATCATGACAACGTTTTTCCCGGTAACAGCTGGGCAGCTGAGGGAACGCTGTGGCTATGATGAGGGCAGTGGCAGCTATGAATATGAGAAGATGCATGTCACGCAATACCCGCCTTTTGGAGAAGTCGTCGACTATATAGAGAATGCAGATGGAACAATCACGCTTATTGTGGATGGCGTGTGGCCGGATCGCAATACTGATCTCGCTTTTAGAAATACGGTTGTAGTACAGCCTTTTGAAGACGGCACGTTTAGATATCTTTCTAATTCTTTAGAGGAAATATCACCGGACCGGAAATAAAGAGGAGACATGACATTTCAGAAAGAGGAGGAAGGCAAATGAATGTGACCTACGAAAAGAAAGATGCGATGACCTTTATCGGTTACCATACCGAAATCCGCCCGGAGGAGGGCTATCAAAAGTGTCCGGAATTCTGGGACAAGGAATACGCAGCCAAATATGCGAGACTTTGGCAGACGATGAAGCCGGAGAATGCTGTGGAAAAGGCAATCCTGGAAAATGGGATCGGTATGTTTGCGATCTGTGCAGATTCTGAAAATGCATTTACGTACTGGATTGCAGGCCTGTACAAGGGCGGAGAAGTTCCGAAAGGACTGGAGTTATATTCATTCCCGGCAAGCGAGTGGGCTGTTTTTACAACCAAAGGACCTATGCCTGCTTCCCTTCAGACACTGAATACGGCAGTTTGGCAGGAGTGGTTCCCGAATGAAGGGCAGAAGTACCACGCAAATGGAAACGCAACACTGGAGGTGTATACTGCCGGTAATCCGCAGTCACCGGATTACGAATGCGGCATATGGGTGCCGATCAGCGGCGGAAGTGATGAATATGATGATGCGAATGAGTATGAGGCGGGCGGATCATGAAGAGATCATTGATTCACTGGCTGGGCCTGACGGGCATTGCTGCACTGCTTTCCTACGCGGCGGCGGTGATCTTCGCACCGTTTGCCTACCCGGGCTATAACTGGATGGCTCAGGCTGTCAGCGATCTGTCAGCAGAAGCTGCACCCTCGAGACAACTATGGAACCAGCTGGCAGCGCCTTATAACATTTGCAGCGTAATATGTGCGACCTGCGTTGCCCTCTTTGTATCGCAAAATCAGGTTTCATCCCGTCTGTTTCGGGTCGGAATATACCTCTTTACGGCGATGAATTGGGTTTCAGCTGTGGGTTATAGGATATTCCCTCTCGCTGATGGCGGTAAGGACATTGTTTCCTTCCAGGAGGTCATGCACATCGCTGTCACGGTGGCAGTGGTGCTTTTGTCCATCGCTTCATTGATAATTCTGATTGTCGCCGGATGCAGGAACAAACGGATCAGGGGAATCGCTGTATGGGCTACCGTGGCGTTCGGGATGATGCTGGTCGGCTCCATCGGCACGGGTGTCGTACCGACGCAATACTTCGGCATTGTAGAGCGCTTCAGCGTCTTTGCTGCAGTGGGATTTAATGCCGTGCTGGGATGGTATCTGTTTAATGGATTTCAGAGCATTACGGAGTAAGAAAGATGAAAAACGATTTATATGAACTGACCAGAAAACGGCGCTCTGTTCGTCGCTACGGAGACAAGCATATTGACGATGAAATCATCAGCGAGATCATGAAGGTTGCTCTGACAGCACCGACATCCTTCGGGCATAAGCCGGTGGAGTATGTGGTTGTCCGTGACAGGGACATGATTCGTAAGATTGGGGTCTGCAAGCAGATGGGCGGCTCCCAAATCAACAGCGCGGATGCTGTTATCGTTGTAATGGTGAAAACAGCGAACAAACGACAGGCAGAGTTTTGGATCGAAGACGGAGCGATAGCTTCTTCCTACATCCTGCTTGCCGTTGAGCAGTATGGTCTTGGGGCCTGTTGGGTCCACATCAGGAATCGCATGGGGAAGCGAGGAACCTCTGATCAGGAGATCAGAGCTCTGCTTGGCGTACCTGATGGATATTCTGTCCTGAACCTTGTAGCCATAGGGGAGAAAGGTGAAACGAAGAAGGCCTATACTGACGCTGACCTTCATACTGAAAACGTGCATTATGAGAAATACTGATCGTGAAGAAAGCGAATATTGTGGGAATAATTGATTGGAGGCAAATATATGTGGTTCTGGTTTGCATTAGGTTCTGCGGTTTTTGCCGCGCTTACATCAATTCTTGCCAAGATTGGAATTGAAGGCGTCAATTCCAATCTGGCTACGGCGATCCGCACGATGGTCGTGGTGGTCATGGCCTGGGGTATGGTGTTCCTGACGAACACACAGGACGGTATCAAGTCCATCAGTCAGAGAAGCTGGATCTTTTTGATCCTGTCCGGACTTGCCACAGGCGCTTCCTGGCTGTGTTACTACAAAGCCCTGCAAATCGGGGAGGCTTCCAAGGTCGTGCCGATCGACAAGTTGAGTGTTGTCATCACGCTGGTACTGGCCTTCATTTTCTTGCACGAGGAGTTCACCGTCAAGTCCCTGATCGGTTGTATACTGATTGGCGCGGGGACGTTGGTTATGGTGCTGTAAAGGACTAAGAGCATTCAGCTATCGAACTGCCTGCAAGGAACAGGTATGAAGCCAAAGGGCTCTCATAGCGCAGTTCCCTTAGTCGGGATTGTAAACTGGCTCATATCATTGCCCTCCAGCTCAAGGAGGGCTTTCTTACGCAGGATACCCCCGCCATATCCGGTCAGGTTCCCATTCGCTCCGACCACCCGGTGGCACGGCACGATGATACAGATCGGATTATGGCCGACTGCGCCGCCAACCGCCTGTGCGGACATCCTTTCGAGCCCGCGCTCTTTTGCCAGTTTGTCGGCAATCCAGCCGTATGTAACCGTCTTCCCATAAGGAATCTCGCACATGATCTCTCCGACACGATTGCGGAAATCGGAGCCCACCAGATGGATTCGAGGGAAAAAGCCCGGATCGCGGCCTGAGAAATAAATATCCAGCCATTCTTTCGTCTGGTCAAAATAGTCCATTTCGCGCCGGCTGGCTCCTTTTTTAAGACCAAGCCCAATATATCTGCCGCCTTCCGTAAACCAAAGACCAGTTAATCCCTGTTCATCACCGGCAAGCAGGATGTTTCCCATAGGGGATTCATAATCATTTATGTAAATCATTTTGCACCTCTCGTGTTTTTTTTATGAATATAATATCCTATTCTTGATGAAGAAAGCGACTATTGCACCAGGAATTAGAGGGAGTAGAGATAATGATAACAGAAATACTTAAAAACAGGTTTTTTCAGAATATGACACGACATCCTGATTTAGAATGGGAATTCGTCGAAGCTCGTTTGAGTGAGAGCAAAGAAGCTCTTGAGGTGCTCAGGCTGATGGAGGAAAGCGGAGGCGAGCCAGATACGATCGGTATTGATGAAAAGAGTGGGAAGCTTATTTTCTGTGATTGTTCGAGCGAGTCTCCTGCAGGGCGCAGAAGCCTGTGCTACGACGATGAAGCTTTACAAAAACGCAAAAAGAACCCTCCTAAGGGCAGTGCCATTCATCAAGCTCAGGAGATGGGCGTATCCTTATTGACTGAAGAGCTTTACCGGCGATTACAGGAACTTGGACCGTTTGACCAGAAAACGTCAAGCTGGATAGCTACTCCGGATGAAATCCGCAGCAAGGGAGGAGCCCTGTTCTGCGAGCGCCGATATGACGCTGTGTTTACATTTCATAATGGCGCAGATTCATATTATTCTGTGCGCGGATGGAGAGGCTATATAACTTTATGACAAGCTGGTTGTTCATTAAGCAATTGGGCAGTTTCAAACTTGACGCTGTTAGCTAATTATGTTAACATGCGAGTTAGATAAACCTAACACATGGAGGGAATTGTGCCCAGGGATAAAACAGCGACTCATATAAAAGTCCTTGCAGCGGCAAGAGAAGAGTTCATGGAGTATGGCTATGAGAATGCTTCCATGCGCCGTATCGGGCAGCGCTGCGATATGACGGCAGCCGGCCTTTACCGGCACTGTAAGGATAAGGCGGGCCTGTTCGGTGAACTGGTCTCACCTTCCATCGAGAAGATCGACGCATGGCTTGAGGCGCATATCAACCGGAGCGTTCAGACTATGGAAAATGAGACCATAGACCTGTGGAAGGACTCAGAGATCGATATGATGCGGGATCTGATCTATCCCAACATGGAGGAATACCGGCTTCTGCTGACAAAGGCACAGGGTTCTCCGTACGAGAACTATCTTCACGACCTGACGCAAAAGCGACAGGAGAAGATGCTTTCTTTTCTGCCGCTGCTTCAGAAAAAGGGATATGTTCCGCGTATGATTGATGCGAAAGAAATGCATCTTCTGCTGAGCGCATATACGACGGCCTTGTTTGAGCCGGTCATTCACGGATATACGGAGGAAGAAGCGTACCGGTGCTCGGAAATGCTGGAAGAGTTTTTCCTTCCCGGCTGGAAGCAGTTGTTAGGGTTCTGAATAGTAAAAACGCACGTAAACCGCCTGTCTCTTAAATGGGACAGGCGATGCGTTTGTTATAGGGTTAGTTAACACTAATACATGAATGTTAGCTAAAAAGGAGGTCTTATTCATGGATGAGAACAGGAAATCACAATCGCCCATTGCCTGGGTGCTGGGACAGACGGGAGATCACGGCGGGCAGTATGTCCTGAGCGTGATCCTTGCCGTCATCGGCGTAGCCTTTTCGGTCGCCCCCTATTTCGTGGTAGTGGGGATCGTGCAAGGGCTTATGAACGGACAGCAGGATTTTGCCTTTTACATGGGAAAGTGCCTGATCATGGCGGCCTTGTGGCTGGGAAGGGTTTTGTTCCATGCCCTTTCCACTGCGACGAGCCACAGAGCGACTTTTGCCGTACTGGGCGAGATCCGTAAGAGGTGCACGGAAAAGCTGGCCCGCATGCCGTTAGGCACTGTCCTGACACAGAGCAGCGGAGCCCTGAAGAACACCCTGGTCGAGCGGATCGACAGCATTGAGACGACACTGGCCCATATCGTGCCGGAATTTACGGCAAACCTTCTTGTGCCGGTGATCATTGAGATCTACATCTTTACCATCGACTGGAGAATGGGTCTTGCGAGCCTGGTCACCGTTCCGATCGGCATGTTCAGTTATGCGCTCATGATGCTGGGTAGCGGGGACTTCTACCAGCACACGATCACAGCGACGAAAACGCTCAACGATACGGCTGTGGAATATATCAACGGCATTCAGGTGATCAAAGTCTTCGGGAAGACAAAATCCAGCTACGACCGTTTTGTCCACGACGCCTATGAGGCTGCGCACAGCTTTATCGACTGGATGCGTGCCAGCATCCTGCCCATGACCTTTGCCATGGTCGTGATGCCGTCTACCATGGTCTCGGTCCTTCCGATCGGCGGGCTTCTTGTGAAAAACGGAAGTCTGTCTCCTCAGGATTTTGTCATGGTCATCATTCTGTCTGTCGGACTGATCACTCCGTTCGTGACCCTGATGAGCTACTCGGACGATATCAGGACGATGGGCACGATCTTCGAAGAGGTGAGAGCGATTCTGGATGCGCCGGAGATGGTTCGTCCGGAAGAGGGAAATGCTCCGGAGAAGAACGACCTGGAGCTGAAGGATGTGCAT
This sequence comes from uncultured Lachnospiraceae bacterium, assembly GCA_902781325.1. Lineage (GTDB taxonomy): Bacteria > Bacillota > Clostridia > Lachnospirales > Lachnospiraceae > CAG-791. The sequence goes on from CACZJD010000086.1 coordinate 6,602, forward strand.
TTTTCTTATCATCCGGACGCAGATTCCGAGGTCCTGCACGGCGTCTCCATGAAGATTCCGGAAGGAAGCTTTGTGGCTCTGGTGGGACCGAGCGGCAGCGGCAAGAGCACGATCGCGCGTCTGATCGCATCCCTGTGGGATGTGACGGGAGGAAGCATCTCGATTGGAGGAAGAGACATTCGGGATATCCCGCAGGAAGCCTATGCTGATAAGATCGCCTTTGTCTCACAGGACAATTATTTATTCAACATGACAGTGAGAGAGAACATCCGCCTCGGCAAACCCTCAGCGACAGATGAAGAGGTGGAAGAGGCGGCCAAAATGAGCGGCTGTCACGACTTCATCATGAGCCTTGAGAACGGATATGACACTCTGGTGGGCAGCTCCGGCGGCCATCTTTCCGGCGGTGAGCGGCAGAGGATCTCCATCGCCAGAGCCATGCTGAAGGCGGCTCCTGTTGTGATCCTTGATGAAGCTACCGCTTATACGGATCCGGAAAATGAGGCAGTCATACAGAGGTCTGTCTCGAAGCTCACGGAAGGAAAGACACTGATCGTCATCGCGCACCGTCTCAGTACGATCGTGGACGCGGACAGGATCTATGTGGTGAAAGACGGCAGGATCCACGAGGAAGGGACCCATGAGGAGCTTCTCGCGCATCATGATCTGTATGAAAAGATGTGGAACGCACATATGGAGGTGAAGGACAATGGTTAAGATCATCAGCCGCTTTTTTGCATTCTGCGGGGAGGAAAACCGCCGCAGATTCCATAAATCCATTCTTCTGGGCGTGCTGCAGGCAATCTTCGAAGCCCTCAAGATCCCGGCCATAGCCTGTATGGTGCGTGCGCTGCTTCGCGGCAATGTGACCACACAAGACATCCTTCTTGCGCTTGGGATAATGCTTTTCTCCATTCTCGGTTCAAGCCTGGTCAAGTCCAGGAGCATAATGCTCCAGACCGAGGGCGGATATGACACCTGCGCAAGAAAACGGGTGGAGATCGCCGAGCATATGCGGTATCTGCCGATGGGCTATTTCAATGAGAAGTCACTTGGACAGATCACTTCGGTCACTACAAATGTGATGCAGAATCTGGAAAATGTCGCGACACGCGTGATCATGATGGTCTGCGAAGGCTTGCTCACGACTTCTCTGATCATTGTGATGCTGCTGTTTTTTGACTGGCGGATCGCACTGGTGCTGCTCTGCGGGTTTGCACTGTTTCTGTTCGCAAACCGTTTTCTGCAGCAGGCAGCCGGTACGCTGGCCGGCCAAAAGATAGATTCCGATGAGCGCGTGGTAGAGAAGGTACTGGAATACCTGCAGGGAATGGCAGAAGTCAAAGCATATCATTTGACCGGCACAAAGAGCAGGGAACTGAACGACGCTATTTCTGCCAATGTCAAAGTGAATACGGATATGGAGATGACGCTGATTGAGCGCTCAGAATCTGATTGCCAAGCTGACGGGTGTGTGCATGGTGGCGCTGTCCTGCTTCTTCTACTGCAAAGGGACTATGGAAGCCCTGACAGCGATCGTCATGGTGATCTCCGCGTTCATTGTCTGTGCCAGCCTCGAGACGGCAGGCAACTATTCCGCGCTGCTTCGGGTGGTGGACGTGAGCGTGTCCAGAGCGCAGGAGATCCTGGATACGCCGCAGATGGATATCACAGGGGAAATGATCACTCCTGAGAACATGGATCTTGCCGCGGAAAATGTGGAATTCTCCTATGAGAAGCGGAAAGTCATCGATGGAATTTCGGCGCAGATTCCTGAGAAGACTACGACAGCAATCGTAGGCCCCTCGGGAGGCGGTAAGACGACGCTGGTCAATCTTTTTGCCAGGTTCTGGGATGTGGATTCCGGAACAGTGACTCTGGGTGGAAGAAATGTAAAGGATTACGACATGGATTCCCTGATGGAGAATTTCTCCTTTGTGTCGGGCAGCCCGACGCGACGATGGAGAAGGTGATTGAAGCGGCGAAGAAAGCCTGTTGCCACGAATTTATCGAGGCGCTGCCGGACGGGTACGATACGGTGATCGGGGAAGGCGGCGCCAGCCTTTCCGGCGGAGAAAAGCAGCGCATTTCTATCGCTAGGGCAATGATGAAGGACGCGCCGGTCATTTTCCTCGATGAAGCCACCGCCAATGTGGATCCGGAGAATGAGAACGACCTGATGAAGGCAATTCAGGCGCTGACGGAAGAAAAGACGGTCATTATGATCGCGCACCGCCTCAAGACAGTGGAGCATGCAGACCAAATTCTTGTCATTGATCACGGAAAGATCGTGCAGCAGGGAACCCATGAGAACCTGATGAAGGAAGAAGGTATTTATCGGAACTTTATCAGCGAGCGTCGCGAGGCGGCGAGCTGGAAAGTTAAGCAGAAGTGAAGCAGAAAGGAAAAAGAGGGAAAATGAACGAAGATAAGAAACTGAACGGCCGCGACCTGATCAACATTGGTATTTACGGTGCTATCTATTTTGTCATTCTGTTTGCAGTGGCTATGCTGGGAATGATCCCCATTTTCCTACCGCTATTGTCGGTATTTGTTCCGATCCTGGGAGGAATCCCGTTCATGCTGTTCCTTACAAGGGTGAAAAATCCCGGCATGATCTTTGTCTTTGCGATGATCATGGGAATCCTGATGCTGCTGACGGGTATGGGCCCGTGGCCTCTTTTGACTTGCGCGGCCGCCGGCCTTCTGGCGGAGCTGGTGCTTAAGAGCGGTGATTACAGGGATGCAAAGAAAGCGGTGCTCTCGTACGGACTTTTCAGCATGTGGATCTTCGGCAATTATCTTCCTCTGTTCACAGACTACGAAGGATATTTTGCGCAGAGGGCGGACTACGGACAGGCGTATATCGATGCCGTACAGAAACTGATGCCTCTGTGGATGGCACCGGTCCTTCTGATCGCCTGCTTTGTATGCGGCATCATCGGTGGACTTCTGGGGCGTGCTCTTTTGAAAAAGCACTTTGAGAAGGCAGGCCTTGTCTGATGGAATACTCGTCAAAACAATCGCAGGAAAAGAGAAGAGGATTTATTGATCCGCGGACAAAGCTGGCATTGATCCTGATCCTGGCCCTCTTTGTGATGGGGGGTCTCGGCGGAGAGCAGATGCAGCCGCTGAAAATGATCCTGTCAGCACTTCCGTTTGCTCTGCTGTTGGCGGAAAAGCAGTGGACCCGCTTCTTCCGGGGCGTATGCATATTGGTATGCGGATACGCCCTGCTGTGGATCATGCCTTATCTTCCGGCTGTGCTCTCCTATTTTGCGCTATTTTGCGGAGGAATCCTGACACGCTTTGTGGTAACCATCATGATGGGAGAGTATGTCATCGCAACTACGTCGGTCAGTGAGTTCATTTCCGCCATGGAAAAGCTCTGTATGCCGCAGCAGGTGACGATCCCGCTCTCTGTCATGTTCCGCCTCTTCCCGACGATCGGCGCCGAATGGAAATCGATCCGGCGCGCCATGCGGATGAGAGGGATACACCTTGGAGGAGCAAAGGCGGGACAGGTAGTGGAATATCAGATGGTTCCCATGATGACTTCGAGCGTCCGGATCGGGGAGGAACTCTCGGCGTCGGCCCTGACACGCGGTCTGGGTGCGCCGGTCAAACGGACCAACATCTGCAGGATCGGATTTCGCGCGCAGGATTATCTGATGCTTGTCGGATGTCTTTTCGTTGTCTGCGCCTGGATTCTGGAAATGTGCGGGGTGAGATTATGGTAGAACTGAAAAATGTGACATTCCGTTACGGTGCTGCAGAGAATCAGAATGGGGCAAAAAACAGTCTTAGCGGAGTCGATCTGTCGGTCAAGGATGGAGAATTTGTGCTGCTGACCGGACCTTCCGGGTGCGGGAAGACAACGATACTTCGCCTGATCAACGGCCTGATCCCGCACTTTTATCAGGGAGAGACAGAAGGGACCGTTCTTGTGGAAGGGAAAGAAATCCGGGATATGGAACTGTATGATACAGCAAGACTTGTGGGAACTGTTTTCCAGAATCCGCGCACCCAGTTCTACAATGTCGATACTACCGGAGAGCTGGCTTTTGGCTGCGAGAACAGGGGACTGCCGGAAGAACAGATCTATCAGAGGATCGACGACACGGTTGCATCCCTCGGGATTGAGAAACTGATGGACCGCAGTATTTTCCATCTGTCCGACGGGGAAAAGCAGAAGATCGCGTGTTCCGGTGTGAATGTATCCGGGCCGGACCTTATTCTATTGGATGAACCGTCCGCGAATCTGGATTTTGAAGCGACTATGGCGCTCAGGAACATGATCCTTTCCTGGCGCTCTAAGGGGAAGACGATCATTGCCGCGGAGCACAGGATCGCGTATCTGTGGGACCTGATCGACCGGGCTGTTATTCTGGAGAACGGCCGGATCGCAAGGCAGTTTACCCGGAATGAGCTGTCTGTGCTGACGCCGGAGGATCTGGCACAGATGGGACTTAGGACGAATATCATGGAAGCACCGGAAAAGAGTCTGCTGCCTGTTTATCAGGAAAATGACGAGCCTATGATCCTTCATGATTTTAATTTTTCTTATCGGGGCAGAAAACAGCCGGTCCTGCAGATCCCGCATCTGCGCCTGGCGGCGCATGAGATCACTGCAGTGACCGGAAACAACGGTCTCGGGAAGACGACCTTTCTGAGCTGCCTGTGCGGGCTGGAAAAGAGATTCCGCGGAACACTGGAATACAAAGGCAGAAACTACAGTAACAGGGACAGGCAGAAACTGTGCTATCTGGTCATGCAGGATACCGGAAACCAGTTATTTACCGAGAGCGTTCTGGAGGAAGTCCTGATCTCTCTGCCCAAAAATACAGAAAACGCGGAAGGAAGAGCAGCAGAGCTCCTTAGACGGCTGGATCTGGGAGAGTATCCGGACCGTCACCCGCAGAGTCTGTCCGGAGGGCAGAAACAGCGGTTGGCCATTGCATGCGCCCTGGCTTCCGGACGGGAGATCCTGCTTCTGGATGAACCTACAAGCGGGCTTGATTATGGACATATGAAAGAAACGGCAGATATGCTGAAAAAACTCCGGGATATGGGGACGACCGTTCTTGTCGTTACACATGATACGGAACTGATCCGGCACTGCTGCAGCAGGATGATATCGGAGAGCAGCTTTCAGTGATGTGACAGGGGGCGCCGCATAAAGCGTGAAGGTCCAAACCTGCGCTTTTGCGGCACGCCCTTTTTACATTAAGCCGGAAAAACTGTAATCCGAAAAGACGTTATTTTTTAGGACGGTTGACAAAAAGAGAATGGTTAGTTATATTTAACCCATGAGGCGCCTTAAAGGCGCATTCCTTTTAACTACGGGTTAGTTATGTTTAACTATAGATTTCGCAAGGAGAAAGAACATGAAAGTGGTGATACTCGGCGGAAACGAATGTATGGAGAGGCAGTATAAGGATATCTGTGAAGAGTACTGCGGGAAAGCTAAGATCTTCATCAAACCTTCCGGCAGCCTAAAGAACAAACTGGGCAGGCCGGATCTGATGATCTGCTTTACCGGCGCACTGTCTCATAAAGTTCTTAAAAATGCTCAGTGCGAGATACGAGGATGCGGAACGCATGTGGAGCATTCCAAGACAGCATCTGTTGCAGCGCTGCGATCGATTCTTGAGAAGTACGCGGCAGCATCTGCATGACAGGATTCCGGCTTTTTGACGGTTTCTGTGTCAGAAGAACCGTCCCTTTGTCACTAACGGGAGGAAATGGAAAATGTCTGATGAGACATTGGTGAAGTTTGGCTCACCGACGCTGGCGGGCCTCAAGACAGGCAATATTTTTACCTGCGAGTATACGGACATGCATGAATTGTCGGGTCAGCTGAGGGACTTGAACAGGAAACTGGTGCCCAGAGGTCTGAGGCTGATTCCTCTGAGGTGGAGCAAGAAGCGTGTTCTTCTTTATTTGTACAGACCTGACCGTCTGGAAAGAGACCTGGCGGGGGAAGAGGCGAGGAATCTTCTAAGTCAGGAGGGCTATTCCGACAGGAACTCTGAATCGTGTCTTCTTGAACTGATAAGAAGACTTCGGGGACGGAAAGCATTTCCACATGAGATTGGTCTTTTTCTCAGTTATCCTCCGGAGGATGTGCGTGGTTTCATCCGCTACGGCGGTTCGCGCAGCAAACTGACAGGCTGTTGGCAGGTTTATGGCGATGCGGAAGCTGCCAGAAAAACTTTTGATCGATTTGACAAATGCACTCGCATCTACTGCAGGCGCTGGTCGGAAGGAGTACCGCTCACCCGGCTTGCGGTGGCACGCGCTTAGTGTATAGATTTTCAATTTGAAAGGAGTAAAAAATGAGCAAAGTAGCAGTAGTATTTTGGAGCGGAACAGGCAACACACAGACAATGGCGGACGCTGTCGCGGCAGGCGCGCAGGGCGCAGGCGCAGAGGTAGACGTAAAGACCGCTTCCGAATTCAGCGCGGCGGACGTCGCTTCTTACGACGCCATCGCTTTCGGCTGCCCCGCAATGGGTGCGGAAGTTCTGGAAGAGAGTGAATTCCAGCCGATGTTCGACGATGTTAAAGGAGAGCTCGCCGGCAAAAAGATCGCCCTGTTTGGCTCTTACGGCTGGGGAGACGGCGAATGGATGCGCAACTGGGAAGATGACTGCCGCGATGCGGGCGCGAATCTCGCTGTAGACAGCGTTATGGCCAACAACGAGCCTGATGATGACGCGCTCGAGGCCTGCAAAGCTCTTGGTGCTGCACTGGCTTGATCATAATTGTTAATCCCTCCTGAATATGGACTGATGGTACGGACCGCGCAGGAGAGTCACAAAGAATCGCCGCACTTGCTATAGTGCGGCGATTTTTTACTGCCTGTATTCAGTCCAGATCCAGACTCATCTGCTCATCTATCCATGATTTCTGCGGTACATCATGGATATTATCCACATCCATATAGTTTCCGATCAAAAACGGCGACTCAGGGTCATGGAGCCTGCTCTGCGCAAGAACCTTTTCGGGCTCCGCATTTGCGTAGCAATACCGGCATAAATGTTTGCAGGTATTATACGCGCCGATATCGCAGGACAGATAGCAGGCGCAGTCCGCTCTTGCGCCTTTCTTTTTGGGCGCGTCCAGATGTTTTCCAATGGCTTTCTCATAATCGCCGATCCGCATACAGCCGCCGCAGTCCGCGCCGTAGGCGGCCAGTTCGTCGCCTTCCGCACATGGCCTTACAGTCATGCCGTGAGCGGAAGCAATCATTATGATCTCTTTTCCAAGAGCCAGGCGCTGCTCCCTGGTGACTTCCCTTGCCTCCGGGAAGTTCCGTCTGACCTTGGGATAGAGGTCAATGAAACTGATCACGGCTGTCCGGGTATAGCCGTCGAGGGCAGATGCTATTTTGTCAAAAGCGCTGAGCTGGTAATCCATTGTATAACGATCCGAGAGGAAGATGGGATCGAAGCGCCAGCCGGCAGAATTTATACCGACCATGTCGGAAAGTCTCTTGAAGTCGTCTATTAAGCGATGTTTATCAGGGACATTCGGCTCAATGTCTCTTCCATAAGGCGTGATGGAGACATACCAGTACTGGCCGTAGTCTCTCAGAAGATCCATGTAAGGGAACATTGGAGCGGGATTTTTGGTACAGAAGCCGATGACATCCACTACAGACGGATCAAGGCGGTAGCGGCTTACCTGATTCGGGTTATAGGGATTGCGCACGCAGACAAATCCCGCCTTTAGTCTGTTTGCAAACCAATCGGCGTAGAAAGCCGGTATATCTGTTCTCTGTCCTGTGTTAATGATCATTTCGCAGTACCTGATTTTCCTGTCAAAACAGCAGCAATAACTTGGGAATGATTGTATCAGAAATAATCGCCTTTGTAATTGCCATCCTTATCAGTAATCAGCTATGACTTTCAGGGTCGCCTGCCGGGCGACCGTTTTTGGATTCCGCCTTGCTATACTGACATCACAAGAAGAGAACAAGAGGCTGCACAGCAGCAGAAAGTGAGGCAAATATGAAAAAAGGTTTGACAGAACTGGTAATGATCCTCGACAGAAGCGGTTCCATGAGCGGGCTGGAGGCAGACACCATCGGCGGTTTCAACAGCCTGATCGACAAGCAGAAGAAAGAAGAAGGCGAGGCGTATGTCTCTGTGGTGCTTTTTGATGATCGTTCAGAAGTGCTCTATGATCGGGTTGATATTCGGAAGATAGAGCCGATGAATGACGGATGTACGGCTCTGCTCGATGCGGTCGGCGGCGCGATCCACCACATCAGCACTGTCCACAAATATGCCCGGGAAGAAGATGTGCCGGAAAAGACTATCTTTATCATTACAACAGACGGCATGGAGAATGCCAGCCACCAGTATACCTATGAGAAGGTTCGCCGCATGATAGAGCGTCGGAAGGAGCAGTATCACTGGGAATTCATGTTCCTGGGAGCCAATATTGACGCGGTTAAGGAAGCAGGCAGGTTCGGAATCAACGCGTCCCGGGCAGTGCGCTATGAGAATGACAGTGAAGGCACGCAGCTCAACTATAAGGTGCTCTCCCATGTGGTCGGCTGTGCGAGAAAGGCTGCTACTGTCGAGGATATGGAGGCAGTATTCGATGATGCAGAGATGCTGGAGCCGATCAGAAAGGATTATGCAAGACGTCACAGAGATTAAGCTTGGCCAGAGGCTAAGCCGGGCAAGAGACTAAGCCGGGCTTTCTTTTGGGAGAAAACGGTTCATTCATCTGATTAGGTACAGAAGCTCTTATTTCATGTTCTCTCGTCCACGCAAGACAGGCTGGATCGATAAACTCTTATTTACAGGGAACTCTATTTTACAATTTTCGGCACAGAAGCATCGATATTGTAAAACTGCGTCCATGATAATTCCTGTATTTGGGTTTTCTTCCAATATTTTCCTGAGAATCCAGCCTTGTGTGGGACGAGAGTGAATTCAAATAAGGCTTCTGTACCTAATTCTTTATCGCCTGGTCAATAGACCGGTTGATTCACATCATTCTGACTCTCATCCGTGGACGTCAATTTCTTAAAAACATCATTCTGTACCTAAAAACTATCCCTGAAAGCTGCAGCCACACGAAAGCATCAGCATCATGGAGGCGCCAGCCCCCTTCTGTAGTTGCTCCATCGATCTTTCGTTGATAAAATATTTTCATAAGGAAACGCGAAAGGAGGGATGGATATGATCCTGAATGAGGAACTGCTCGCCGTTCAGAGAGGGGAGCAGGGCGAAGCCATGAGGAAGGTGCTCAATACACTGGTCATGTATGGTGAGGCCTTTGGTGCGGAGCGGATGGTCAAGATCACCGGCCGGATGGGACACTCTGTGATCGGCACAGGAAGCATGACCTGGAAGCCGGTCTTTGACCTGATGGAGGAACTGATCGACGGCGGCGCGCTGCCCAGGCAGAGTTTCACCACAGATCCCCGCGGCGTGGAAGACCATGTGCCGATGAGCCTTAAGGACCGCGCGATGTTCAAGGTGATCTTCTCCGGACAGAAGCGAATGGAGCAGGAATGGGAGCGCATGGGCATCAAGGACAGCAACGCCTATACCTGCACCGCGTACATGAAGGAAGTGGGCAATATCCCACGGTACGGCGATATTCTGGGCTGGGCGGAATCCTCCGCAGTATCCTATGTCAATTCTGTGATCGGTGCCCGCTGCAACCGCAATTCGGGCATTTTGGAGCTGATGTCCAACATTCTGGGCTATGTGCCGGAGTTCGGTCTTCTCACCGATGAGGGAAGGAAAGCAGACTGGATCATAGAGGTGCAGTGTCAAAATATGCCGGAGCCGCAGCTTCTGGGGAGCGCCATTGGATTTAAGTGTATAGAAGATGTGCCCTATATCCGCGGACTTGACAAATGGCTGGGAACGGAGCTCACACAGACAGTAAAGGACTACCTGAAGGATATGGGCGCGGCGGCAGCTTCCAACGGCTCTGTCGGTCTTTATCATGTGGAAAACATCACGCCGGAAGCGGTAAAACACGCGCTGCCGGACGGCAGTAACTCTCTTATCAAAGAAAACGCGAAGGTATTCGTGATCGACGACGCCGAGATCGAGCGTGTCAAAGCGAGCTATCCCAATCCCTGGGAGGGACGGGAGTACAAAGCAGATGCCCCGCAGCTGGCTTTTGCAGGATGTCCGCATTTCTCCATCGAACAGCTCAGAGACTGGACAGACAGACTTGTCGCGGGACTCAAGAGACATGGGAACACAAAGGTCACAATGAATACGATTTTTTGTGCGGCGCCCGATGTGCGCGAGGCGTTCGAGAAGAGATATCCTGTAAGATCGCGGAGACTTAAGAAGATCGGAGTAACCATCTCCGGACTTTGCCCTTTGTCCTATACGTCTAATCCGCTGACGGATAAGATCCGCATCATCACCGCTTCCAATAAGCTGCGCTATTACAGCAAAGCGAGGTTTTACAGTGAAGAGGAACTGGTGGAGATCATTACCGGCGGCTGGAATGAGAAATGGAGGTGACCGGTATGATAAAGAAATACAAAGGCCGGGTCGTTGTGCCGGGTGATTGTATAGCGGAGGCGCTGGTCACCCACACAGGTTTTAATACGCTGGCAAATTTAAAGACGGCGGGCTCATTCTTAAATCCCGGAGGTGTTCTTCAGGATATGAACAACCCGGAACTGTACGGCAAGAAAATGCCCGGAAAGATCCTCTGCCTGCCGGAGACTATCGGCTCTACGACGGGCGGAATGGTTCTGTACTGCGCTTCTGTAATGGGAGTCGGACCCGCCTGTATGCTCTTTAGCAAGAAAGCGGATACACTGGCTGTGGCCGGCGCTGTTTTGACAGCTAACTGGTCCGAGCATCCGATCATTCTGGTCGATGATCTGGGAGATGAATTCCTGCAGGAGATCAAAGAAGGGCAGAGGATCCACGTCAAGGAAGACGGGACTGTGCTCGTTGAATGTGAAGACTTATTCGACGCCGCGCCGTAAGTGGCTGTGATGAGGCAGAGGAGGAAAACATGAGTGCCG
>CACZJD010000087.1 GCA_902781325.1 uncultured Lachnospiraceae bacterium
GCAGGTGATCGCAACGAGCGGGACGCTGTCCATATATGCGGTGGCGATACCGGTAACCAGATTGGTCGCGCCGGGGCCGCTGGTAGCCAGACAGACGCCGACTTTTCCCGTTGCCCTGGCATAGCCGTCGGCCATGTGGGAAGCTCCCTGTTCATGGGATGACAGAATATGTCTGATCTCGTTTCTGTGTTTATATAATGCGTCATAGACGTTGAGGATCGCTCCTCCCGGATATCCGAATACCGTATCTACTCCCTGTTCGAGCAGGCATGCGACAACGATCTCGGCACCTGTCATTTTCATTCGTGTTTCCTCCCTTGTTCCAATGATCAATTGCGGGGCATTTGGCCCCGCATATTAAGCCGTTTACTGCATGTCCTTGGGAAGTTCAAGAATAGCGCCGCGGTTTCCGCTTGTCACGAGCGCCGCATATCTCTTAAGGTAGCCGTCCGTAACCTTGGGCTGACGAGGCTTCCAGGCAGCTTTCCTGCGTGCAAGTTCCTCGTCTGACACCTTAACATTGAGCTTGTTCGCGTTGATATCGATGGAAATGATATCTCCCTCTTCGATCAGGGCAATAGGACCTCCGACAGCCGCCTCGGGGGAGACGTGTCCGATGGAAGCTCCGCGGGAAGCACCTGAAAATCTGCCGTCTGTGATCAGTGCAACAGTTGTATCGAGGCCCATACCTGCGATCGCAGAGGTGGGATTGAGCATCTCTCTCATGCCGGGACCGCCTTTGGGACCTTCATAGCGGATGACGACTACGTCTCCGGGCACTATTTTGCCGCCGGTGATCGCAGCGATCGCGTCCTCTTCGCAGTCAAATACTCTCGCGGGACCTTCATGCTGCATCATCTCGGGAAGCACGGCGCTTCTCTTGACGATACCGGTATCGGGAGCGATGTTGCCCTTAAGAACAGCGATTCCGCCGTTGGGCATATAGGGATCTTCAATGGGACGGATAACGGAAGGATCTGTATTGACGCAGCCCTCAATGTTCTCGCGCATCGTCTTTCCACTGACTGTCATAACGTCAAGATCAAGAAGATCCTTCTTGGCGAGTTCGTTCATGACTGCGTAGATACCGCCCGCTTCGTTGAGATCCTCCATGTAAGTGGGGCCTGCCGGCGCAAGGTGGCACAGGTTGGGAGTCTTGTCGGAGACCATGTTCGCGATCTCCATATTCAGTTCCACGCCTGCTTCATGCGCGATCGCGGGAAGGTGGAGCATTGTGTTTGTGGAGCAGCCAAGGGCCATATCCATAGTCATGGCGTTCATGAAAGCTTTCTCGGTCATGATATCTCTGGGACGGATATTCTTCTCGACCAGTTCCATGATCTTCATGCCGGCATGCTTGGCAAGGCGGATTCTCGCGCTGTAGACAGCGGGAATCGTTCCGTTGCCCTGAAGGCCCATTCCGATCGCCTCGGTAAGGCAGTTCATAGAGTTAGCGGTGTACATGCCGGAGCAGGAACCGCATGTGGGACATACCTTCTCCTCATACTCGGCGAGCTTTTCCATAGTCATCTTGCCTGCTGCTACGGAGCCGACTGCCTCGAACATGGAGGAAAGACTTCTCTTGCGGCCGTCGATATGTCCGGCAAGCATAGGACCGCCGGATACAAAGATCGTAGGAACATTGACGCGTGCAGCCGCCATCAGAAGTCCGGGAACGTTCTTGTCGCAGTTGGGGATCATGACCAGTCCGTCAAATCCGTGCGCCTTCGCCATGCATTCCGTGGAGTCAGCGATGAGATCTCTGGTCACCAGTGAATATTTCATTCCGATGTGGCCCATAGCGATTCCGTCACATACTGCGATCGCAGGGAAAACAACAGGCATGCCGCCTGCCATTGCAACACCGAGTTTGACGGCTTCCGTGATCTTATCAAGGTTCATATGACCGGGAACGATCTCATTGTAGGAGCTGACGATACCGATCATCGGGCGCTTTCTCTCCTCTTCCGTGTATCCGAGCGCGTTGAAGAGACTCCTGTGGGGGGCCTGCGATACGCCTTTTTTGACGCTGTCACTTTTCATTTCCGTTACCTATCCTTCCTTATGAATTTCACAGGATCTGTCCTTTTATAGAATCGGGTGATCCTGAGTATTATCGATTTATCATCAGATGCAGAACTTTGCTCAGATCCTTTCGCAGATCCTGTCGCCGAGTTCACTGCAGTTCTGGGATGTAAGTCCTTCCGCGCCGGTGCGGGGCATCAGGTCAATGCTTCTGTATCCGTCCGCCAGAGTCTGCTTTACTGCCGCCTCGATTGCATCCGCTTCAGCGAGAAGTCCGAAACTGTAGCGAAGCATCATGGCTGCGGACAGGATCGTCGCGATCGGGTTGGCAATTCCAAGACCGGCAATATCCGGCGCGCTGCCGTGGCTGGGCTCGTAGAGACCGAAGCTTCCGTCGCTGAGAGACGCAGAAGACAACATTCCGATCGAGCCTGTGATCATACTTGCCTCGTCTGAGAGAATATCGCCGAACATATTGCCTGTGACGATCACATCGAACTGTTCGGGTTCCTTTACCAGCTGCATTGCGCAGTTGTCGACGAGCATATTCGAGAGTTCCACTTCCGGGTAATCCTTAGCGACCTCAGCTACTACCTTCCTCCAAAGTCTTGAAGTATCAAGAACGTTGGCCTTATCTACGCTGCACACTTTTTTGCCGCGCTTCATGGCAATCTCAAATGCCTTGATCGCGATTCTGCGGATCTCGTTCTCGTTGTAGACAGCTGTATCCACTGCCGTCACTACGCCGTCGGTTTCCTTCGTATATCTGTCGCCAAAATACAGGCCGCCGGTCAGCTCACGGCAGATCACAAGATCGAAGTTCCTTCCGCCCTCCTTGGCTGCCAGCGGACAGGAATCGGCCAGTTCTTTAAAGAGATAGGCAGGTCTGAGATTACAGTAGAGATTCAGGGATTTGCGGAGTTTTAAAAGACCCGCTTCCGGCCTGAGCTCAGGCGCGAGCCTGTACCAGGGTGATGTAGCGGCATTTCCTCCGATCGATCCCATCAGAACGGCATCGCTTGCCTTACAGATCTCAATGGTCTCATCGGTCAGCGGAACTCCGTACGCGTCGATCGAGCATCCGCCCATGAGGACGTCCGTATAAGTAAAAGTATGTCCGTATTTCTCACATACTCTGTCGAGGACTTTCCTGGCCTGGGCAACGATCTCCGGTCCTATGCCGTCGCCGGCTATAACTGCGATATTTTTATTCAAGATATCCTACCTCCGTGGCTGATTATAGTTGAATAGAATTAATCTCTATGGTGAGAAATTTGAATCATATTGATCATTTGGGATATACCAAAGAGAAGGCATGTGCAGGGCACATGCCTTCAGATTTAGCATCTATTATTTGTCATCCGCTGCTTCGAGGGCATCCTCAGGCTTCTCGATCTGAACGATCGCCGCCTTCTGCATCGGAATGCGGCAGTTCTTGTTGTTGCCGAATTCAACGATAACAGTGTCCTCGTACGCTGTCACCGATTGCCAGTGCGTTGAGCATTGCCTGTTTGTCTTTCTGCTCTTTTCTCTGAGGTCTGATCAGGAAGAAGTAGAAGAAACCTACGATAACAGCCATGTACAGGATCGTGAAGATAGGGGTGCCGGCTGCGGTCAACATGAATCCATTCATAATACTATACCTCCAATCACGCCTTTTAGGCGGCTCTAAATCATTTGAATCATATCATACAACAACCGTTATGTGTTTTTCAATGAAAATTTAGCGAATTGACGCTCCAGCATTCTCTTTCTGAAAGCGGAAAATGTGCCGTTGTCGAGCGCGTCACGGATCTGTGTCATCAGGTTGTTGTAGAAATAAAGATTGTGCATGACACACATTCTAAGGCCCAGTGTCTCCTGGGCTTTGACCAGATGTCTGATGTATCCTCTGGAATAACCTGCTCTGCAGACAGGGCAGCCGCATCCCTCTTCGATGGGTCTTTTATCAAGGGCAAATTTTGCGTTATTGATCCTCACAGTGCCTCTGTTCGTATAAAGGTTTCCGTGTCTCCCGTTTCTGCTTGGATAGACACAGTCAAAGAAGTCAATGCCCCTGGCAACTCCCTCAATGATATTCTGGGGAGTGCCCACACCCATCAGATAAGTAGGCTTATTGCGCGGCAGATGAGGAACAACAGCGTCGAGGATCTCATACATTTCCTCGTGAGTCTCTCCCACTGCCAGGCCTCCGACCGCGTAACCGTCCAGATCCATTTCCGAGATCTGCTGCGCGTGATCGATCCGGATATCCGGGTAGACAGCTCCCTGGTTGATGCCGAAGAGAAGCTGCTCCCTGTTGATCGTATCCTCAAGGCTGTTAAGGCGGTTCATCTCGTCCTTGCATCTCCTGAGCCACCTGGTCGTGCGCGCGACTGATTTCTCAACATAGTCCCGTTCGGCGTGACTGGGCGGACACTCGTCAAAGGCCATTGCGATCGTAGATGCCAGATGGGACTGGATCCGCATACTCTCCTCCGGCCCCATAAAGATCTTCGCTCCGTCGACATGGGAATGGAAAGTCACGCCTTCCTCTTTGATCTTTCTGAGGTCGGCTAGAGAAAATACCTGAAAACCGCCGGAATCCGTCAGGATTGGTCTGTCCCAGCGCATGAACTCGTGAAGCCCACCGAGTTTGTAAACTGTTTCATCTCCCGGCCTTACATGCAGATGATAAGTATTGCACAGCGCAACCTGCGTATCTATGCTCCTTAGGTCATCAGCGCTCAGTCCTCCCTTGATCGCCGCAGCAGTAGCTACATTCATAAAAACAGGGGTCTCGATCGTCCCGTGCACAGTCTCCATGTGCGCTCTCTTCGCGAGGCCCTCCTGTCTGATAATCTCATATTTCATCTTTGCCATTAAGTCACTGTTTCCTTCTGTTGTAAAACGACCTGACCGAATCGGCCCGGCTTGTCATATTGGAAAGCATCGCATCCAAAACAGTGAGCGCGCACATACACTCCACCACGACCACAGCTCTGGGGACCACTACCGGATCATGTCTTCCCTTGATCAGAAGCGTTCTCTCATTGCCGTTTTCATCCACCGTCCTCTGTTCTCTGAAAATAGAAGGAGTTGGCTTCACATGCGCTCGGCAGATGATCGGAGAGCCGTCAGAGATACCTCCGAGGATTCCGCCTGCGTGGTTTGTGCGCTTTTTCACTTCTTCGTTTTCCATATAGAACAGGTCATTGTTTGATGAACCGTTTGAAAGAGCCGCATTTACTCCGTCGCCGATCTCCACTGCCTTTACGGCACCGATAGACATGAGCGCCTGGGCGATCCTGGCGTCGAGTTTGTCAAAGACGGGATCGCCGATGCCTGCCGGAACTCCTGTGATAACGCATTCGATCACGCCTCCCGCGGAGTCCTTTTCATCCATGCATTTCTTTAAAAAGTCCATTGCCTGCCCGTCCGCCTCGGCATCCGGCATACAGGTCTTCGTCTTTGTGATCAGCCCTTTGTCAAAACGCTTTTCATCGATCTGAACCGGCCCGATCGCTTTAGTGAACGCGCAGATCTCCACGCCTAGTTCACGGAGAAATTTGGCGGCTATAGCGCCGGCTGCAACACGGCCCGCCGTCTCTCGGGCACTTGAACGCCCTCCTCCGCGATAATCGCGGAAGCCGTATTTGCTGTAATAAGTATAATCCGCGTGGCCGGGCCTGAAACAGTCTTTCAGATTTCCGTAATCCCGGGATCTCTGGGAAGTATTGCGGATCAGAAGCGAAATGGGCGTTCCCGTGGTCTTTCCATCAAAAACGCCGGACCAGATCTCAACTCTGTCCGCTTCGCTTCGGGGAGTTGAGATCTCCGATTGTCCGGGTTTTCTTCTGTCGAGATATTTCTGTATATCTTCTGCGGACAGATCCATTCCTGCAGGAAATCCATCCAGAACGGCGCCGATACCGGCGCCGTGAGATTCGCCCCATGTTGTGAGGCGCAGTATTGAACCGAATTCAGAGCCTGAAGCCATTGATCAGCTCTCCTTTTAAGAATAATAGCCTCAATTGATCAATCAATCTGATCATCCTGAAGCTTGTGGAAGATGATGCAGTTGGGCTTGTCTACCTTGATCTCCTTGCCGTGCATCACAAGCAGCCCCTTATCCAGATCCACACTAAAGAAGGTCATCGTATTGGACTCATGGTTAAGGGATACAAGGTGCCTGTTGTCAGGGAACAGCGCAGCATCCTTGGGATACTCGCCGCTGATCGGCAGGTGACCAGATACTTGAAGTCTGATGAGAAATTCAGAGCACTGGCAGCCGAACCTGTGGCGTGATAATTGTTGAGAGTAGAGACCGTCTGGATCTTTTCAAAATCGGGAGCGCCGTCTACTTCGTGATAAAAATACACATCGATGATGTTCTTGAGCTCATGGACAACGTAGAGGAAATGGCCGTCCTTGGAGAACTTAAGATGCCTGGGAGCCGATTCGAGTTCGGAATGAAGGATCGCGCACTGTTTGATGTGTCCGTTCTTTCTGTTGAGGGTATACACATTGACGTGATCCATTCCTCTTCACGCACTGCACATGGGGACGGAAATTACGCTCCGCAATACTGCCGAGCCCCTTCAGAAAGAGCTCGTCACAGATATCCCCGACAGATCCATCTTCATTGAGCCTGAGCACAGTGATCTTGCCGTCGTGATAGCCGGAAACGAACAGGAACTCATCTTCATAATCCGTAGAGAGGTAAGAGCCTCTCATTCCATTGATCGAAGCGAGGTTGATCTGTTCAAGGTCACCTCCCTTTATGATCCTGTATGCCTCAATTCCGAAATCGGTAATGGAATACAGGTATTTTCTGTTATGAGAGATCGTAACATAAGAAGAGTTGGAAATCTCGATCTGCTGTTTCTCAATCAGATAGCCATTCTCCATATCAACATCATAGATCCTGATTCCATACTTCTCTCCCTTTCCTCTTGTGTAGGAAGAGACATACGCGACAAACTTCGCGCCTTTTTCATACTCGTAACCTGTCATGCGGTTGCCGGGTGTCTTTTTGATCTCGGATACCTGTGCCATAACTGCGCCCTCCTGTTCCCTGCGGCGTCCTGATTGGATTGGTGCCCATATATATTCAGAATACCATAAAGAGTGATAAATGTTAATAATTCGCTTGTGTGTTCAGAGGTTCCTTCGGAATGAACGTGCGGTTATCCCGTCCGCTCTTTAAAGAATCCGCTTCCTTCACTGCCTCTTCGCAGAACCGCAGCTGAGAATTGATCAGCTCTTTCCCCCTTCGGTCCACCCGGTCATAGGTGCCGTCGCTTCTAAGGATATGAGCCTTAACAGTATCTTCCAGTTCCAGTTTCAGAATATGGAGTGCCTTTTCACGGATCCGGCTGTCCTCGAGCGGGAACATGATCTCGACACGGCGGTCAAGATTTCTGGGCATCCAGTCCGCGCTCGCCGCGTAGATCTCGGGGGATCCTCCGTTTTCAAAATAGTAGATCCTGCTGTGTTCCAGGAAATTGCCTACGATCGAGCGGACAGAGATATTTTCGCTGACCCCGGGAATGCCGGGCCTGATGCAGCAGATGCCTCTCACGATCAGTTCGATCTCCACTCCTGCCGCGCTTGCTCTGTAAAGTGCCTCCATGATGTCGGGATCACACAGGGAGTTCATCTTGGCGATGATGTGTGCAGTCTCACCGTTCTCCGCGTGCCGCTGCTCGCGTCCGATCAGGTTGATGAATCTGTCCTTGAGCCATAGCGGAGCCAGGCTCAGCTTGTTCCAGAATCTCGGCTCTGAGTAACCGGACAGCATGTTAAATACTGCGGTGGCATCCTCTCCGACGGGATCGCTGCAGGTCATCAGGCCAACATCCGTATAGAGTTTCGCGGTGGAATCATTGTAGTTGCCTGTTCCGAGGTGAACATACCTGCGGATGCCGTCCTCCTCTCTTCTGACTACCAGTGTGATCTTGCTGTGAGTCTTAAGATTCTGCAGTCCGTAGATGACATGACATCCTGCTTTTTCGAGTTGTTTTGCCCACTCGATATTGTTCTCTTCGTCAAATCTCGCCTTGAGTTCTACAAGTACCGTGACCTGCTTGCCGTTTTCTGCTGCTCTGGCAAGCGCCGCGACAATGGGAGAATTTCCGCTGACGCGGTAAAGGGTCTGTTTGATCGCAAGTACATCCGGATCTACCGCAGCAGATGCGACGAACTTCACCACAGGGTCAAAAGTCTGATAGGGATGATGCATGAATACATCCCCTTTTCTGATCTGTTCGAAAATATCGCATCCGGAAGGGAATTCAGGCACGATCTGAGGTTTCGCGTAACCGTGCTCTCTAAGTTCGTCGTAACCATCGATCCCATATGCTTTCATCAAGTATGTGAGGTCAAGCGGCCCATCAATCTCATATACAAAATCCATGCTCAGGGAGAGTTCTTTCATTAAGAGTTCAAGGAGCTGTTTGTCGATCCCCTTTTCTACTTCAAGCCTGATCGCGTCGCCCCTCTGACGCTTTTTGAGCTGCTTCTGGATTTCCTTGAGAAGGTCCTCGGCCTCGTCTTCGGCAATATCAAGATCGGCGCTCCTCATGATCCTGTAAGGACTCGAACACTTGACCTCATAGTTTACAAAGAGACTCGGCAGGAATCTGCGGATGATATCCTCGAGCAGCACAAGTCTTCCGGGATCGCCTTCTTTTCTGGGAAGCATCAGGATCCTGGGTAGAACTCCGGGCACCTGCACGGTGGCGAACTCATATTTCTCTTTGCCCGGCTTTCCGGTCTTCTTAGATTTTTTTCCGCTTCCCAAAATGCCGGGAGCGGCAGTCTCTTTTCTTGCGAGAAGAGCGCCGATATTGAGGCTCTTATTGCGGATCAGAGGAAAAGGCCTTGAACTGTCCACTGCCATAGGGGTAAGCACAGGAAATACATTGGCAGTGAAATAATCCTCAATAAAACGCATTTCTGTTTTGTTAAGAGTCTCCAGGTCACGCACGATACTGAGCTTCTGCTCTTCAAGAGCAGGAATCAGCTGCCTGTTCAATGTCCAGTACTGCTGCTGCATAAATGTGTGCGTCGCCTCGAGCACAGCGGCAAGCTGCTCGGAAGCGGTCATTCCCGCTATATCTCTCTTTTTGTATCCCGCCTGTACCATATCCTGAAGTGAAGCGACTCTTACCATGAAGAATTCGTCCAGATTGGAGGCCGTGATACTTAAAAATTTGAGCCTTTCCAAAAGCGGGTTTTCTTTGTTGCGCGCCTCGCTGAGGCAGCGTCTGTCAAATTCGATCCAGCTGAGTTCTCTGTTTATGTAATACTGCGGATTCCTGAAGTCGATTATTTCTGATGCCATAGTTAAATCCCCCTGCGTTTAGAATTCGCGCTGTCTTATCACAGGCCTGACGCTGAAAACTTCTTCAAAGAAGTTCGCACGATTGTCAAACAGTCCTTTTTCAAGCGTTATATCCTTTTTTGTGCTGACAATGATCTGCAGTTGTCCTTCCCTCAGCCGGATCCTCACGTCTGTAAATTTCTTTTTATGAGATCTGTCGAGGCCGTTTGCGAGACGCAGGATCGCGGTCAGCTTTGTGACGACCATATAGTCCTTCTTCGTGAGTCCCGTTTCTAAGCCGCGCTCCTCATAATAGACAAATCTGCTGTGATTGTATCTGACGACATTGGCGACGATCTCCCTCTCCCGCCCTGTCAGTCCGATGATCTCCGTGGACATGATGATATTGTAGGAGCACTCCGAGAGATTCTGCATGCTGATGTATTTGCCGCAATCGTGAAGGATAGCGCAGAGCCTCAGAAGAAGCCTCTCCCGTTCCTTCAGACCGTGGATCCGCTTCATGCTGTCGAAGATCTGCATCGCAATGAGCTCCAGCGTTTTTGACCTTTCCTCGCTTCCCTTGTACCTCTTGGAAGTTTCCATCGCGCAGGTAATGATATCCTGCTCGAAGTCATGCACGGGTTTTATGTATCTCCTTGCCACTGCATAGTCATAAACCATGCCGTCACATAGTGTCACATCGGGAGTCCAGATGATATCCGCTTTCATGGTCTTGGCGATGCACCTGACCAGGATGGAACTGATTTTGAGAAGCGGGATCTTTTCGTCCGAGATGCCCAGCCTCGCTGAGAGATCGAATGCGTTGTAATCCCTAAGCCCGTCAATAAAGGCGCTCAGGGCAGCTGTGTCAAAAAATTCCGCCTGCCCTCTTGCACCCGGGATCATGCGGCCCGCGCCGGTGAAGTTCTTTCCGTTTCGTGAGGCATCGGAGAGATAATCGTCAATGACAACGATCTGCTTGATATCGCGGTCTTTGAGATAGAGTTTCTTAAATACATTCAACTGTGTATTGACGAGTTCTTCGATCAGCGATTCATTCTGTACTGACCTGGCACCTATCCGGTCAAGCTGTTCGCGCAGACGAAGGACGCCCAGACGAAGGTTCTGCGTCGCGCTGAGTTTGTCCTTTTCAAACAGG
This sequence comes from uncultured Lachnospiraceae bacterium, assembly GCA_902781325.1. Taxonomy (GTDB): domain Bacteria; phylum Bacillota; class Clostridia; order Lachnospirales; family Lachnospiraceae; genus CAG-791. Next base: position 10,491 of record CACZJD010000087.1, read on the forward strand.
GAGATCTGAATGCTCCCGCCGCCGATATCCACGATCGCGGTGGACTGTTCGAGAAAATGGTTGAATACTTCTCCCTTGGAAGCTACGGATTTATAATCCATGAAACGCTGTTCCGTATTCTCAAGAATATCGATATGGATCCCTGTCTCCTGTTCGATCTGGGCCAGGATCATGTTTGAATTCTTCATTTCGCGAAAGGCGCTGGTTCCGCAGGCCCTGTATGATTCAACGCCGTAATTCTTCATGATCGCGCCGGATTCGGAGAGTATCCTCTTGAGCTCGGCGAGGTGAGCTCTTGACACTTTCCCTGTATGATAAGTGTCCGTACCTATATCCACCATATGTCTGATATTGTCGATCTGCCTGATCCCGTTCTTTTTTGACAGTTCAAAGATCTTCATTTCATAGACATAACTGCCCACGTCGATCGCCCCGAATAAATGCACTGCCATTTCCTGCACCCCTTATGCTTAGTAGAAATTTATCATGACAGTTCCGGATGAACTGCCTTACAACTTCATTATAACAAGATAACTTCCCTTCATCCATCAGATATGAAGGGAAGTTATCTTGATTTTTCCTATACTGCTTCGTTCATTTTCAGGAGTTTGGCGGCCTGGTCAGCAGCGATCAGGCTGTCGATGATCTCGTCGAGATCTCCATTCATAACAGCGTCGATCTTATAGAGTGTGAGTTTGATCCTGTGGTCCGTTACCCGTCCCTGAGGGAAGTTGTAAGTCCTGATCTTTTCAGAGCGGTCTCCGGTGCCGATCTGGCTTCTGCGCAGGTCAGCTTCTTCATCATGTCTCTTCTGCATCTCAAGGTCATAGAGTTTGGAACGAAGAAGCGCCCAGGCTTTGGCTTTGTTCTGCAGCTGGGATTTCTCAGTCTGACTGTAGATGACGATCCCGGTGGGATAGTGGGTCAGTCTTACCGCCGAATCAGTGGTGTTGACGCACTGCCCGCCGTTGCCGGAAGCCCGCATTACATCGATCCTTACGTCTTTATCGGGAATATCAATGACAATATCCTCATCCGCCTCAGGCATTACAGCGACCGTGATCGTAGAGGTGTGGATCCTTCCGCCGGATTCTGTAGCGGGAACCCGCTGCACCCGGTGGACACCGCTCTCATATTTCATTCGGGAATAGGCTCCCTGGCCTTTTATCATGAAACTAACGGATTTCATTCCTCCGATCCCAATCTCCTCATATTCGAGAAGCTCTGATCTCCAGCCCCGCCCTTCAGCGTAGTGGACATACATCCTGTAGATTTCTGCGGCGAACAGAGCCGCTTCATCGCCGCCGGCACCGGCCCGGATCTCCACAATGACGTTTTTATCATCATTGGGATCCTTGGGGAGCAGCAATATTTTGATCTCTTCCTCCAGCTCGGCGATCCTGCTGCGAGCTTCGGCAAGTTCCTCTTTGGCCAGTTCTCTCATTTCCTCATCTGTCTCTTCCTCAAGCATAGTAAGAGAATCTTCAGCCGCTCTGCGGCAGTCACGATACTCCCCATATGCTTCCACAAGGGGTGTGAGTTCGCTCTGTTCCTTCATTAGTTTTCTGAATCTGGATTGATTGGAGGCAATATCAGGGCTTGCAAGTTCTCTCTGAATATCTTCGAATCGCAGCATTACGCTGTCAAGTTTGTCAAACATCGTATTCTCCGTCTTATTCCTGGTGTATACTTTTGATCCCGCATACAATGCGGTCGTTTCCACCATAGTCCTTAATGGTCCTCACTTCGTAATATCCGGCGTCCTTCATGAGCGCGCTTACCTGCTCCGCCTGGTCATATCCGATCTCCAGAAAGAGCATCCCGCCTGTCAGCAAGTGATCCGGCGCCCCCGGAATGATCCTTTTGTAGAAATCCATCCCGTCATCTCCGCCGTCCAGCGCCATCCTGGGTTCGTGGATCCGGACCTCGGGTGCCAGTTCCGGGATCGTTCTACGCTTGATATAGGGGGGATTGGAGACGATAATGTCAAATCTCTCTTCCGGCCTCACTGCTTCGAACAGATCTCCGGTCCGCCACTCGCTTCGCTCTGAAAGGCCGAGTTTTACAGCATTCTCCTGCGCCACAGCGATCGCTCTCTCAGAAAGGTCTGTTCCAATGCCTGTGGATCCGTTGGAATAGTGAAGGAGACTTAAGAGAATACAGCCGCTTCCGGTGCAAAGATCCAGGATCTTGTCCCCATCGCAGATTTCCTTCATCACTTCCTCTACAAGATTCTCCGTATCCTGCTCCGGGATCAGCACGTCGCTGCAGACTCCGAATTCCAACCCCATAAAATCCCATTTTCCGAGAATATATGCCAGAGGTTCACGGGAGCATCTGCGTTTTAAAAGTTCTCTGTAAAGATCTGCTTCACTCCCTGACACAAGCCTTTCTCCCTCAAGAATGAGTGTTTGAAGTGATGTTCCGCAGACATGTTCAAGAATAAGACGCGCGTCAAGCTGCGCCTCCCTGCCTTCATCAAGGACTAAAGCCAATGCCGAAGTGCCCTCCCTGTATAAGTCCCTGTATGTGAGATTTCCTTTTTCTGTCTCTTTATGCAAGAATCTCCTCCTTCGCTCAGGATTGCAGGCTCTCCGGAGTATAGCCGAATTCCTGTACAAGGTAGTTCTTCCAGTCGAACACTGCTTCTACGGAAGCGATCCCTACGCGGATCATATCGTCATCCGGTTCCTTTGTTGTCATGAGCTGCATCCACAGCCCAGGTTTGGAGATCAACTGAATCAGAGGATTATTGACGGTCCCGGCGAGGCGGATGATCTCATAGGACACACCGGAGATCACTGGGATCAGAAGAATCCGCAGTAAAACACGCATCAGGTGGCTGTCTGTTCTGATAAAGAAAAAGAGAATGATACTTACAAGCATGACGAACATAGTAAAACTGCTGCCGCATCGCTTATGCAGCCTCGTGCTCTTTCTCGCGTTCTCCACAGTGAGAGGGAGCCCGCTCTCTAAGCAGTTGATGCATTTGTGCTCGGCGCCGTGGTACTGATAAAGCCGCCGTATGTCCTTCATGGCTGTGATCGCATAGATGTAGATCACAAAGATCAGGATCCTGAAGAAGCCTTCTATCACAACAAGAAGTCCTGAATTACCGATCAGACCGGCGAAAAAAGATGCTGCCGCATAAGGAAGAAGGATAAAGAGACCTACGGCAATGATCAGGGATCCCGCAAAGATCAGGGATGTGATCAGCTTCTCTTTGGGGGAGTCCGGATCTGTTCCGTCTTCAGGATCATACATGGATGCGGAATAATCCGTAACTCGCAGACCCAGTACCAGCGAATCGATCAGGACAAAAAAACCGCGTATGATCGGAATCTTTCTTACGGGTGTTCCAGACAGGATCCCGTCGTATTTCTCTTTTTTGATAACGATCTCTCCGTCCTCTTTTCTGACAGCCACAGCGTAATCGCTTCCGTTCTTCATCATGACGCCTTCGAGGACCGCCTGACCGCCGATCCCGCTGTAGCACTGTTCACCTGACTTTTCTTTGCTCAAATTCTTCCTCCTTGCGGCTGTATACTGTCAAAACATACAGTATACGTCTGTATATCAAAAAACAAGGCAGAGTATACTCCGCCTTGTCTTTCTCAGTCACTGCAATTGTCTTAGTTGTTGTAGCCGTACTTCTTATTGAACTTATCAATACGTCCCTTGGCAGCGGCAGTCTTCTGTGTGCCTGTGTAGAAAGAATGGCACTTGGAGCAGACTTCGACGTGGATCTCAGGCTTTGTGGAACCGGTAACGAATGTGTTGCCGCAGTTGCATGTCACAGTTGCCTGATAATACTTGGGCTGAATAGAAGCTTTCATGATTTTCCTCCTTACCTGAGCACCCGGGCCCGAAAGCCACCGGAGTAACGGTGCTCTGTATGATTAAATCCAGGACAGCTCTCAAATTATATCACGACAGTAATGGACATGCAAGTTATAGTTTGAATTTTGTTTCCCTTAGTCTGAATCCCCAATATCCGAAAGCAGTCAGGCTGCCGACTGCAAAAAACAAGAGCCACGCCGGACTTGAAAGGACCCTGCCCCATCCTGCCGAGGAGGCCGCCAGAACACAGAGATTACAGGTACTGTGAAGCAGAAAAGGGATTTCAAACCGCAGGGTAAGTTCATAACTGAGGGCAAAAACCATCCCCATAATGAATCCGTATATGGCCTGGGGTATGTTCTCATGGGCCGCGGCAAATAAAAACGATGAGAGCAAAGCCGATCCCAGAGGCGTAAAACCTCTCCGGAGCCTGTGCCATACGATTCCCCTGAATACCAGTTCCTCGATGAAAGGCGTAAGGATCCCGTAAACCGCGGCTCCGAGAGGAACAGCGTAGGGACTAAGGCTGATAGAAGCATCCTGTGACCATCTTCCAAGTAAAAGATTACAGAATGCGCATAAACAGATCGTTCCGAAAGGGAGCAGTCCTGTAAGTGTGCCTTTATCTTTTCTCTTTTCAAGCCAGGCGCGGGAACTCCTTCTCCCGGCGAGCAGGATCTCTCTTCTGCCCTCTTTAAGGATAGGAATGGCTGCGGCCGCGCTTGAGATCCCAATGATCAGAATATCCGCGAGATCGCTCCACACTTCATAGTAAATCATCATATCAGCGGACGCAGTAAGAAGCGCTGATTCCAGCAGTCTGTACAGGATCGCCCTGACAGTAATAAAGAGGACCATATAGAACAGAAAGGGCCGCACTGCATACCACCCGATCTCAAGCCGCTCGCGATTCATACCGGCGCTGTTCTCCTTCCCGGATAGACAAAAAAGAAAAACAGCCCGGCGGAAAAGATCCGCCGGGCTGACTGTGACTGGTCAAATCTCAGTCATTTACGAATTATTCAGATCACATCCGATCAGCGAAGCATCGCGCCGCCGATGACCATCATCTGAACTTCACTGGTTCCTTCATAGATCTCGGTGATCTTGGCATCTCTCATCATGCGCTCGATGGGATACTCACGTGTGTAGCCGTAGCCGCCGAACAGCTGCAGGCATCTGCGTGTAACGTCGGAAGCGTTAGCTGCAGCAACGAGCTTAGCCTCAGCTGCGAGCTGTGTGTAAGGCTTGCCTTCGTCAACAGCGTTAGCTGCGCGATAAACCAGCATCTT
>CACZJD010000088.1 GCA_902781325.1 uncultured Lachnospiraceae bacterium
GCCTACAGATGTAAAAGAGACAAAGGCTGAGCCGAAAAAGCTTAAGATCACTCTGATCAAGTCTACCATCGGTGCAGTTCCGAAGAATAGAAAAATCGTGGAATCCATGGGCTTTAAGAAACTTAACAGCTTCGTGATTCTGCCTGACAACGCCGCGACCAGAGGTCAGATCCGCCAGATCAGCCACATGGTCAAGGTGGAAGAACTGGACTAAGGGAGGTACAAAATGGAATTATCAAATTTAAGACCTGCTGACGGTTCCAAGCAGAACAAATACAGAAAAGGCCGCGGCCACGCTTCCGGAAACGGAAAGACCGCAGGTTACGGACACAAGGGACAGAAGGCTCGCTCCGGCGCTCCCAGACCGGGATTCGAAGGCGGCCAGATGCCTCTGTACAGAAGACTTCCCAAGAGAGGCTTCAAATGCTACAACAGCAAAGACATCGTTGCGATCGACATCACAAGACTTGAGAAGTTCGAAGAAGGCGCAACTGTTGATGTACAGGCACTTAAAGAGATCGGAATCATCAAAGAATCCAGAGATGGCGTAAAGATCATCGGATGCGGAGATCTTTCCAAGAAGCTCAACGTTAAGGTTGACGCATACAGTGCCTCTGCCAAGGCTAAGATCGAAGCCGCAGGCGGTACAGCTGAAGTCGCTGAATAAATACGGAAAACTCGCCGTCTTTTCCACTGTATATAAACGGAGGGGAAGACGGCACAACCCGTTTTACAAAAGAGGTCTGTGTTTATGTTAGAGTCTGTAAAAAATGCTTTTAGAATGAAAGAGATCCGCCAGAAGCTGCTCTATACTTTGGCAATGATGGTTGTGATCCGTATCGGTTCACAGCTTCCTGCTCCCGGTATCGACAGAACGTATTTCAGTAACTGGTTTGCGGCGCAGACCGGTGATACGTTCAGCTTTGTGGACGCGTTCACAGGCGGTTCTTTCTTAAACATGTCCATACTGGCACTGAACATTACACCCTATATTACTTCTTCCATCATCATCCAGCTTCTTACAATTGCAATTCCCAAACTTGAGGAAATGCAGAAAGAAGGAGAAGAGGGAAGAAAGCTCCTTGTATCCATTACTCGTTATGTCACGGTTGCCCTTGCCCTTATGGAATCGGCAGCAATGGCGATCGGATTCGGAAGACAGGGTCTGCTTGAAGAATACAATGCCTTGAGTATCATCATGGTGATCTGCACCCTGACGGCAGGCAGTGCGTTCCTCATGTGGGTCGGTGAACAGATCACCGAAAAGGGTGTCGGAAACGGTATTTCAATCGTACTTGCGATCAATATCATTTCCAGAATGCCTCAGGACATCGCATCACTTTTCTCCCAGTTCGTATTTGGCAAGACCATTGCCATCGGCGCGGTTGCTGCAGTGATCATCATTGCGATCATCGTGCTCATGGTAGTAATGGTAATCTTCCTCAACGACGCAGAGAGAAGGATCCCGGTACAGTATGCCCAGAAGATTCAGGGACGGAGACTTGTCGGCGGCGCCAATTCCGTAATTCCGCTCAAGGTGAATACGGCAGGCGTTATGCCCATCATCTTCGCGTCCTCCCTTATGGAGTTCCCTGTGATCATCTCCACACTGGCCGGCTACAAAGGAACAGGAATCTGGTCGGAAGTTCTCCGCTATCTTTCCTCGTCCTACTGGTGCAATCCCGGACAGATCAAATACACATTGGGAATGCTCGTGTATATTGCTTTGCTGATCTTCTTCGCATACTTCTATACATCGATCACTTTCAATCCGCTGGAGATTGCAGATAATCTGAAAAAGCGCGGAGGTTTCATCCCGGGTATCCGTCCCGGCAAGCCTACGAGCGATTATCTGAACAGGATCCTCAACTACATTATTTTTATCGGCGCGATCGGTCTTACGATCGTCGGTATTCTTCCGTTCTTCTTCAGAGGCGTGTTCAACGCTTCCGTATCTTTCGGAGGAACGAGCCTGATCATCGTGGTCAGTGTTGTACTCGAGACGATCAAGCAGGTTGAGTCCATGATGATGGTAAGAAATTATAAGGGATTCCTGAACGATTGATTTATGTAAATAGTCCGGAGACGGTGGAATGTGGGGTTTCGCCGCCTCCGGTTTGGTGCGCAACAATGACAAAACATTGATTTAATGTCAAGCTTCAGAGCCAAGGCTCAGAAACGGAGGTTACAATGAAGATCGTTATGCTGGGAGCACCCGGAGCGGGTAAAGGAACGCAGGCTGAGATGATCGCGGAGAAGTATGGGATCCCGCATATCTCGACCGGAGATATCTTCCGTGCCAACATTAAGAACGGCACAGAACTGGGCAAAAAAGCAAAAGCATATATGGATGCAGGCAACCTTGTGCCCGATGAGCTGACTGTCGACCTGGTGATCGACAGAGTCGCGCAGCCTGACTGCGAGAAGGGGTATATCCTCGACGGTTTCCCCAGAACTATCCCTCAGGCGGAAGTGTTCACCGCGCAGCTTGAAAAAAACGGCACAAAGATCGATCACGCTATCGATGTCGAAGTACCGGATGAAAACATTGTCAATCGCATGAGCGGCAGAAGATCCTGCCCGAACTGCGGCGCCACCTATCACATTCAGTACATTCCTCCGAAGAAGGAAGGGATCTGTGATGCATGCGGCACCGAGCTGGTCCTTAGAAAAGACGACAAGCCCGAGACTGTTTTGAACAGACTGAATGTATACCACGAAGCTACACAGCCGCTGATCGACTTCTACAAGACCCAGGGAGTTCTCAGAGAAGTCGACGGGACACAGGACATGAAAGATGTCTTTGCGGCAATTGTAAATATTTTGGAGGATTAAAAGTGTCAAAAGCAGATGTCATTGAACTCGAGGGTGTGGTAATTGAAAAACTCCCCAATACGCTTTTCCGCGTCAAACTTGAGAATGGAGCAATTATTCTCGCTCATATCAGCGGCAAGCTCAGACAGAATTTCATCAGAATCCTGCCGGGGGACAAAGTAACCCTGGAGATGTCCACCTATGACCTGACAAAGGGCAGAATCATCTGGAGAGACAAATAAAAAAACATCCGGAGAGATTGCAGAAAACATTTGCTATCGGCATAGCCGTGTGATATAATGCAAAGGCTGTAAAGAATTCGTAACACGAATTCTTATTTGTGCGTGCATGAAGACCCGCTTGTGCGTGCAGGGAAATTGCAGAGAATGATGAAAGGAGAAGACTATGAAAGTAAGAGCTTCTGTAAAGCCTATTTGCGAAAAGTGCAAAGTCATTAAGCGCAAGGGTATTATCAGGATCATCTGCGAGAATCCGAAGCACAAACAGAGACAGGGTTAAAGAGCCATTTGCCGGCTTAAACAGCCGCGAATTACTCTTTGATACCCTGCTGAATCTGGAAACCGTGTGCATTTGACAGCACGCGGGCTGTGACGGAATCGCAGCGGAAAGACCGGGCAAGTACCGGTTGGGCTTTAATGAGCCCCAGTCAATCAGTAACGAATTAAGTATTTATTATGGAGGAATTACAAAATGGCTCGTATCGCAGGTGTAGATTTACCCAGAGATAAGCGCGTCGAGATCGGCCTGACAAGCATTTATGGAATCGGCCGTACAAGTGCAACAAAGATCGTCGAGAAAGCAGGCGTCAACCCCGACACCCGCTGCAGAGATCTGACTAATGAAGAAGTACAGAAACTCAGCGAAGTTATTGCTGAGGAGTATATGGTTGAAGGTGACCTTCGCCGTGAGATCGCTATGAACATCAAGCGCCTCACCGAGATCGGCTGCTACAGAGGCATCCGTCACAGAAGAGGTCTCCCTGTTCGCGGTCAGCACACCAAGAACAACGCCAGAACCAGAAAGGGTCCCAAGAAGACCATCGCAAACAAGAAGAAATAATATTCACTAATAAAGGGAAAGAAAGTAGGTTAGTTTTATGGCAAAGCAGAATGCTGCAGCTAGAAGAAAAGCTGCAAGACGTGTCAAGAAAAACGTTGAACGCGGACAGGCGCACATCCAGTCTTCTTTTAACAACACAATCGTTACTCTGACAGACGCTCAGGGCAACGCACTGAGCTGGGCAAGTGCAGGCGGTCTTGGATTCAAAGGTTCAAGGAAATCTACTCCCTATGCAGCACAGATGGCAGCAGAGACAGCTACCAAGGCTGCGCAGATTCATGGACTGAAGGCAGTCGATGTATTTGTTAAGGGACCGGGTTCAGGAAGAGAAGCAGCGATCCGCGCACTCAACGCTAATGGTCTGGAGATCATCTCCATCACCGATGTAACTCCCGTTCCTCACAACGGATGCCGTCCGCCTAAGAGACGTAGAGTCTGAAAAAGTAAATTCTTCGGATCGCATACGATCCTCAGAATTAACTTTAGAAGGTTTGCTTCGCAAACCTTCAGGGTTATTATTGACAGCAAGGCAGCAAATGCCGCTTAGCATAATAGAAACATTAAATACTTGGAAGAAGGCACGCGAAAACGTGTTGTAAACAACAATCACGGCAGAGACCGTGACAGAAAGGAGCCATCATGGCAGTAGATAAGACACCAGTACTGAAAAGATGCAGATCCCTCGATCTGGATCCCACTTTCCTTGGCTATGACAAGAAGTCCAAGAGAACTCTGATCCGCAGAAGCCGCAAGATGAGTGAGTACGGCCTTCAGCTTCGCGAGAAGCAGAAAGCTAAATTCATCTATGGCGTTCTTGAGAAGCCTTTCAGAAATTATTATGAAAAGGCTGACAGAATGAAGGGCATGACCGGTGAGAACCTCATGACCATGCTTGAGAGCCGCCTTGACAACGTAGTCTTCCGTATGGGTTTTGCAAGAACCAGACGTGAGGCAAGACAGGTTGTCGGCCACAAGCACATTTTCGTCAACGGCAAATGCATCAACCTTCCTTCTTACCGCGTTAAAGCCGGTGATGTTGTAGAGGTTAAGGAAAGCTCCAAGTCTATCCAGCGCTTCAAGGATATCATGGAAGTAACGGCCGGAAGACTGACACCCGAGTGGGTAGTCGTCGACAAGGAAGCCCTCAAGGGCACCGTAAGCGCACTTCCCCGCAGGGAGCAGATCGATGTCCCTGTTGATGAGATGCTTATCGTCGAGTTGTATTCCAAGTAATACGATAAATACCTGCACTGCGCGGCGACGCGCAGGCAGGTTTATTACGCTTATATGTTGACGATGAGCCGCGCAAAGGAGGTATTCGCGTGTTTGATTTTGAGAGACCGAGCATCGAGGTCGTGGAGATCTCCGATGATAAGAAGTATGGCAGATTTGTAGTGGAACCCCTTGAGAGAGGCTATGGCATCACTCTTGGAAATTCCCTCAGAAGGATCATGCTTTCTTCTCTTCCCGGTGCAGCTGTAAGCCAGGTCAAGATTGACGGAGTACAGCATGAGTTCGGAGCTATTCCCGGAGTCAAGGAAGATGTTACTGAGATCATCATGAATATCAAAGGTCTTGCTATCAAGAACAGCAGCGAGACGAACGAGCCCAAGAATGCTTATATCGAGTATGAGGGCGAGGGCGTTGTCCGCGCTTCTGATATTCAGGTTGACCAGGACGTTCAGATCATGAATCCGGACCTTGTGATCGCTACACTCAGCGGAAAGGACACTAAACTGTTCATCGAGCTTACGATCACAAAGGGCAGAGGCTACATCAGCTCTGACAAGAACAAGACACCTGATACTAAGATCGGTGTTATCCCTGTAGATTCTATCTACACACCTGTAGAGAGAGTCAACGTCACAGTTGAGAATACGCGTGTCGGACAGCAGACTGACTACGATAAGCTTACACTGGATGTTACCACAAACGGCACGATCGGCCCTGACGAGGCAGTAAGCCTTGCAGCTAAGGTTCTGAGCGAGCACCTGAGCGTGTTCATCGACCTGTCCGAAAACGCCAAGACCGCAGAGATCATGGTTGAGAAGGAATATGACCAGAAAGAGAAAGTTCTCGAGATGAGCATCGATGAGCTGGAGCTTTCCGTCCGTTCCTACAACTGCCTCAAGAGAGCAGGCATCAACACAGTTGAGGAACTCTGCAACAAGACTCCCGATGAGATGATGAAGGTCCGCAACCTGGGCCGCAAGTCTCTTGAGGAAGTTCTTGAGAAACTCAAGGAACTGGGACTTTCCCTCAATAACAGCGAGGAAGTTGTCCAGTAACTGCTATCACTAAAGATCCCGCCGAGGTAAAGCCGAAGAGTGCGAGGCGGTCGACGGCAGCGGGAAAACCGCGAACCGAAGGAAGGTAAAGTCCAAAGAGTGCTTCCTTCGGCGCTGTCATAAAGGAGGAAAATAAAATGGCAATGTACAGAAAACTCGGTAAGAAGACCAAACTCAGAAAGGCTCTGCTCCGCAACCAGGTAACGGCTCTGATCTACAAGGGAAGGATCGTTACAACTGAGGCGAGAGCTAAGGAAGTTCAGAAGATCGTGGAGCCCATGATCACTCTGGCTGCAAAGCACAAAGATGACTACGAAGAAGTTACCGTTCAGGCTAAGGTCGCCCGCAAGGACAAGGACGGCAAGCGCGTCAAGGAAGTCGTCGATGGCAAGAGAGTCACTGTTTTTGATACTGTAGAGAAGAAGGTGAAGAAGGATTCCCCTGCTCGTCTGCATGCAAGAAGACAGCTGATGCGCTATCTGTACCCTGTTGTTGAAGTTCCGGCTGACGGCAAGGCCCGCAGAAAGAACTCCAAGAACGTAGATCTTGTTGAGAAGCTGTTCAGCGAGTACGGCCCCAAGTATGCGAACCGTAACGGCGGCTACACAAGAATCATCAAGATCGGTCAGAGACGCGGCGACGGTGCGATGGAAGTCGTACTTGAGTTTGTATGATTACTGAAAGTTATCTGACGGATAATGAGTTTATCGGCCTCCGGGAAATGGTTTCTCGGAGGCCTTTTCTGCGTAAGCAATGGGCAGCATGGATGAAGGACAGACGCCTATGATCAAAATACAGGAACTGATACATGATTATATAAAGAGAGACGACGAAGGTAATGCGGCGGGCACTCAGCGCGCCATAGACGGCGTTGATCTTGATGTGAAAGCAGGGCAGTTTATAGCGGTCCTGGGACACAACGGATCCGGAAAGTCAACATTGGCCAAACATCTTAACGCGCTGCTTTTCCCCACAGAGGGAACAGTATGGGTGGACGGACTCGATACCAAGGATGAGAAGAATCTCTGGGAGATCCGCAGAGAGGCGGGAATGGTCTTCCAGAATCCGGACAATCAGATCATAGCGCAGGTCGTCGAGGAAGACGTAGGATTCGGGCCTGAGAACATAGGCGTCCCCACAGATGAGATCTGGCAGAGAGTGGAGGAAAGCCTGAAGGCTGTAGGCATGTGGGAACATCGCAAGAAGTCGCCCAACCGCCTGTCAGGCGGACAGAAGCAGAGGGTTTCTATTGCCGGCGTCATTGCCATGGAGCCCAAATGTATTATTCTCGATGAGCCCACGGCAATGCTCGATCCCAACGGACGAAGAGAAGTCATCAGCGCCGCTATGAAGCTGAACCGCACGAAGGGCATTACGGTCATTCTGATCACTCACTACATGGAAGAAGCCATAAACGCGGACCGGATCATTGTTATGGACCGGGGCAAGGTCGCTATGCAGGGAACGCCCCGGGAGATCTTCAGTCAGGTGGAGCGTATGAAAGAGCTTCAGCTCGACGTACCGCAGGTTACGCTGCTCGCCCATGAGCTTCGCGGAATGGGACTGAAGATACCGGACAGTATTTTGACCAAAGAGGAGCTGGCAGCCGCTCTGATGGGCGGGCAGACAAGCCAAAACAGCGGCCTCGGCGGGGACTGTGCGAAGAAGGAGGCTGCCCATGGGGATCAAAATTGATGATATCTGCTTCGAGTATGAGAGAGGAACTGCTATGCAGGTGGACAACCAGTTTATAGGGCTGATCGGGCACACGGGCTCGGGAAAATCCACTTTCGTACAGACGCTGAACGGTCTTCTCAAGCCGACTTCAGGGCACATTTATTACAACGGCGAGGATATCAGCGGAGAAAAATTTGATAAAAAGAAGCTTCGGTCGGATGTGGGACTGGTTTTTCAGTATCCGGAACATCAGCTTTTTGAGATCGACGTGCTCACGGACGTAATGTTCGGCCCCAGAAATCTGGGACTGAGCGATGCGGAGGCCAAAAAGAGAGCGCTCGAAGCACTGGAGAGCGTTCACATGCCGGAGAAGTACTACAAGTCTTCGCCCTTTGACCTGTCCGGAGGACAGAAGAGGCGCGCGGCGATCGCGGGCGTCCTGGCTATGCGGCCGAAGATCCTGATCCTTGACGAGCCCACTGCGGGTCTCGACCCCAAAGGCAGGGACTCGATCCTCGGAATGATCTCGGATATGAAAAAGAAACTGAACATGACGATCATCCTGGTCTCCCACAGCATGGACGATGTTGCGCGCTATGTGGACCGCATCATGGTAATGGGAGGCGGAAAACTCCTGTATGACGACGAACCGGTTAAGGTGTTCAGACATGTGCAGGAATTGGAGAGCCTCGGGCTTGCCGCGCCGCAGATCACCTATATTATGAAACTGCTCAAAGAGAAAGGGCTCGATGTGAGTACCGACGCCCTGACTGTGGAGGAGGCAGCCGCGGAGATCATGGCGCATCGGAGGGAACTGCATGTTTGATACAATTACACTGGGACAATATTATCAGACGGATTCCCTGCTGCACAGACTCGATCCCAGAGTGAAGCTTGTGGGGACGTTTGTCTACCTGATCTCGCTGTTTGTGGTGGACTCTTTTGCCGGTTACCTGCTGGCGGGCCTGTTTCTGGCTGTGATGATCATGCTCTCCAATGTACCGTTCAGGTATATCGTCAGAGGTATGAAGACGATCGTTTTTCTTCTTCTGATCACGGTGGTATTCAATCTTTTCCTGACGCCCGGTGAAGTGATCTGGCACGCGGGAATTTTTAAGATCACCAGGGAGGGACTGACCTTTGCCATTAAGATGGCTGTCAGACTGAGCCTCCTGATCCTGGGGTCGTCGATCATGACGCTGACCACAACGCCGACGCAGCTTACAGACGCTCTGGAGAGCCTCCTGAGACCTCTTAAGAAGATCCATGTGCCGGTTCACGAGATCGCCATGATGATGTCCATTGCGCTTCGCTTTATACCGATCCTTATGGAAGAGACAGACAAGATCATGAAGGCGCAGATTGCCAGGGGAGCGGATTTCGAGAGTAAGAACATCGTCAAGAAGATCAAGAGCATGGTGCCGCTTCTGGTGCCGCTCTTTATCTCGGCGTTCAGAAGGGCCAACGATCTGGCAATGGCAATGGAAGCAAGGTGTTATCGCGGCGGCGAAGGACGCACCAAAATGAAGCCTCTGGTCTACCATGGAAGAGATCGCGTCGCGTATATGGTGCTTCTGGCGTTCTTTGCAATCTGTATTTTGACAAGGATCTTTTTCTAGAGAACGTGAAAAGGCCAGTCAGAGGCCTTACGCGGTGACAAGTTATGAAGAGAATACTTCTCACGGTAGCCTATGACGGCACCGGTTATTCGGGATTTCAGGCACAGAAAAGCGGAGTCCCGACCATAGAGAGAGAACTGAACAGAGCGCTCACGGAACTGACAGGCGTGGAGACTGAGGTCAGCGGAGCGAGCCGGACAGACGCCGGGGTGCACGCGCTGTGTAATCTCGCGGTGTTTGACACGGAGAGCCGCATTCCTCCGGAGAAGTTCGCGAACGCACTCAATGTCCGGCTGCCGGAACAGATCTGTGTGCAGAATTCGAGGGAAGTGCCCGCGGATTTTCATCCCAGATTCTGCGACACAGTCAAGACCTATGACTATGTGATATACAACGCGCCGTTTCCTTCTCCCAGGAAAAAGAGGTACACGCACTATTCCTATACCCCTTTTGATGTGGAAAAGATGAGGGAAGCCGCTCAGTACCTGGTCGGAGAGCATGATTTTAAGAGTTTCTGCAGCATCCACACTCAGGCGCAGACTACGACGAGGACCATCACTGAGATCGAGGTGATCGAGAGACCTTGTGAGGCGGAGCAGACCGCTGAGAGAGTCGCGGCGATGATACCTCCCTTTGATATGGACAATGACAGTGGAACGGATCCGGGCCCGGCGCGCAGGACTGTATCTCCCAGAGAGATAGTGATCCGGGTCAGCGGAACGGGATTTCTGTACAATATGGTCCGGATCATCGCGGGAACGCTTATGGAAGCGGGGCGCGGGGCGCTTGCGCCGGAGCAGATCAAAGTCATTCTGAACGCGTGCGACAGGAGCAAGGCCGGACCCACGGCGCCGCCCGAGGGACTCACCCTTGTGCGCTATCGGATCCTTAACGGGAATTCTGACAAAAATATGAAAAAAAATAATAATTAAATTGACAAGCGCAAAACTGCATTTTATAATATTCAGGTGCGACGGTGATGAACTGCGTCTTTTTTGATGCCCAAACTCCCCGGTTTTGGATCATACACCGACTGCGAATCGCACACATTTGACTATCTGTGACAGTTAACTGATAATGGAGGATATATGATGAAAACCTATATGCCTAGCGCAGCAAAGATCGAGAGAAAATGGTATGTAGTTGACGCTACTGATATGACCCTTGGTCGTCTTGCTTCCGAGGTCGCGAAGGTCCTTTGCGGCAAGAACAAGCCGATCTTCACCCCTTTCCTTGACACAGGCGACTATGTGATCATTCTCAACGCCGGCAAAGTCAAGGTCACCGGCAAGAAGCTTGATCAGAAGATCTACTTCAGACATTCCGAGTACGTCGGCAGTGCAAAGTACACAACACTTCGCGAAATGCTTGCGAAGAAGCCCGTCAGGGTTGTTGAGAAGGCTGTCCGCGGAATGCTTCCTAAGGGAAGACTCGGCGAGCAGATGTACAAGAAACTGTACGTTTACGAAGGCGGCGAGCACAATCACGCAGCCCAGAAGCCTGAAGAGCTTAAGTTCTAATCGGAGACTGAAAGGAGATAAAAATGGCTAAAGCAACCACTTACTATGGAACAGGCAGAAGGAAATCCTCTGTTGCCAGAGTTTTTATGACCCCCGGTAAGGGCGAGATGACCATCAACGGCAGAAC
>CACZJD010000089.1 GCA_902781325.1 uncultured Lachnospiraceae bacterium
GGAAATGTCCTTAACCTCTTTCGCCTGGACCCATTTTCCCTCTTCAGGAATCGGAGCAGGACCATGATTCGGGCCTTTCGCGACGCAAATCATGTCTTCCACTTCTTTTGTGTATTGCATATGACACTTATCCTCCTTTTATAAGTTTGGACTTCGGTACGTGTAATAATTCTACCATACACATCTGTATATTTCCAATGTTTATGAAGCATTAACAAAAAAAGTTAATAAAAACTTCATTTTGTTATTTGGATTTACTAATCGCAGTCGAAGATCGCTTTCTTCGCGATCCTGTCCGCATATTCACTTTTCCATCTCAGGTGCGGCTCAGAAGCTGCATAGGCGGGCAGCGCTTCTTTGTCCATGTCGAAAACGATCATAAGGTCATAACGGTTCGCAATGTCCGAATTGGAAACATGCAGATCCAGTGTATGGATGCCGGGAATCTCCAGAGTCTTCTCGAAGATCGCCCTTACGGGTTCTACCAGCGCTTTGACATCTGTCCCTTCTGTAAACTTGACAATGATATAGTGCTTCATATATTAGTTCTCCTTTCATTGTGTTTATAGTCACTTTTATAAATATCATATGTCTTCAAAATATTGATTACAATATTTGTAATAGCATTTTTCATTCCCATATTAACGATGGCTAAATTTTGCCCTATGGGCGATAATAGTATTGTAATTATTATCTGCTGCTCATAAGTGAGGTATCGTTATGTTCCAACCTTTTTCAGTAAATATCCCGACAATTCCCGATAAGAGATTTGATCTGCGAGCTTACGGCGCCATCGGAGACGGGCGCACTTCCAACACTGAGGCGTTCCGGAAAGCTATAGAGGCCGCTGCAGAAGAAGGCGGCAAAGTCATCGTTCCGAACGGGATCTGGCTCACGGGTCCGATCAGGCTCTATTCCAATGTGGAGCTCCATCTGCAGGAAAACGCCGTGATATTGTTCGACAAGAATCCGGAGGAATATCCCCTGGTCGTGACTGACTTCGAAGGGATCACCAGGATCCGCACGAAGTCTCCGATCTACGCGGAAAACGCAGAGAATATTGCTATTACCGGACACGGCATCATCAACGGAAACGGCCATTTGTGGCGTCCTGTCAAGGAATTCAAGATGACTGCCCGGCAATGGAAAGAGCTGCTCGGAAAGTCTCCCTATGTGATCGAATCCAAAGAGGGAGGGATCTGGTTCCCTGCCCGGAATATGTTCGATACCGCGATCACGGGAGAGATCTATCCAGGCGACTATGATTCCTTTGAAGAAGCACTGGCAGCCGCCTCTCCTCACTACGACTTCTACAGGCCGGTGATGGTGAGCCTTCGCCACTGCCATAATGTTCTGATCGAGGACGTCACTCTGCAGGACTCACCTGCCTGGAACGTACATCCTTATTTCTGCGAGCACCTGACAGTGCGCGGCGTCAGGATCATTAATCCTGCCTACGCCCAGAACGGCGACGGCATCGACGTTGAATCCTGCAGATATGTCCATATCCATCACAGTGAATTCCAGACCGGGGACGACGGGATCTGTCTCAAATCCGGCAAGGACCGCGAAGCAAGAAAGCTTCTAAAACCCTGCGAAGATGTGTACATCCACGACTGCAAAGTCGGCATGAGCCACGGCGGATTCGTCATCGGAAGTGAGATGTCCCGCGGTGTCCGCAATGTCCTCGTGAAGGACTGCACCTTTATTGATTCCGACGTCGGCATCCGCTTTAAGAGTGCCATGGGCCGCGGCGGTGTCGTGGAGGATATCTATTTGGAGGACATCCTCATGATCGGCATCAAGAAGGAAAGCCTCACCATGACCATGAATTATGTTCTCAACACTGTCAGCGGGGATCATCCGGTTGTACAGAGTACAGATCCTGAAGACATTCCGACTTTCCGCAATATTGAACTCAGGAACTGCATATGTCGGGACGAGGACGCTTACTACGTCATACAGCCGATGAGCGGCTATCCGGATACGATTCAGGACATCCGGATTATTGATTGTGAGCTTGGAGTGCGAAAATAAACATCATGAAACTATTTAAATGACTAAGCGGGGCTGTTGCATTTAGAGTCAGGATTTGATCTTTCTCGACTGCGATACGCCCCGCTTTATATTACGCCTATATTCTCTGGGGTTCACACCGATCTTTCCTTACACTGCCAAGAAAGCCTTGCTCGTTTATCTCTTTCGGCACAAAAACCATTATTTATTATTTTCTCGTCCCTATAGGACAGTTCTGATCGATAAGCTCTTTTCTTCTCAAGTTTTTCTTTTCCTGTTTTCGGTACAGAAGCATCAATTCTATAAAGTTGCGTCCATGAAATTTCTTGTTTTCAACTTTTCTTTGACATCTTCCGAGAAATCTTGTTACATCTTCCAGGAAATCTTGCTTTTGTGGGACGAGAGTTTGCTCAAATAAGGCTTCTGTGCCGAATTCTTCGCCGCCCGATACGCAGCTCGATTGGTACACATCATTCTTCACCTCTTCCATGGACGTTAATTCTTCGAATATTCCCTTCTGTACCTAATTTCTTCCTCTGAACGCGCCAATCATGCGATTGTCACAGCCACATGAATGCCGCACCACGCGATTGCCACAGCTAGCAGCAAGCGAAAGCCGCTGCCGCACCCACAGCCCGCATTTATTCGCCTATTGACTTGGTGGGTAAATAGGCTTATAATTTAAAAGTTGAACATCTGGCGGCTTCCGTTGAGGACGCCGAAATTCTTAAGGACGTAAGTCTCAGGATCGGGCGCGGCGAGACCCACGTGATCATGGGCCCCAACGGCGCCGGCAAGTCGACGCTGGCAGGCGTTTTGATGGGAAATCCCGCTTATACAGTGACCGGCGGAAGCGCGCTCTGGGAAGGTGAAGATCTTCTGGAGCTCTCTGTGAGCGAGCGGGCCAAGAAAGGCCTCTTCCTCTCTTTCCAGAACCCGGTTGAAGTTCCCGGCATCTCTCTGGAGAATTTCGTTCGGAGCGCTTTGGCCCAGAAGAGCGGCAAACCTATTCGTGTGTGGAGCTTTCGGAAGGAAGTGAAGGCAGCGCTTGAGACGCTGGACATGGATCCGTCCTACGCGGAGCGCGACCTCAACGTCGGTTTTTCCGGAGGCGAGAAGAAGAAAGCTGAGATCCTGCAGCTTCTGCTGCTCAAGCCCTCTCTGGCTATTCTGGATGAGACCGACTCCGGACTCGATGTGGACGCGGTGCGCACCGTTTCCAAGGGAATTGAAGCATTCCAGGCGGACAAATCCGCCTCTCTCCTGATCATAACCCACAACGCGGCGATCCTCTCCGCCCTCAAAGTGGACGCAGTCCACATCCTTGCGGGCGGAAAGATCGTGGCGGAAGGAGGACCGGAACTGGTCGACAAGATCACGAAGGAAGGCTTCGCCGCCTATGAAGGGGAGGCATCCGGCAGATCTCCCGCGAGAAGAAGGACCCGGAATGGATGCTGGAGTTCCGCCTGCGGTCCCTGGATATTTTTGCCAAAACAGAGATGCCCAATTGGGGCCCCTCCATTGAAGGCCTCAACATGGACAATATTGTCACCTATGTTCGTCCCAACACCGAGCGAATGCACACGGATTGGAATGATGTGCCGGAAGATATCAAGAACACTTTCGAGCGGCTGGGAATCCCCCAGTCCGAGCGGGAGTCCCTTGCAGGCGTCGGCGCCCAGTATGACTCTGAGCTTGTCTATCACAACGTCCGCAAGGAAGTCGCCGAGCAGGGCGTCATCTACACGGATCTCGAGAGCGCGCTGCGCGGGGAATATGCAGACATGATCCGGTTCCACTTCATGAAACTGGTGCCGCCCGAGGACCACAAATTCGCGGCTCTGCACGGCGCGGTATGGTCCGGCGGGTCTTTCGTCTATGTGCCTCCGGGAGCTGACGTCGAGATCCCGCTGCAGTCCTATTTCCGCCTCAACGCGCCCGGCGCAGGCCAGTTCGAGCACACGCTGATCATCGTCGACAAGGGCGCAAGGCTCCACTTTATCGAGGGCTGCTCAGCCCCCAAATACAATGTGGCCAATCTCCATGCGGGCTGTGTGGAACTGTTCGTCGGCGAAGACGCGACGCTCCGCTACTCCACTATCGAGAACTGGTCCAAGAACATGTACAACCTCAACACTAAGCGCGCCAAAGTAGAGAAAGGCGGCAAGATCGAATGGGTCTCGGGCTCCTTCGGATCCCACGTCTCCTACCTCTATCCCATGAGCGTGCTGGCCGGCAAAGGGGCGCGCTGCGAATTCACCGGCGTGACTTTCGCGGGTGCGGGCCAAAATCTTGATACCGGATGCAAAGTCGTCCACAACGCGCCGGACACGAGCAGTTATGTAAATACCCGCTCGATCTCCAAGAGCGGAGGGATCAGCACTTTCCGAAGCGCTGTGGTCGTGAGCAGCAAAGCGCACGGGAGCAAGTCCTCCGTGTCCTGCGAGTCGCTGATGCTGGATTCCGAGTCCCGCTCAGATACGATCCCGGCTATGGACATCCGCACCAATAAAGCTGACGTCGGCCATGAGGCCAAGATCGGGCGCATCTCAGATGAGGCCGTCTTCTACCTGATGAGCAGAGGACTCTCTGAAGAGGAGGCCAAGGCGCTGATCGTCAGCGGTTTTGCTGAGAATGTCTCCAAGGAGCTGCCTCTGGAGTACGCCGTGGAGATGAACAACCTGATCCGCATTGAAATGAAGGGAGCGATCGGCTGATGGAAATCACAGTAAATAAGCCGCTGGCAGAGACCTTCGGCTGGCTGCAGACAGGCGCTAAGCGCATTGACCTGCAGGACAAAATACAGAATATAAGTTACGTCCTGGGTCCCGGCGAGAGCCGCGTTCTCTTTCTGGAAGATCCGGGCGCTTCAGAATATGAGATCACCCTCGGAGAGGGCGCCCGTCTGGACATGGTCCAGCTCCGGGAGGCATCCGGGAAAGATCTGTCCTATAACAATGTCCGGGTGACATGCGGGGATAAGGCATATTTTGGCTGGTACAGAGTTGTACTGGGAGGCGCGGAGAGCTACGACAACTGCTCTGTAAATCTTGCAGGAAGAGAAAGCTCCTTCACAGCCAATGTCTGCTACCGCCTTGACGGCACAGAGAAGTATGACCTGAACTGCGAGGCCATCCACACCGGAAAGCGCACGGAAAGCGCGATCTCGGCATCCGGAGTCCTCGCGGACAAGGCTTCCAAGCTCATGCGCGGAACCATCGATTTCCGCACGGGCTGCTCCGGCTCTGTAGGAAACGAGACCGAAGACGTCCTTCTCCTGAGCGAAGAGGTGCGCAATCAGAGTGTCCCCGTAATCCTCTGCAGCGAGGAAGATGTGGTCGGAAATCACGGCGCCTCCATCGGCAGACCGGATGAAGACATGCTCTTCTACATGGAGACCAGAGGAGTCGACGAGGAGACCGCCTGCGAGATGCTGGCACGGGCCAAGATCGATTCAGTGATCCGCAAGATCCCGGATGCCTCGATTCAGGAGAAGATCCGGGCAAGAGTACAGAGAGGAGAATGACCATGGCAGACTTGAATATCCGGGAAGATTTCCCTATTTTCAGAGACAACCCCTCTCTGGTCTATCTGGACAACGCCGCGACGACCCAGAAGCCTTCCAGTGTTATCGAGTCAGTCCGTCACTTTTATGAGTGCGACAACGCCAATCCGCTGCGCGGGCTCTATGACCTCGCCCAGCGGGCGACGGCGGTCTATGAGGAGTCGAGGGAAGCTGTGGCAGGGTTTATCGGAGCGGCAAGCCCGGAGGAGATCGTTTTCACCAGGAATGCCTCGGAGAGTCTGAACCTGGCGGCTTACAGTTACGGCACCTTCCTGCAAGAGGGCGATGAGATCCTGATCAGTGTCATGGAACATCACAGCAATCTCATCCCCTGGCAGCAGCTGGCGGCCAGAAGCGGTGCTGTCCTCAAGTTTATCGAGTGCGGCGCCGACGGCCGGATCACGGAAGAAGCATTCCGCGCTGCCCTCTCTTCCCGGACGAAGATCGTATCCATGACTCAGATCTCCAACGTTCTGGGCTCCCGAAATGCCATCAAGACCTTTGTCCGTCTGGCTCATGAAGCGGGCGCGGTCTTTGTCTGCGACGGAGCCCAGAGCGTCCCCCATATCCCGGTGGATGTTCAGGATCTGGATGTCGACTTCCTCGCCTTTTCCGGCCACAAGATGCTGGCGCCCATGGGCATCGGCGTGTTGTACGGCAAAAAAGCGCTGCTCGAAAAAATGCCGCCGTTTTTGACCGGCGGCGAGATGATCGAATATGTGACCCGGGAGGGTGCGACCTGGGCGGAACTGCCTCACAAATTTGAGGCGGGAACTGTCAACGCCGCCGGAGCTTTCGGGCTGAAGGCAGCTATCGAATACTATCGGAAAATTGGATTTGACGCCATTCAGAAGCGGGAGGAAGAATTGAGCGAGCTGGCTTTTGACGCCCTCTCCAAGATCCCCCATCTGCATATCATGGGAGGCTCCACGGCAAAAGAGCACAACGGCATCTTCTCTTTCTCCCTCGACGGCGTGCATCCCCACGATATTGCGGAGATCCTGAACGCTGACGGCGTATGCATCCGGGCGGGCCACCACTGCGCGCAGGTCCTGATGCAGCACATGCATGTGCCGTCCACAGTGCGGGCGAGCATCGCCTTCTACAACCGCGATGAGGACATCCTGCGTCTGGCGCAGAGCCTTAGTACAGTGAGAAGGAGGATGGGCTATGTCGAATAGTTTCTATCGGGAGATCATAAATGAACACAACCTGCGGCCGATCCACAAGCACATTCTTCCCCGCGCGGGTCTCTCCCACCGCGGGATCAACCCCAGCTGCGGAGATGACATCACTTTGCAGCTGACCATCGAAGACGGTGTGATCGCGGAAGGCGCCTACGTCGGAGACGGCTGCGCCATCTCTCAGGCATCCGCCGATATGATGCTGGACCTGATCATAGGCCGCACGCCGGAAGAAGCCCTTCATCTCGCCGATATTTTCCTGCGAATGATCAAAGGAAGTGTCACGGACGAAGAGGTGGAAGAACTGGAGGAGGCGGGAAGCCTGCAGGATA
Organism: uncultured Lachnospiraceae bacterium; assembly: GCA_902781325.1. Lineage (GTDB taxonomy): Bacteria > Bacillota > Clostridia > Lachnospirales > Lachnospiraceae > CAG-791. The sequence goes on from CACZJD010000089.1 coordinate 7,098, forward strand.
TCTCGCACATGCCTGCCCGAGTCAAGTGTGCTGTGCTGGCATGGCATACGTTAGAGAAAATTTTAAAAGCTGCAGTATGAAACAGCCAGCAGCAGTGCTGTAAGTTCCTGTTTTTTCATACCTTATCCTCCGACCGGTTTATACTGATTTTCCTTCCCTCGTAGAAAATGCTATGTAACTAATATCATACCGCAAATAGTTATGTTATGATATTGTATCTGCAAACTCTATTTCAGAAAAAAGGATATCTGAACCCATGAAAGCTTTGATTGCAATGAGCGGCGGCGTCGACAGCAGCGTGGCGGCTCAGATCATGGCGTCGCGCGGCTGCGAGTGCGTCGGCTGCACGATGCGCCTGTATGAAAATGATGTTATAGGCCGGGACCTTCTGGACACCTGCTGCTCCCTCGAGAACACGCAGGACGCGCGCAGCGTCACCGAGAAGATCGGCATCCCTTACCATATCGTCCACTATGAGAATCTGTTCACGAAGGAAGTCATAGAGCCTTTTATTGACGAGTACCTGCACGGCCGCACGCCCAATCCCTGCATCGAGTGCAACCGCTGCCTCAAGTTTGAGCATCTTTTCTCTAAAATGAAGGAACTGGGCTGCGACGTCCTGGCGACCGGCCACTACGCGCGGACAAAATATGATCCCGAGCGGGGCCGCTACCTCCTTCTGAAGGCGCTCGACCCGGCCAAGGATCAGAGTTACGTCCTCTATGTTTTGACACAGGACCAGCTTGCTCACGTGCAGTTTCCGCTCGGCGATCAGGACAAGAATACGACCAGAGAGATCGCTGCCGAGAGCGGCTTTAAGAATGCCCAGAAGCATGACAGCCAGGATATCTGTTTCGTTCCTGACGGCGACTACGCGGGCTTCATCGAGCGCTACAGCGGCGTGAAATGCCCGCCCGGCGATTTTGTGGACGCGCAGGGCAATGTACTGGGGCGCCACAAGGGGATCATCCACTACACGCTCGGCCAGCGCCGGGGGCTGGGAATTCCGGCAGCGCACCGCTGCTATGTCACGAAGATCGATCCCGAGACCAACACCGTCACACTCGGCACTAATGACGACCTGATGAAGCGGACCCTCTTTGCAAACAGGGTCAATCTGATCACCGTGGACCGCATCGACAGTCCTCTTCGCTGCAGCGCCAAGATACGCTATCGCCACAAAGAGCAGCCCTGCACCGTCACACAGCCCGAAGACGACCTTCTCAAGGTCGAGTTTGATGAGCCTCAGCGCGCCATCACGCCCGGGCAGTCCGTCGTCCTTTACGACGGAGATGTCGTGATCGGGGGAGGAGTGATCAAGTGAAAAAAGACCGCCGGCCAAGCCGGTGGTCTTTTTTTAATGTTTTTATTCATCGATCCCACTCACAGATATACGTATAGAGATTCTTTCTTCATCGTTGATGACTGCCATATATCCGCCGCGATCCCTGCAGTTGGATGCCGCAGTTTCCCAGTTGGACTTGACATCATTGTAGATGTAATAATGATGACCGTTGTAGCTGAGAGCATTTTCCGGAATCATGACAGCGGGTTCTTCCTCAGATGCGGGCTGGTCAGCTGTTTCCTGAGCTGCTGCCTCTGCCTCCGCAGCCTGTTCGCCGGCAGCCGGAGAGGCGGAAGGGAATTATGATCTTTCCGCCGTTGACTGCCAACGTAACCTCGTTTGTTACCTGATGGGACCGGTTGGACTCGTCAGTGAATACGAGAACGAAAATCTTCGTAGAGCCGATCGCGTTTTTGATCGCGCCTGCCCAGTCTTCTCCCGGATAGATGTCTCTCGGCGCATACCAGCATTTGATGTTATTCTGTTCAAGATCAGCAACAATGGCATCCGCGATATTTTTATTCTTGGATGAGTAACTTATGAATACGTCATGATCCCGATTTTTCATTGTTATTCCCTCAAAAGCCTATTCGTGGAATATATTAATGATATCATACTTAGCAGAATTTCAAGCCTTTATCTTTAGTACGACCATGGTTATGTCGTCATATTGTTCCATTCCTGACGCAAAGTCGTCAATATCCCTTCTCACCGCCCTCAGCAGTAATTCGGGCTCCATTCCGTAATTGCCTTCCATACACTTCAGCAGTCTGTCCTCTCCGTACAGTTCAAGATCATGGTTGACTGCCTCTGTCACGCCGTCTGTGTAGAGAAACAGCACGTCTCCCGGCGAGAGGTAAATCTCATTGTTGCTGTAGCGGACCTCTGCAAGGCCTCCGAGAACGAGGCCGCGGCGGTATTTTTTGTAATCCATGTACATGAACGGCTCCCCGTCCTTCTTCAGGAGCGGCGGGTTGTGCGCGGCGTTGGCGAATTCGAGCCTGCCGTTCTGCAGGTCAAGTATTCCGAGCCATACTGTGACGAACATTCCTTTCTCGTTGTTCTCGCACAGCTGCACATTGGCAAGACGGAGAGCTTCAGCGGGGCTCCTGCCGCCGAGAAGGTGTTGTCATCCGCAATATTGCGCACCGCTCTATATATGAGCCATACGGCAAAAGCCCGATCTCGATCACTGCGATAAACACCGGAATGTGCAGAATTGTAAAAGCGATTTTGCCAATCGTAAAAAAGCCCAGCTCCGCAGCTGTCAGGAATATCTCTATAACCGCCAGGATCGCGGTAAAAATCCATTTTTCTTTATTGGTCTTCATATCAACCTCTTGCCGCTGTCTGATCATCCGGTGCACATTTTTTCTCTTCTAAAATATAGCACAGATAGGGCACACGCAGGTCTTACTATTTACACGTTTTTCCGGTTTCCATTTCGTCTCCGGAATATCCATATGGAAATATTTATATTGATTATTTGCTGTTTTATTGCTATTATTTTACTGTATCAATCAAAAGGAGGCTTCAGAAATGACAGTTGAAGAATTAAAAAGCAAGAAGACCACTCTCGGCCTCACAAACGAAATGATCGCGTCCTCAGCCGGCATTCCCCTCAGTACAGTTCAGAAGATCATGAGCGGTGCCACCAAAGCGCCCAGAAAGTCTACTCTGGTAGCGATCGAGACTGTGCTCTCCGCCGAGGAGCACCGCAGGAAGGATATGGCAGGAGTAAATCCTAACATGAGCAGGAAGAACGCCTATGAGGATCTGCCCGAGACATATGGTATGGTAATGGATCCCGCTGCCGGCTATAAGCGATCACCTGAAGTGAAGAAGAAAGACGGCGAATACACCTTGGACGACTATTATGCCCTCCCTGATGAACGCCGCGTAGAACTGATCGACGGCGTGTTCTATGATATGTCAGCGCCGGCTGTCATTCATCAGAAGATCCTGGGAGAACTGTTCATTCTGTTCCGGGAGTGCATGGATGCCCATGAAGGCGGATGCGAAGTCTATCTGTCACCCTGTGACGTAAGACTGGACAGGGACAACAAGACTATGGTACAGCCGGATCTGCTTGTGATCTGCAAGGCATATGATCTGGGTGCGAAGCGCTTTGAAGGTGCCCCGGATCTGGCACTGGAGATCCTCTCCCCTTCAACCCGCTCCAAGGATATGCTTCTCAAGCTTTACAAATATCAGAATGCGGGCGTGAAGGAATACTGGATCGTGGATCCGGATCATGAAACAGTTATGGTCTATGATTTCCGCGATGACAATTTCTATCCCGAGAAATATGATTTTGACAGTGTCATCCCGATCCATATATCAGCGTGCAATACAAACGTATGACACGCCCCTTTCATATACTGCCTTATTCCACAGAATCGATCAGCTCGATCGAGTGCTCCATGTTCAGCTTCATGCACATATCAATGAACTTGTCCAGCGGGACGTCGTTGATCTGTTTGTTGGAGCCGCGCATGTTGATGGAAACTGTTCCATTCTCAGCTTCCTTGTCGCCCAGAACCAGAATGTAGGGATCCTTGTAGTTCTTGAACTTCTTGATCTTCTGCTTCATGTTGTTGTCGGAGTAGTCGGCCTCAACACGGATGCGCAGCGCTTTCAGTCTCTGCACGACCTTCTTCGCATAGTCATTGTGCTCGGTGCGGATCGGAACTACAGCGACCTGATAAGGGGACATCCAGAAGGGGAATACGCCCTTGAAGTTCTCGATGATGATACCGAGGAAGCGCTCGATGGATCCGAAGATCGCGCGGTGAATGACGACCGGAACCTTCTCAGAGCCATCCTGTGCGGTGTACTTGAGATCAAAGTTCCTGGGCAGCTGGAAGTCGAGCTGGATTGTGCCGCACTGCCACTCTCTTCCGAGAGCGTCCTTGATCTGCAGGTCGATCTTGGGACCGTAGAAAGCGCCGTCGCCTTCGTTGATCTCGTAACCGCCCTCGCCGTATTTTTTGTCAAGGATCTTCTTCAAAACCGCTTCCGCGTCGTTCCAGAGCTCGATGTCGCCCATGAAGTCCTCGGGTCTTGTGGAGAACTCCGCTCTGTAGGTGATGCCGAAGGTCTTGTAGATCTCGTCCGCGATGCTGAGGATATCGTCGATCTCAGCCTCGATCATGTCCTCTGTGACAAAGGTGTGATCGTCGTCCTGACGGAATTCCTGCACTCTGAGAAGTCCGTTCAGCTGACCGGTCTTCTCCTTTCTGTGGAGCACGTCATACTCGGAATAGCGGATCGGCAGTTCCTTGTAGGAGCGGGGCTTTCTGCCGAACTCCATCATCGCGTTGGGGCAGTTCATGGGCTTGGCAGCCATGGTGTCCACAGACTCGACGGTATATTTCTCATCCTCGTCCTTGCCGGGGATGATGAACATGTTGTTAACATAGTGTGCCCAGTGACCGCTGATGATCCAGAGCTTATTATTGTTGATGACCGGTGCGGAGATCTCCTGATACTCATGCAGATCCTGCACGTCTCTGGAGTACTGCATCAGTGCCTGGTACAGCTTCCATCCGCGGGGCAGCCAGTAAGGCATACCCTGGGCAGTCTCATTGAACATGAACAGTTCCAGCTGCGGGCCGAGCTTCTTGTGGTCGCGCTCCATAGCTTCCTTGATCATCTTCAGGTGATCCTTGAGCTGCTTCTGATCCGGGAAAGCATACAGATAGACTCTCTGCATCTGGTCCCTGTGTTCGTCGCCTCTCCAGTAAGCGCCGGAAACAGACTTGACCTGGAACGCCACGTTCATCAGAAGCTGGGAATTGTCGATGTGGGGTCCGCGGCAGAGATCCACGAAATCCTCTCCGGTATAGTAGACCGTGATCTTCTCGTCGTCGGGAAGATCGGAAATAAGCTCTGTTTTGAACTTCTGATCCTTAAAGATCTCGAGCGCTCTCTCTTTGGAAACCTCTTCCACGGTCCAGGCTTCTCTTCTCTTTATGATCTCGCGCATCTTGTTCTCAATCGTCTTGAAATCCCCTTCCGTGATCGCGGCGGGCAGCACGAAGTCATAGTAGCAGCCGTCCGCAATCTGCGGACCAATTGCATACTGCACTTCTTTGCCATAGATCTCGATAACTGCCTTAGCCAGAATATGTGCTAATGAATGGCGGTAAACTTCCAGGAACTGTTCTTTTTCCATGATCTGAATCTCTCCTATGTCTGATGAATTGATCTCGAATACGATATTCGAATTATTATTATAGCATAGTTATTCTGTCCGCTCAAACTAAGCAGGCAAAATAACCGCAGAAAGCCTTGTCAACTCAGAAACTGGGATGAGCGCGCAGAAGTGCCAGAGTCTGCTCGAGCAGCTCCGGGCTGATGCCATTTACCAGAACGGCCTTCTTTATACCCGGCACGCGTTCCACCAGCTCTCTGTTGATCAGCTCCTCACTGGTCTGGTCTGCGGCAGCACATCCCGCGCAGCGCCCCATTAGGGTGAAGAACACGACGCCGCCTTCTACGCCCGCGACTTTCAGGTCCCCGCCGTGCGCGGCGAGAGCCGGGCGCACATATTTATCTAATACTTCTTCCACTTCAGAAGCGATGTTTCTCTCCTCAGTTTCCATAGTAAGCTCCTTTAACAAAATCGTAGTAACGAATGATCGTCCCCACGGCTTCGCCGATAGGGACGATCTTTTTTCATGTCATTTATTAAGGCTGATTGGCAGACGCACAGTCTCCCGAACCAAACCTCAAATTATTTCTGATGCTCCAGAGCCAAAGTCTTGGTAGTAGCATCGCAGACTTCTGCAGGTCCATAGTACTGAATAGCACCAGGATAAAGGAAGCATGTCTCAACTGCCCATTTAGCTCTGTTGGCTTCGAAGAATTTGAAAGGTGCGCCGTCAAGCTCAACGAGTGCCTTTCTGATAACGGGCTTGTCCTCGCCGTTTCTGCGCTCGATGTTCATCATCTTGGTGATCGGCATGCCACCTGCTACCCACTCTTCTGCCGGTGCAGAGAGGTTGGAAACCTTGGACAGATAGCCTGTGAAGCCATACTGGATCAGCATAAATGCATTGTAGCCAAGGGAGTAGCAATAGTCACTGTCGAAGTTTGAAGGGAATGCGCATCTTCCTTCATAACCGAAGAAGTGTGTCAGGGTTGAGAATTTGCCCTTGTAAGTTCCTGCTGCCTTGCGCTCTGCCAGTTTGTTCTTAACCAGCTCCGCGAACAGTTTCTCGGACTCGATCAGGGAAACCTGTACGTTGCCGTGAGGATCTCTCTCGAGGAAGAGCTGCTGCTGAATGCCCACAGGAAGGATTGCGAATACAGCCATGGACTCCTTAGTGAGGCCTTTCTCGATGAAGGCATACTTGTCTGCCCATGTGGGAAGCGCATTAAACTCTGCTGTCTTCTCACCGGCAAGAAGTTCATTGATCTCGGCGATCAGCTTGGAGAACTCAGGGACAAACTCAACGATTCCTTCCGGAATGATCGCGACGCCGAAGTTATCGCCTCTATTTCCACGAGTTTCAACTGAATCTGCGATCTGGTCAGCGATCTCGGAGAGAGACTGCTTCTTTGCTGCGACTTCCTCGCCGATCAGGCAGATGTTGGGCTGTGTCTGCAGTGCGCACTCCAGTGCGACGTGGGAGGCGCTGCGGCCCATGACCTTGATGAAATGCCAGTACTTCTTGGCGGAATTGGCGTCGCGCTCGATATTACCGATCACTTCGCTGTAGGTCTTGGTAGCTGTATCGAAACCGAAGGAAGTCTCAATATCCTCGTTCTTGAGGTCGCCGTCGATGGTCTTGGGGCATCCGATGACCTGTACGCCGGTATTGTGAGCTGCCATATACTCAGCAAGGACTGCTGCGTTTGTGTTGGAATCGTCGCCGCCGATGATAACAATTGCGGTAAGGCCATGCTTCTTGGCAACTTCTACTACTACTTCAAACTGAGCCGTTGTCTCGAGTTTGGTTCTGCCGGAGCCGATGATATCGAAACCGCCGGTGTTTCTGTACTGGTCGATAAAGTCGTCAGTCATCTCGATATAGTCGTCGTCGATCAGTCCGCTCGGGCCGCCCTTGAAGCCGAGAAGAACGTTATCTTTATCGGTCGCTTTCAGCGCATCATAAAGACCGCAGATAACATTGTGTCCGCCGGGAGCCTGTCCACCGGAAAGGATCACGCCGACAACCTGCTTCTTAGGTGCTGATGTGTTTGCGCCCTTCTGGAAGGTAATCTCATTCTTGCCGTACGTATTAGGGAACAGGGCCTTGATCTTCTCCTGGTCCGCAACGCTCTCTGTAGGTGCGCCGTCTTTAACGCAGATCTCGGAAATGCCGTTTCTGAGCATTCCGGGAAGCTTGGGGTTGTAGCTGTATCTAGCTTTCTGAAGGTTTGAAATAGCCATGGCACTCATCTCCTTTTAAAAAAGTGCAGTCTTGTCATTACCCTTTTATAATAAGATATCTTGGACAGAATTTAAATCCTTTTTGGGAAGAAATGATTTTATCATTGTCTGATGCGCTCATACTCAGAACCGGTGGCTGCCGCCCCCTCTGCCGGACGATCCGCCTCCGCCGCTGCTCTCAAGCATTGCCTCTATGATGAACCGCGCAATAACCGTACAAATAGCCGTAAACGAGAGCGTTTTCACGGTATTCGTCGTGCTCCATCTTCCTGCCTTCACCCTGGGTACACAGCCTTCGTCTCCGCTTACCTTCGCCCGCCCGGCACGCCTTTTTGCAGCCTGCGCGCTGATGATCCCGTAGTTGATCAGCACCGCCAGGATCAGTGCCAGAAGAGCGTTGTTTATGTACTTCATCGGCCGCGCGATACGCCCGCCTTCCAACAGAGTCCGGACCTGCCTGAATGCGCTCTCCGCGCATCCGTAATAGTCGCCTTCGGAAGCGTAAGCATAAATATTGTCCGTAATGACATATCCTTCTTCGCGTCCGACCGCCTCGTAGTTGCTGCCAGCCGAATACAGAGCGATCATTCTCTGTCCCATATCGATCATCAGAGTCGTCCCGCTCCGGTTGCCAAAATATCCGTAGTACCAGTTTTTGGCATAGTCGAGCGTCTCATTATATTCAGTCTGGCTGCATGATACAAACACTGCGTTGCCATAGCGCGTCAGATCCTGCATCTGCGTCAAAAGCCTGCTCTCTTCCTCTTCCGTCAAAAGATCTTCCTGATCGTTAATCACGACACAGTACCCGGTCTCGTCATTTGTATAGAGAACTCCGTCCGGTGCGCCGTCTGCTTTTGCGCCAAACGGCATCAGAAGCTGCATAGCCAGCGCGCCTGCCACAAGGATCAGCAGGCCGCTCATAATGCCGGATTTACCGGATCCGCCATCGCCGCCGCTACCGCTCTTTCCTTCATCGTCCGGCACCCTGCCTTCTTTAAACAGAAGCGGAAGCGGTCTGGTGGAAAGCAAGTTGTACTGATGTACCAGCCTGGTCAGCGCGATGACGATAATGAAGAGGACCGCTGCCGTCCCGCCGTAATACCAGAGATCAGATACCAAAGGCAGTATCCGCATGATCAGTCCCACCACAGCTGCCGCGATGAGCAGACCGGACCAGAATGTGACCTTTCCTTCCCCCTTTCTCTTGCAGTAGACCGCGCATCCCGCCGCCAGTATCAGGCCAAAGACCGGCGGTGCGAAGACTGCCGTCAGGATCAGTATCAAAAGATAGGGCCATATGGTAAATGCTTTGAAAATATAGTAGACCGCGTCTCTCCTGATCCTGACTCCGGAAGCAGCTTTGTTTTCCGGTTCTCCGAAGCGGTACCCGGCGTCGTCCAGATGCTTCTCTCTCCTCATGATCGAGAAATAACTCCCGGCGTACAGGAACGCCCCTGCCAGCGCCAGAAAGCAGGCTGTCAGGAGGCCGTTTTTGGGCTGCAGCGTTATGAACATGTTGAGCAGGACGAAAATCGGGAGCGCGGTCACAAGGCTTCCGATCCAGAAAGCCGGAAGACTGATCGGAATATCCGAGTAAACTTTGCCGCTCTTGCCGTTGACAGCCGCATAGGCTACCCGCTTTCCCCTGCGGAAGGACATAAACCAAACGGGAAGGAGCGCTATGCAGCTGGTGTCTTTTTTGACAGGGAGGTGGTCGGTCAGGGAGCTCCCGTCAGGGTAGTCCATCAGATCTGTCGACGCAAATGTATCTTTTTTATCCAATGCGTCAATGCTCTTCTGCGCGGCATACTCCAGGGCCTTCTTGTGATAAGTCTCTTCATCCACATCCGGGATGTTCGCGTATGCGCCCGCCAGGTAAACTGAGTCAAAATCCTGCGCCGCCTTAAAGTCAAAGGGTGCGATCTGTTCCGCCAAAGTATCGTCAAAAGCGGATGACGCGTCATAAGCAAGATCCTTGAAATCGGCGTCAACTTTGCAGTCGATCCGGCAGTCGCTGCTGCAGCGGTATGCGCCGTCCAGCTCGGTTCTTTTGCCATAAATCGTCGTATTGCCGTCCAGGCTGAGATTAAAGATCCGATAAGGCACATACAGCGGCCTGAGCTTACCCTCGCCCGGGGCACCCCGAAACTCGCGGGGCGCGTAGAGCGTTCCCCTGGCAAGCTTGTTGAAAGTCTCAATACACTGGTTCTTAGTCACACTGAACGGAATGATCTTCTGCGGCGCGTCAATGCCCTCTACCCTCGACTGAAGCACATTGGAAGCGCCGCAGTAACTGCAGTAGGCTGTCGCGTCTACATCCGTCGTGTACATCTCCCCGCCGCACTGCGGACAGGTGAATACTTTGGCGTCGATCATCTCCTGCTCGCTCGCCATCTTCTGCCTGAGCCGTTTGTCAGCCGGTTCAAAGTCAGAATGGCAGTACGCGCAGAATAGACGCCCTTTATCAATATCATATGTCAGGTTCGAGCCACATCCCGGACATGTCAGCATAGGAACCTCCTTTCTTGTCACTCCGTTTTTGTTGAAATCAGTCTCCGGCACTGATCGTTCTGGCGATCCGGCATATGTCTTTTAGTTTTTTCGCCTTCTCTCTTTTCTCAAACGACAGTTTTTCAATCTGACTGCTCAGCGCTTCCAGCGTGCCTTCATCATCTTTTTCAAGTTTTTCTGCCTCCAATCGGTCAATCTGAGCCTGAAGCAGCTTCGATTCCTTCTCTGTTTTGCGGCGCTCCCGGATGAGGGACTCAATTGTATCACCACTCATCTTCACCATTCTTTCCGCCGGGGAAATATCCCGGCTCTCCTTTCTTCGTTCGCAAATCCGTACAAATACTGTTCTGAACGCTCATATTATCTCATATTTGTCCGATTTACGTGATATCACTCTGTCGTTTTTAAGAAAAGATCCTGAATTCTATCACCTGCCATGACAGAGCCCTTAGAGATAACTCTAAGGGCTCTGCTGCAGTATTTCATCAAAGTGTTACTGGCCGTTGATGTCCGTATCGAAGAGGTAATACAGTTCCAGTTCGCCGTCATCCGTTACGTAAGGCATGACGTCGCCCACATAGCCGCCCTCGGGCGAGGGATACAGGCTGTATTCCACCGCTGCGTAAGGCTCATCCGGGATAGCCGGTTTGAATATTTGTGGGAGGGGTGTCACAGGCCCAGCTCGACCGCGCGGGGCGCGGCCTCGCTGTATGTTGCCGGGGTGAACAGCAGCAAAAGGATATCCGTAAGGCTGCATATGAAACAGTATGCCGCCTGGCTGATGCTCTTGACTGCACACCGGAGGATGTGGTCAACATATATTACAAGAACGAAGCAATTTGGCCAATAATTTATCGTAAAATATTGCTTAAAATTCATCGTAATGCTACGATTATAAAAAAGCACGATCAGGGAGGTTAACTTATGGCTACAATAAATCCGGTATCAGATCTCCGTAATTATAATACAGTATTGGAAAAGGTCTCTTATGGATCGCCCGTTTATCTTACTGTAAACGGAAGAGGCAAATACACAATCCGC
>CACZJD010000090.1 GCA_902781325.1 uncultured Lachnospiraceae bacterium
GTAGATCATGGTGCGGTTGAACTGCTCATAGGAAGACATCATCTTCGGATCTATTACCTGTGTAGAGACCAGTCCGTAGAGGAATTTGCGGTTAATGGTCCTGGTGCCATCCAAAACATTGCTGTCGATATAGTCACACAGAGCGCCCAGCGTCTTTTCATTGTAGATGACTGTATCATCATTCACCGTTCCGTTTGGAATTACGATCAGGTTGGTTCCGTCGATCTTGACATTTACATACTCATATACCGCGTCATAGTTTTCTTCCCCTGCAGAACCGGTGCCTGAGACAGTACCGCCCGGAGCTGCCTCAAGAGCGTTTACCGCAGATTCGATCTCGCCGGTCTCAATCTCGGCTGAAGCTTCGAGAGCATCCTTGTCAACAAGAGTCTGAGCGGCGGAAGCGGCCTCCCCGGCAGCGGCTTCTCCGGCTTTTTCAGCGTCCTCAGCTGCAGTTTCCTCAACTGCGGGTGCCTGCGCCGAGGATGCGCCGCTGCCGGAACCTGAGCAGCCTGCGGCAGAAAGAACAAGACCGGCACAGATCAGAAGTGCAACAGTTTTTTTCATCATTGTTGAAAACCTCCTTAGAAGTGGCGATTATTATTAACATAGTATAACATGGTTATGTGCTGTTGTAACAGCCCAGAGTCGGAGGCAGCCATGAATTCCATGTCTGAACAGTGGTGGGAGAAGAAACTGAATATCAGGACCGCAGGGAAAGTCGATCACTTTATCGAAGAGGCCTGTAATCCCTATGAACCCACGGATTACTGCATTCTGGAGGTTCTTGCGGACAGCGGCTATATATCTTCTGACAGCCATATACTTGACTATGGGTGCGGGAAAGGGCGCACAGCGATCTTTCTCAGTTTCAGGACAGGCTGCCGTGCGACGGGAATTGAGTTTGATCAGGAACTTTGTGAAGAAGCGGTGAAGAATCTGGAGCAGTCGAAACTGCCCGGTGCATACAAAAAAGGGATCCGCTTTGTGTGCGAGGACGCCAGAAATTATCAGATTGAGGATGAGGACTGCTTTTATTTCTTCAATCCTTTTGCGGAGGAGGTCCTGCGGGCTGTCCTTGGCAGAATACAGCAGTCTTACTATGAGAATCCGAGACAGATGTATCTGTTCTTTTATTATCCCTTTGAGGCTGAGATGGCGGCTCTTATGACTGCGGACGGACTGCAGTTTGTGGATGAGATCGACTGTACGGAACTCTATGAGAACTATGACCGGCGGGAGAGAATTCTTATTTTTGAAATGGTGTGAGGATGCTGCGTGAATGAAAACGTAAATGAAAAACCGGCGCGTCCCTATTTGGGGTGCGCCGGTCTCTTTGTCTGTGCTATAAGGTGTTTCCGGACTTTCAGTCCCGGAAGATCTTTTGCAGGAAGTTGTAGTGGCCAAGGTCCCAGAAGTCTCCGTCGTGACCATAGCCTTCCACAAGGTCGTTTTGGTTGGGGATACCCTTCTCATCCATTTTTTGGCCGTAGTAAGCTGTGACGTCAACGTTCCAGGGGTCTTCGGTGCCTACAGACAGATAGATGTAGCGAGGCATAGTCTCTTCGGACTCGATATAGAATTCGTCGAAGATGGGCCAGTTCCAGTATGTTCCCGCGTAGTAAGGGGTGGGAATGACGCCCGGGTCGGGAGCCAGACTTGCGATATACGCTATTTTGGACTGCCATCTGAAACCTGTGGCGAGAGAAGTCGTCGCGCCCTGGGAAACACCGGAGACCGCAGTGTTCAGACGGCCGGTCTTTACACTGTAGCGCTCTTCGATGAAAGGCATCAGGTCCAGACCGACGTCTTCGACCGTCTTGTCATAGGAGAGCCGCATCTCTTCCTCGGACTTGGAATCCTTGTCCGCAAGGGGATCGGTGTACATGTCGACGCCTACTATGATCATCGGAACGGTGAGACCTTCGTTGAGCATGTTGCCGTAAAGGATCTGCAGGCTGGAACCGTCATAGACGTGGGAGTCGTACGCGCCGCCCCATCCATGGATCATGTAGAAAACGGGATATTCCTGCGACTCGTCGTAACCGGCGGGCAGGAGCACGTTGCAGTATTTGATGTCGCCGGCGGTTGTAGAATAGTATTCAACATTTTCGTCGATCGTGCCGTAATCCACGTCGTCGTGCCATTCGAGGAGTTCCTCGGGAACAGTGTCGTAAGTGGGCATGGCGTAGATACCGCTAAGGTTCTGAATCACCGCAGCAGAAGTATCGGAAGCGTCGGCAGCAGTTGTGTTTTCTTCAGTAACAACGGAATTCGTATCGGGTGTTTCCGCATCCTGGACGGAAGCAGTTTCAGCGCTTGGTTCGGTGTTTTCCTTTGCGGTAGCCGCGGCAGTCGCGGATCCGCAGGAGGAGAGGAGCACTGCGCTCAGCAGCATAATGCTGATCATTTTTGTCCGGAATAATTTCATTGTCTGTTAGTCCTCCTTTTTTCTTGATGATAAGTCATGGACAGACTATTGTAAAATACTTATATTAGATACCTTGCTATTCATTACGGGCATAGGACATGCATATATATGATGTATCTGTGCATTCAATATAATGATTAAAAAAGTATATAATAGCGTTAGTAAATGAAGAAGTGATGCTCAGGTCTTTTTGTCAGTCGAGAAAGATCTTCTGCAGGAAGTTGTAGTGGCCGAGTTCCCACAGATCGTTGCCGTGGTCGTATCCTTCCACCAGATCGTTCTGGTTCGGGATCCCTTTCTCGTCCATAACGTCTCCATAGTATTGGGTGGATTTTATGCACCAGGGATCCTCGGTTCCGACTGTGAGATAGATATAGCGCGGCATCGTCTCCGGAGATTCGATCGTGAAGTCTTCGAGGATCGGAGTATTCCAGAAGGTTCCCCGGGCAAAAGGCGTGGGAATAACACCTGAGCAGGGAGCGAAACTGCCGACATACGCTATTTTGGACTGCCATCTGTAGGCGATGGCGAGCGCAGTGGTCGCGCCCTGGGAAACGCCGGTGACAGCAGTGTTCATGCGCCCGGTCTTAACAGGATAGCGGCTCTCGATGAAGGGCATCAGAACCTGCGCGATGTCTTCGACGCCCTTGTCGTAGCAGGGGCGCATTTCAGCATCGGACTTGTCGTCTTTCTCTGCGAGAATATCCGTGTACATATCTGCGCCGACGATGATCATCGGAACAGTAAGCCCCTCACTGAGCATATTCCCGTACAAAGTCTGCAAAATAGAGTGGTCGTGCACGTGAGAATCATAGCGGCCGCCAAATCCGTGGTACATATAGAGAACGGGATATTCCTGTGATTCATCATAGCCTGCCGGCAGGAGAACATTGCAGTATTTGTAATCCCCGGCTGTCGTCGAATAGTATTCGACATCCTCCTCGATCGTGCCGTAATCCACGTCGTCATGCCATTCGCTGAGGTACTCCGGGACCTCGTCATAGGTTTCCATGGCGTAGAGATCGGTGAGGTCTCCGTAGAGATGATCATAGATTTCCTGACCGCTCATGGAGGACAGATCGGGTTCGGCGGATTCACTTGCGGAGGCTGCATTGCCGGATACTTCCGCAGGATCTGCGGATTCAGATGTCTGCTCAACTGAAGTTTCGGGTGCGCTCTCCGGCGAAGAAGTTACAGCTGCTGCGGCTCCGCATCCGGAGAACAACATAGATGAGACGAGCAGGGAACTCATTATCTGAAAGATGTTTTTTCTCATTAAGGTAATGCTCCTTCTACATATTCCTAATCGAATAATCGTTAATATTTGCTATGTTTTATCATAGTGATTTAGAGGATTGAGGTAAAGATACAGCATCAATGCCTTTTTGCAAGCAGGCGTGCGTTGTATAATCAGATATATAGGTATAAAGAATTATGCGGCAGTATGCCGCTCAGGCAGGGAGCTGCAGAAAGGGGATGGATCTATGTCCAAAAAATTAGGCGATCTTGTCAAAAAGGCGCGTACAGAGAAAGGCTTCACACAAGCAGGCCTCGCGGAAAAGGTCGACGGCCTCACAGCCTCCGACGTCAGCAAGATAGAGCGCGGCGAAAAGGAGCCGGCACAGAGCGTGCTCAAACAGATGGCGAAAGCCCTGGGTGTTACGCAGAAATCGCTGCTGGATGCGGCGGCGGGCAGCGGGAAAACTACCGCGGCAAAGACAACTTCTTCCAAGACAGGAACTGCGGCAAAGAAGACTTCGTCATCGAAAAAGACATCTGCTGTCAAGGACACAATAGACACCCTCAAACTGACGGCTGCAGAGAAGAAGCTTGTACAGCTTTATCGCAAGGCAGATGCCAAGACCAAGAAAGCGGCTGTCAATCTGCTCGAGGGCGACAGCAACGCGATCGAACTGATCGGCGCGCTTCTGTCTGCCAAGGGCTCGGGATCATCTGGTAGTTCGGGCTCTTCCGGGACATCGGATCTTCTAAACGCGCTTTTGTCCGGTAAGACGGGCGGCAGTTCGAGCGGCGCGGCCGGGAAGGACACGATTAACGCGCTGATGGAGATGCTTGGAAAAGCCGGTAAGTAAGTTTGAACAAAAAAGTGGAAGGGGCGTGCCGCACAAGCGTAGGGTTTTCAAAATCCCTTGCTTAATGCGGCAGCCCCTTCTTTTTTGTGTCTGCGAGCTGCCTAGCCGTGAATCCGATCCAAAAACCGGATCATAGCTTCAGTTACCAGATTGATGTGTGTCTCAAAACAGTGGTCGTCTTCCTCGATTGCGACGAGTTCCGCGTTCTGATAAGCCGCCGCGGTCTCTTCCCCGTATCGGAAGGGGACAAGTTCGTCTGTCTTCGAGTGGACCACCAGGACCGGCCTGTTTCCGTAGAGCCGGATCGCGTCGTCAAAGGGTAAAAGCCTGTTCACACGATAATAGTTTCCCGAGATGGGCTGCTCGTCAAAGACCAGCGTCTCGTCGGGAATCCGTTCGGGATCGAAAAATCTATCCGGGAAGCCGCCTGTCATGGCGTTCTCCTTCATCAGCATGGCGGGCGCCAGCAAAATGAGGCCGCGGAGCGCGTCAGGTTTAAGCCCAGCACCGAGAACAGCAGCTGTGCCGCCCTGAGAGTGGCCGCAGAGATAGAGTTCTGAGACGTAATCGAGTTTTCGGGCATAGTCTATTACTTCCATCAGTTCCAGCGCCCAATGAAGGAGAGTATGATCGTGGAAATCTCCTCCGCTCTTTCCGTGGCCGTAGAGCTCGACGCGCAGGGAAGCATAGCCGTTTCGAGGGAGGGCTTCTGCGATCGCGACGATGTGCGGCTCTTCCATATGACCGGTGAGGCCGGGAATGACCAGGACCATCGGTATTTTGCCGGAGTGAGATGCGCGCGAAGGTCCAGGGACCGGGCGGTCCAGTTTACAGTGCAGACGGATTCCGTCGCAGCTGATATAGAATTCTTTTCTTTGAATCATGGCTTCTTAATGTCTCAAGTGAACAAAAAAACTGTATACCAGAGTTAACAGATTCATTATGACATATCGGGGCGTACAGCAACAATATAAAGGAGATCAATTTGGATATTCCAAAGAAAGCAGGAAGATCCGGAGTTGCTGGCGAGAGATCATAGTTATGAGACAGCCGGAGGTTTTGTGGCTTCCGGCTGCCTTTTTGTGTTATAATATTTAATTGTTGCAATTTCAATTAAGTTTGATTTAGATATCGAGGTTTACACATGAATCAGTCACAAACATCCGCACCTCAGGCAAACCCTTCAGCACTTCTTCCGATCCTTCTCTTTCTCGTGGTCTATCTCGGAAACGGAATCTTTTTCGAGTACATAAGGCCCGAAGAAGGGCAGATGGGGTTTTACGTGGTCTCTGTGGTGCTCGCTTTTTCAATCGCCCTGATCGCGGCTTTTCTGCAGAACAAGGAGCGCACTTTCGACGAGAAGATCCATATCTGCGCGAAGGGGATCGGCGATGACAATATTGTGACCATGCTGTTTATCTTCCTGATGGCGGGCGCTTTCAGCGGGATTGCTTCGCAGGCGGGAGGAGCCTCCAGCACTGCCAATCTGCTGCTTAATATCATTCCCGGAAGATTCGCGGTGCCGGGCCTGTTTGTGATCGCATGCCTGATCTCCATGGCGATGGGCACCAGCGTGGGAACGATCTCGGTCCTCGCGCCGATTGCCTGCGCGGTTTCACAAAACGGCGGTCTTTCCCTTTCTTTTTGTGTTGGTATTGTCGTCGGAGGCGCGATGTTCGGAGATAATCTCTCCTTTATTTCAGATACAACCATTGCCGCGACCAAGACGCAGGGCGTGGAAATGAAGGACAAATTTCGTACAAATATAAGAGTAGCTCTTCCCGCCGCGATCATCACACTGGTGATCCTGATCGTTTATGCGTTCATGAGCAGGGGAGTCTCCCTCGGCACCTTTGAATTCAATATCTGGCAGGCGCTTCCCTATTTCATCGTACTGGCTATGTCAATCCTGGGGATCAATGTATTTCTGGTGCTGATGGCAGGTATCCTTCTCTTCGTGCTGGTCGGGATCTTCACGGGTTCCCTGACTTACGCAACGGCGCTGGCATCGATGGGAAGCGGGATTGGCGGGATGTTCGAGACCATGATCGTCACGATCCTGGTGGCATCCATCGCGGCGCTTATGAAGGAAAACGGAGGATTCGAGGCAATCCTCGCCTTTATACGCAAGAAAGCGGACAGCAAGCGCGGCGGAATGTACGGCATTGCTTTTTTGACGGCATTTATGGACATTGCAACAGCCAATAATACAGTTGCGATCGTTATTTCGGCACCTATAGCCAGAGATATTACGAAAGAATACGGAGTGGATCCCAGACAGACAGCATCGCTTCTCGACACCTGCTCCTGCATCGCGCAAGGGATAATACCTTACGGAGCGCAGCTGCTGGTAGCGGCGAATATCGCGAAGCTGACCAGTGTCTCGCTGATCCCCTTCCTGATCTACCCGTTTGTACTTCTGGTATTTGTGGTGATCTCTATTCAGAAAGAGAGGTGAAGCGGTGTATGACAAATGATAAGGAACTTTATGACAGCGAACTGGAGAAACTGCTTAATGATCCCAGGATCATCAGGCTCTGCCAGTTTCCGCAGCACCATGGCAGCAATACGCTGGATCACTGCGTTGCCGTAGCAAGACGGGCTTTTGAACTTGCTGAGAAGCTGGAATGGAAGATTGATGAGAAGGAACTGGCGCGGGGAGCCATGCTGCACGATTATTATCAGTACAGTATCAAGGAAGAGGGCCTTACCGCATATAAACATGGAACAAGGCACCCGCAGATCGCAATGGAGAAGGCGGACAAAGATTTTAATCTCACTGATAAGGAGAAGAACATTATCCGGGGCCATATGTGGCCGCTGACATTTGCCCATCCTCCCAAGTCCAAAGAGGCGATCCTGGTCAGTCTTGCGGACAAGGACGTGGCGGCCAGGGAGTTCGCGCGGCCTGAGATCAAAAGGGCGGGAAGTATCGCCAGAAAGATCAGAGACAGAATTCTCGAAAAAAAATAATACCCACATCATAAGGTCCGGAACTGCGCCGCGGTTCCGGGCCTTTTGACATTAGAAAGGCCTTAATTCTTTTGCACTTTAGCATGAAATAGTGGATAATAGATACATCTTACGGGAGGATTTATGGCATAAGTAACCACCTGGCAAAATAGTGTAAGGAGGGGATGCATTTGAAAGGATTGATCCTGTTTGTTCTCGCAGCGCTGACGGCCTGCGGACAGAAGGGCAGGCTCCGCATCGGAACAGCGGGAGAGGGCGGCAACTATAATTCTCTGGGCAAGGCGTTGTCCCAGACGCTTCAGAAAGATCCCTATAAGATCAATGTCGAAGTAAAGACGACGGCCGGTTCGGCGGCAAATATCCGTCTGCTCTCTCAGGATTATCTGGAGCTGGCGATCGCCCAGTCCGATGTCATTGACGAGATGTACGCAGGCACGCTGGATACGCAGGCAATGAAGGGATACTCTGCGATCGCGTCGCTGTATCCGGAGCCTGTACAGATCGTGGTGAGAGCGGATTCGGGAATTGCTTCTGTAAGTGACCTCGCCGGGAAGAAGGTGAGTGTGGGCGAAGCGGATTCCGGTACACAGAAGAACGCGGCTCAGATCCTGCAGGCTTATGGGCTTACATCCAACATGCTGACAGTTCAGAACATGACTTACGCGGAGGCGTCAAAAGCTCTTGGCGATGGCAGCATCGACGCGATGTTCTGCACAGCCGGCGCGCCGGCGCAGGTCATCACTGACCTATCCGGGACGACACCTGTAAGCCTTGTGCCGATCGAAGGGCAGCAGAGCGATCTTTTGACAGGAGCTTACGGATTCTATGCGAAAGCAGTGATACCTGCAGGAACTTACAAAGGACAGGACAGCGACGTGACGACGCTGGCTGTGATGTCAGTCCTTCTGGCATCGGACAAGACCCCTGCAGATAAGATCTATACGATCACAGGCGCCCTCTTTAAGGAGAAGGCGGCGCTCAACGACGCAGTTCCGGTGGAATTCGACCTTCAGGAACAGAAAGCTGTGGAGTCAGTCACGATCCCTTTCCATCCCGGCGCAGCACAGTACTACCAGGAATGCGGCATTACTGTACAGACATCCGGAGAGTAAGGAGGGACGATCATGATCACAATCGAGATTAACAAGTATCTTACCCTTGCCATCGCTGTCGGCGTCCTGATGCTGGGACAGTTTCTTCGCAAAAGGATCCGTTTCCTGGAGACCTTCTGCATCCCGGCACCTGTGGTCGGCGGACTTGTGGTCGCCATCATTTCCTGCATCCTCTATGTGATGGGTGTAGTTGAATTCATTTATGACGACACCTTCCGGGAAATCTGTATGGTGTTTTTCTTTACTTCTGTGGGATTTCAGGCCAACCTGGCTGTCCTCAAGGAGGGTGGGAAGGACCTGATCATCTTTCTGGTCCAGGTTATTCTACTGATCGTCCTGCAGAACGTCCTGGCCGTCGGGGTCTCACGCGTCTTAGGCGTAAATCCGCTGATCGGTCTTTGTACCGGCTCTGTTCCCATGGTCGGCGGCCACGGGACGGCGGGAGCCTTCGGCCCTGTCATAGAGGACTTCGGCATTCAGGGTGCCACGACAATTGCAACAGCTGCGGCTACTTTCGGCCTTATCGCGGGAAGTTTGATCGGCGGCCCTCTGGGCAACTCCCTGATTAAAAAGTACGACCTTTTAAAGACCGCGAAGTCCGCGGATGATGTAGAGATCTTCGACGAGGACGAAGAGCAGCACGTCAGACACTTTGACAATTACGCGCCGGCGGTATTTGAACTGTG
>CACZJD010000091.1 GCA_902781325.1 uncultured Lachnospiraceae bacterium
AGGGCTTCCTCCGGGCTGGGCAGGTTCACATTCGCGCCTCCCGATTTGCTGATCGCACCTGTGAGACGGCATACGATCGACACCCTGACCAACGACTCGTCCAGCCCCAGCTGCCGCGCGATCCCCCTCAGTTCTGAAGAATCAGCAAACTCCTTCTGCGTCAAAATATTGAGAAAGTGCTCTTTCCTGTTCCTGCGCAGGCGGATCTCTTCCTGCTGCTTCTCATAGCGGAGCATTGTCTCCATCGCCAGCCTTGTGATCAGCGCGACTTCGTGGATCCTGTCGGGATCGCCGGTCACTCCGATGACGCCTTCCTTGCGTCCCTGATGTGTGATCGCCATATTGATGCCGGGCAGAACGCCGGGGAATTCTTTCTCATCGCGGATCACGATCATGTCCTGTTCGCCGTGAATGATCCGGTCCGCCACTTCGTGATAAGTACCGACCCTCGCGGGATCGCGGCTGGCGATGATCACGCCGCTCTCATTCATGATGTTGATGTTGTATTCTGTGTACTGAGTCAGACGCTCTATAAATTTTTTCGCCAGTTCGGGTTCGATCATGGGACACTTCCTTATCCGGCAGCCTTCGCCGCCTTTTATCCGGGTCTGATAACCATATAAATGATTATATACCGCGCAGGGCCTGCAATGAGCACAAAATAGTGCAGAAAACTCCTGATTTTGTCTATTGCATAAGCGGGTGATCCGTTCTAAGATTACTTGGATTGTCAAACTGATATTGGATATAAAGGAGTATATTTTATGAGTTCGGATACAATACAGACAAGCTCCGGGAAGGACAGAGTGATCTGGGCATGGTTCCCGGTGACGCTTCTTACAGCGATTTTCTGCTGCGTGCTGTGGGGCAGCGCTTCCCCGGCGATCAAGATCGCCTATGAACTGTTTAAGATCGGCCCGGAAGATACCGCGTCGAGGATCATGCTGGCGGGCGCCAGATTTATGATCGCGGGAGTGATGACGATCCTGTTCGGCTCTCTTTTGGCACGTAAGTTTCTCCTCCCTAAGAAGGAGTCGTGGAAGAATGTCCTGGTCCTGTCACTGGTGCAGACAGTGGGGCAGTATTATTTCTTCTTTATGGCGCTGGCAAACACGTCGGGCGTGCGCGGATCGATCATCAACGCGTCGGGCAACTTTATCGCGATCCTTTTCGCGGTCTATATCTTCCGTTTTGAGAAGATGACGCTCAAGAAGCTCGCGGGCTGTCTCGTCGGATTTGCCGGGATCCTGCTGATCCTGGGCGGCGGGCAGGCACTGTTAGAAGGCGGCAGAGTGACGCTTGCCGGCGAAGGCGCGATGCTGGCGGCTGATTTCTTCTACGCGGCATCCGGCTGCCTTATCAAAATATTCTCGAGGGACGAAAACCCGGTCGCCCTGAGCGGCTACCAGTTCCTGATCGGCGGCGTGATCCTGTACGCGATCGGATCGCTGATGGGCGGACAGCTCGTATTCTATACCGCGAGCTGCGCGCTGAACCTGCTCTATATGGGCTTCATCTCTGCAGGCGCTTATACCCTGTGGGGCGTACTGCTCAAGTACAACCCTGTGAGCCGGGTGTCGATCCTGGGTTTTGTCAATCCCGTGATGGGCGTTCTGCTGTCGGCACTGTTCCTGGGCGAGGGCAGGGAAGCGTTTTCCCTGACAGGGCTTCTCGCTCTGCTGCTCGTCAGCGCGGGTATCGTGATCGTCAATACATCGGAGAAAAAGCAATAAGTATGCGGCTTATGGCCGGGGCATCGGTATGATGTCCCGGTCTTTTTGACACAATTTGTTAGACAATTTTTTGACAAATCAGAAAAAGTCCGAAAAGTCCATAAATTAATAGTTTTAAGGCATTAATAAATTTCGAAAGCAGTGCGATACTAGGCTACAGAGAGATGTTTAATTCAAGGCAAACAGTTCTAACAGTTTAGGAGGTCCGATATGCCTGTACATGTAATTAATGAAGCTAATCGATGCCTGCAGTGTAAGAATCCCCGCTGCCGTATGTTGGGATGTCCTATTCAGACGAATATCCCGGAAGTCATCCGCCTGTTCAAGGAGAACAGGATGATGGAAGCGGCCGAGATCCTCTTTGAGAACAACCCGCTGTCCGTTGTCTGCTCCCTCGTCTGCAACCATGAGAATCAGTGCGAAGGGCATTGCGTCCGTGGAATCAAGGGCGAGCCTGTTCACTTTTCTTCTATTGAGAACTACATTTCCGATTCCTGCTTTGAGAGGCTCGATCTTTCCTGCGCACCGTCTAACGGTATGAAGGTCGGCGTCGTCGGAGCAGGCCCCGCGGGAATCACGATCGCAATCATTCTGGCCCGCCGCGGCTACAAGGTCACAGTATTTGAGACCCGTGAGAAGATCGGCGGAATCCTTCGCTATGGCATACCGGAGTTCCGTCTTCCCAAGTCCATTCTGGACAGATACTACCGCAGGATGCGCGATATGGGCATCATGTTCCGCCCCAACTTCGAACTGGGCGGATCTACAGGCATTCAGGACCTCTTTGACGACGGTTACCGCAGCGTCTTCGTAGGAACCGGCGCGTGGAAGCCGCGCAAGCTGGGCGTGCCCGGAGAGACCTTCGGCCATGTCTTCTATGCGATCAATTACCTGAATAACCCTGATGTATACGAACTGGGTGACAAGGTCGCGATCATCGGCGCAGGCAATGCGGCTATGGATGTGGCCCGCACCGCGATCCGTCACGGCTCCAAGGACGTCACTGTCTATGTCCGAGGTGAAAAAGTTGCCGCATCGGAGAACGAGTACAATTACGCTGTGCTGGACGGCGTGCACTTTGAGTTTAAGAAGAATATCGTCCGTATCGTAGACGAGGGCGCAGTATTCTGTGACAGAGTCGAGGATCCGGAGACAGGGAAACTTGTGGATGATCATTCCACAGACACCCTCGTCGAGGCAGACAGCGTCGTGATCTCCATCTCCCAGGTCCCCAAGGACAGACTGGTCAGCAAGGACCACGACCTGCACCTGAACCAGCGCGGAACGCTCCAGATCGACGACCAGGGCGAGACCACGATGGACGGCGTATTCGCCTCCGGCGACGTGGTTACCGGTGCCAAGACGGTTGTGGCCGCAGTCGCTGCCGCTAAGCAGATCGCCGAGAACATGGATGTGTATATGCAGGAGAAGTTCGGGAATAAGAGCGCTGAGTGATCAATTTAGAGAGATGATAGTTTAAATACGCCGTGAAGAGCGGCACAGGAAAGAGCCCTTCAGAATGAGTACCGGTAATCCGATACCCGTTCTGAAGGGCTCTTTTGAAAGGGGGGAAAATGATAAACAATACGTTTCGACAAGGGAAGATCTCATTGAGGGGGAGTTGATATCTTTGTTCCCTGCCGATGATGTAATAATAAGGGGTAATTATGTTCAATTCGCGGATTTCCTGTGAAGAAAATGTGAAATCACGCAGGGAATAGCATCTGGAACAGGAAGATCATCATCGGGATCGTCACTACGCAAAGGATCGTCGACATGACATTGTAGATGCTCGCCTTCATGGCGTCTTTGCCGCCGAGGACGGCCATCTGGACAATAGAACTGCCGCAGGGCGCACTGGCGCCGATCACAACTACCAGAGCTACAGGGCGCATATCGGGATGGCGCTGCACAAAGCCGCTGACATACAGCAGCATGATGCAGATCACCGGCAGCACGACGAGCCGCAGCAGAGAGATGAGATACGCTTTTTTATAAGTAAAGACGCTCTTTAAGTCACTTCCCGCAATGATCATGCCGACCAGCAGCATGGAGGAGGCGGCTACCATATCATGGTATCCTTTAGCAGCTGTATCAATTACTCCGGGAAGATGAAGCTGTGTCACCAGCAGGAAAAGACCAAGGCCCAGAGCAATCAGAGGAGGGTTGGTCAGCATTTTCTTCAGCTTAAGACGCCTGCCGCCCATGAAGAGGGAGTAGCAGTGGGTCCAGAGCAGCAGGTTAAAGGGGACCTGAAAAGTGCTGCCGTAAAAGACCATTTCATCTCCGAGGGACATGCTGATCAGAGGGAGGATCAGATTGCCCACATTGGCGTATGTGAGGGAGGTGCGGTCGACCGGGTCCAGATCCCAAACTCTTTGGAATAGCTTCGCGAACAGGATGCAGAAGAGCATTGAGAGCGAGGAAGCAGCTGTCGCGAACAGAAATCCATGCAGGCGGTCCGGAGTCAGTTCGATCTGAAGGGAGCGCAGGATCATGCAGGGCTGGATCACAAACAGCAGAAGGAGCGAGATCACCCGGCTGTCTTCCTGTTTGAGGGTTCCCAGCTTAACCATCACGTATCCGACGACAGCCATCAGCGACATAGAGATGAGTTTGTTTAATAATACGAGACTGAATGCCATAGTTTGACCATCTTTCCTGAGGTGTTATTTGTGGTATTTTCTTCCGTTCAGAATCATATAGGCTCTGTAGATCTGCTCCAGCACCAGGACCCTCGTCATCAGATGAGTGAAGGTCAGGTCGGAGAGCTTCCAGCGCGCGTTGGCGCGGGCGATGAGAGCCGGGGAGGGGCCGAGGGATCCGGCGATCACAAAGGTGAGGGTGGAGGAAGCAGTCTGCCAGTTTCCGAGCTTTTCCGCAAAGGTCTCGCTGTCCCAGTGAGAGCCGTGGAGGTCCAAAAGGATCACGAACTCGCCGTCTTTAATCTGGGAGAGAGCCCGCTCGCCTTCCTTTTCCTTGGCGAGAGCGGCCTCCTTTTCGCGCTCTATGCGCTCGTTGGGCTCATCGCGCACTTCAATGATCTCTATTTTGGTGAAGGCCCTCAGACGCTTTTCGTATTCTTCTTCCAGCATGTGGAGCGCCTTATCTTTCATCTTTCCTATACAAAGTATGCGGATCATGGAATTCCCTTTCCGGTCGTTTAATCATTTCACCGTAATATTCTGTACTTTATTTCAAGATCCGTCAATCGGAAGAAGTTCCAATTTTGGGGAGAAACTGCCCGGGATTTTTTCTTCTGCGGGGAGGACTCTTTTTTGACGCACTTTTTTATGCCGAAGAGGAGGTTGTTTGCTATAATGTCTTTATGCAGACTCCTATAGATTTTGGAAAGAATTTTTTAAACAGCTATTTCAGCAGCAGAGATCCGGACCTGTGCCTGGAGGATATGGCTTACGATGTGGTCTGGATCACGCCCAAGCAGATGTATCATCTTCTCTCCGCCAAGGAGATCAGGGATTTTCTTCAGGAGGAGATGACAGCGAGGCCCGAGCGGTACTATGTGGACATCGTGTCGATCAAGAGTTCACCCAGCGCCGCGGATATTTCGACGGTGGCGTACGAGATCAACCTCGTGCCCAAGGAGGAGGATAAAGCCGTCTATCTTCGCTGCAGCATGGCCATCTGCAAGCGCGGGCAGCACTTTGAGATCACATTTATCCATATGTCCGAGAAACAGGGCGTCGGAGGAATGGAGCAGATCAGAGAGTTTACCGAGAATCTCCCCTGCGGCGTGCTGATCTTTGCATATATGAAGGAAGAGGGCCCGAAGACTCTCTTTTATAATGATTATTTCTGGAAGAAGCTCCACTACAAGGAGGACCAGTTCCAGAAGCAGATGGAGAGGGATCCCTTCTTCATGGTCCCGGAGGAAGAGCGCGACAAGATCACGGAAAGGCTCAAAGAGATCCAGGGGACCAGCGGCCACATCGCGGTCAATCTGACCTTTTTCAGACGGGACGGGAATCGCTTCCAGTACCGCATGATCGGAGCGCCCGCTTACCAGGAGGGTGAGAATACTGTATATTACTGCGTTTTCCAGGAGACGACGGGCTTCAACCAGATGCATGCGCAGATGCAGGAGCGTGTCACACAGGCCTCAGAGATCCTTGGCAAAATACCGGGGGCCCTCTGTGTACTGACAGGAGAGCCCGGAAATTGGCATCCCGTGTATGTGACCAGACATTTTCCCGAGCAGTTCGGGCTGACTATGGCCGGATTCGCCGAGGAAGTTGCCAAGGACCCTTTCTACCGGCTGGAGATGACCAGCATTACCAGAAAGCGGCTGACTGAATCTCACATAGATATGGTCTCCAAGGATCCCTATCTGGGTATCTTTGAGATGGAGCAGGCGGACGGCAGCAAGCGCTGGACGGATGTCTATTTGCTGGGCGGCACAGATCATACGGGGAAGCGCATGCGAATGCTCTTCTATGTGGACAGGGACGAAGTCAAAAAGGC
This sequence comes from uncultured Lachnospiraceae bacterium, assembly GCA_902781325.1. Classification (GTDB taxonomy): domain Bacteria; phylum Bacillota; class Clostridia; order Lachnospirales; family Lachnospiraceae; genus CAG-791. The sequence goes on from CACZJD010000091.1 coordinate 6,216, forward strand.
CGCGGATCTTCAGATCGCCAAGGCCGAGCAGGCTTCGAAAATGCAGCAGGAAAGGGCGCGTGTGGAAATACGCGAAGCCCAGGAAAAGGCGAGACTGGAAGTAGAAGAGACCCGGACGACGGTCCGCAAGGAGATCGAGGAGGCGCAGGCCAAGACCCAGGAGCAGATCGAGTCCTTCCGCCTGAAGATGAATCAGGTGCTGAACTCCCAGAAGGAGTCGGCGGAGGATATGGAGAAGAAACTGCGTCTTGAGTACGACGCCAGGGAGCAGGAGATCAAGAGATCCTACGCGGACAAGGAACAGATGCTTGAGAAGCAGATGGAGAACTACCGGCGCGCTCAGGAGGCGGAGCTGGCCAAGCAGCAGAGGACCATCGATCTTTTGACAGCGGACTGTGACAGGGAACTGCAGAACAAACAGAAGGAAGTCCTGCGGCTGGAGGAGGAACTCAAGAAGACGATGGACGCGCTCCGCGAGTCCGAAGAGATCCGGGAACAGCAGCGGCGCAGCAGCGAACTCAGAGAGAAAGAGCAGCGCGGTACGGTCAAGAAGCTGCAGGAAATGGTGGAATCGCTGCAGAAGGGCGGCGCGACAGCACCCGTGACCGGGACCGGGGCACCGATAGTCAGCGCAGGGGCGCCTGCGGAAGATAGTTTTACTGATGTGAAGGTACAGAAGGCGGGACCTTCCGCTGTTTCTGTAAATGATGACGGCTGGATGGACGGACTCTCAGGCGCTTCGGACGGAAGCGTGATCCGAAGGGGCGCAGTCAACAGGCAGAGCCGTATGCCTTTCAGCAGCGGACTTCGTCAAGAGACAGTTTCCGCAGTACAGGAACCTGTAAGACGCGCGGAGCCGATCCGAAAAGGATTCGCGCCCAGGCAGGAAGAACCTGTCCGGCAGCAGGAAAAAGCTCCTGCGCAGACAGCTCCGGCCAGGAGTTCGGTCATGGACGATCTGGTGCAGATGGCGGCGTCGGATGACGGAGTGCTCAGGGAAGAACTGTTTTCCATTGACGACTGTCTGGAGAACGTGATGGTGCTCCAGGAGCCGGTGTGCGCTAAGAAGAGAATAAAACTGGAACTGAAAAAGAGCGTCTCGATGCCGGATCAGGCCATCGGTGACAAAGCCAAACTCCAGAGGGCTCTGGTGAGTCTTCTCGAGAGTGCCATTGAACAGACGCCCGGAGGCGGTGTGATCAACCTCGGCTGCAGGGCGGACAGAGCGTCCGGAAACAGGGCCTATATGTACTTCACCATCAGGGACAGCGGCAGCAGCATTGCCAGTGACCTGATGCAGGGCATGTTTGAGATGAAGGACGAGAAGGATGACCCGCTCCGCGCAGGGCTTTATATCGCGCGGGAGATCGTCAGTATCATGGGCGGAAATGTGAGAGTCCGAAGCCGC
>CACZJD010000092.1 GCA_902781325.1 uncultured Lachnospiraceae bacterium
CCCTCGGAGAGCCTTCCGCTTTCAATATCTACAGATTTTCAAGGTTCGTTAGAGCCTTTTTCTTTGGCTCTGGTTTTTCATAGGTCACTTGACACTACCCGCATGCTTTAGATCCGACAGCAAAATATGCCATGAGATCTTGCGGATCCCTTTCGTATGGTTGAACAGATATGTCACATGTGATTCCATGGTCGATTGATTGCGGCTGCGGCCGACGCAGTGGATCCGGCAGTCTCCTGTTGTGCTGTAGATCTGCTCGAGCTCCTTGTCGGCTGTCAGTGTTTTGACAACTGCAGCATATTCCTCCGGAATCGCTTCGATGTCAATGATGTACCGAAGGCCCCCTCTCGTCTTCTCTTCGTCGATGACCGTATGGTAGCCCCTGATCACGCCGGCTTTTTCCATCGCGTCCATGCGCTTTTTGGCAGAAACCCGGGAGATCCCGACCGCTTTCCCGATATCGGAATAGCTCATGCGGGCATTTTCCCTGATCAGTTCCAGTATTCTCTGATTGATTTGATCCATAGTCGCCTCCAAAAGCGTAAATCTTATTGATGCAAAATACCTGTTCTCAGTAACACACAGTGTCGACTCTGTAAGAAAAGCGTACCAAAGCCGCCGAGGGGTTACAATACTGCGGATTTCAAAACGATTACCGATAGTTGCGTTATGTTCGATTAATCACATTATATCACATCATTTCGCTCCTTCAGTTAAACATTTAGAGAACGGGCACCGGACCTCTGGGGTAGTTTGTCCACACCTGGGGACAAACTACCCCAGAGGTCGTTTTTTTACCCACAGGTTGTTTTTTAGCCTTTTCAGAGTAGAATCGCTAAAATATCGCCTGTTATGATATAAGGTAACAATTTTGAATGCCATTAAGCAGAACGGAGGTTAATATGTTTGACATTAAGTGGAAAAACTGCGGTTTGCTGGGAGCCGGCATCCTTCTGGGATCCTACGGACTCCGTATTCTGACAAGCAGGGACGCAAAGAAAGCATATACACACGGAACCGCAGCAGTATTTCGCATGAAGGATGAGGTATTAAAAGATGTTTCCCTGATCCGCGAGAACTGTGGTGACATTGCAGCAGAAGCTAAGGAACTGAACGAGAAGCGTCAGGCTATGGAAGAGGCACAGCAGATCGAGGATGCGAAGGCGATCCTGGCAGCTGCGAATGTGAGCGCGGAATAAAAAAGTAAGTGTAAAAGTGTGAGTCAAGATGAATTGTAAAATTCTACATGAAACCCATGGCCGGATGCGGGTGCGGATGCTGTTGAAACGGATGACAGGAGCACAGGCAGACCGGCTCCATTATTATCTGCTCTCCCAGGAAGGCGTCATGAAAGTGACGGTTTCAGAGCGCACGATGGACGCCACGATCCTGTTCGAGCCAAACGTGGCGGGAGCCAGAGACGCAGTGGTGGCGGCGCTGGCATCCTTCGATTTTATAGAGTCCCCGGTGGATGTGCCGGACCATACCGGCAGGGAACTGAACAGGGACTTTGAAGACAAGCTGTTCTTTCTGGTGGCCCGCCGCGCTGTCAGCCTGTTCATTCTGCCGCCTGTGCTCCGGAATCTGGTCTGCCTGACGAAAGCGGCGCGCTATATCGGCAGCGGCCTTAAATGCCTCAGCAAGGGGCGCCTCGAGGTACCCGTCCTGGACGCGACGACAATTTCTGTATCCATCCTGCGCGGAAACTGGTCGACCGCCGGGTCTGTCATGTTCCTGCTGGATGCCGGCTCTTTACTGGAAGACTGGACACATAAGAAATCTGTCGATGACCTTGCCCGCCGCATGTACCTCAATGTCGACAGCGCATGGGTCAAAACAGAGAACGCCGGTGAGGTTCTCCTGCCCATCAGCAAAATAGAACCGGGCGATCATGTTATTGTCCGTACGGGCAACGTCATTCCGCTCGACGGTGTGGTGACAGCCGGGGAAGGCGCTGTCAACCAGGCTTCCATGACCGGCGAGTCGCTCCCTGTGCGCAAGGAAACCGGTGCCTACGTCTATGCAGGAACTGTCCTTGAAGAGGGCGAGCTGGAGATCTGCGTGAAAAAGGCGCTTGGAAGCGGCCGCTACGACAAGATTATCCACATGATAGAAGAATCCGAGAAGCTCAAGTCTTCCACGGAAGCCCGCGCGGCGCATCTTGCCGATTCTCTGGTCCCCTGGTCATTGGGCGGCTCTGTGGCGGCATGGCTGCTTACGCGGAATGCACAGAGGGCTCTCTCTTTTTTGATGGTCGATTTCTCCTGCGCGCTCAAGCTGGCGATGCCGATCTCGGTCCTCTCCGCGATGCGCGAATGCAGCGATCACCATATTAATGTGAAGGGCGGAAAATTCCTGGAGGCGGTTTCATCGGCAGACACGATTGTGTTCGATAAGACCGGCACGCTCACGCGCGCCACGCCGAGTGTCCGCAAGGTGGTCGCATTCGGCGGTCAGGATGAAAATGAAATGCTGCGACTGGCAGCCTGCCTGGAAGAGCATTTCCCGCACTCCATTGCGAATGCGGTCGTGAATGAGGCCAAAAATCGAGGCCTGGTCCACGAAGAAAGGCACACAAAGGTTGAGTACGTCGTCGCACACGGCATCGCGAGCTCAATTAACGGCGTACGGGCACTGATCGGAAGTTATCACTTTATCTTTGAGGATGAAAAGGCTCAAATGCCAACAGATGAGACCGATCTGGAGCACTTTGCGGCGCTCCCGGACGACTGCTCGCTTCTGTATTTATCCCTTGACGGAAAGCTTGCAGCAGTCATCTGTATAGAGGATCCGATCCGCGAAGAGGCGATGCGCGTTGTAAGCGACCTGCATGGCGAAGGGTTTACACGCGTCGTCATGATGACCGGCGACAGCCGCAAAACAGCCGCTGCCGTAGCCGAAAGACTCGGAATGGACGAGTTCTATGCCGAAGTGCTCCCTGAAGACAAGGCAGCCTTTATTCGCAAAGAGCATGACGCAGGAAGAAAGGTCGTGATGATCGGAGACGGGATCAACGACTCTCCGGCCCTTTCCGAAGCGGATGCGGGTGTCGCGATCGCTGCAGGAGCGGCTATAGCCAGAGAGATCGCCGATATAACGATCTCTGCGGATGATCTGCGGGAGCTTATCGTTCTGAGGCGGATCAGCAACCGGTTGATGGACAGGATCGACAACAATTACCGGCGCATCATGCTCTTCAACGGAGGGCTGATCGCCCTCGGCCTCTTTGGAGTGATGCCGCCGGCCAGTTCGGCACTCTATCACAATATTTCGACTATCTATTTCAGTATTGACAGTATGAAAAATCTTCTCTAAATATATTACAGAAAAACTGAAGGACCTCCGGGGTGAACTGCCCCGGAGGTCCTTCAGTTTTACTGAATTCAGTTTTTCTATATTCAATTTTCATTACCCGCACTTGATGTCGATCGTGTCTGTGGCGATGATCTCATCGACCGTCACGTCGAACATTGCAGCCAGAATTACCATATTGTCGATCGTAGGCATAGCTGTTCCGTGGATCCACTTGTAGATCGCCTGCGGTGTCGTGAAACCGAACACCTCCTGCATATCCTTGACAGTCATACCTGCGCCGATACGCATACGGTTGATGTTCTGTCCGGTTGCGACAGTGTTGATCATAGGAAATCTCATCATACCGCACCTCCTATACACCGGCAGCGCCGGCGTACAGGAGAGCCGGTCATACTGCCCTTTTATCTTTTGGTTTCAATCATGTATTCATCCGTATCTTTCTCCCCCGAGGGGTTCGGAAGTGCCAGATATATATCAAAAATCCGCTTTTTCATTTTTTCTCCTTTTCTGCTTCAGGAATACAAAAAAGCCGCTTGTCTTTTCGGACAAGCGGCAGTGATCATTTCAATTGGTCCGGTCACACGTTGGCGCGCACAGCGTCCCCGTCTTCCGGAAATCCACTTGGTCCGTTCATATTAAGGCAAGCACGAATAAGCCACTCCGCTTCTTTGGCGGACGGCATATTTGTTCCCTGAAGATCATACTTATAATCTGAATGTCTCAAACTGTTTGTAAATATCTGCAGCATTGCCTCTCCTTTCCGGACCATCAGCCCTTTTTTGCTATTTAATATAACACGAGTGATCATGTCTGTCATTATACTTGTAGTATAATTTTTCAGGCCCTCTACTATAACTTACGCAAAAATCGGTGAAAATCAACGGCGCAGTACATCAGCTCCTCAGATCAAAAACTGTTCTTTCACCGCTCTCTTAAGGGTCCACATCCTGTTGAAGGTATCCCCCTCGATCCGGAAGAAGTGCTCCGCCTCTGTGGGGAAGATCCTCGATGTGAAGACCGCGTCGCCGTCGTTGACAAAGATCTCAATGGAGCTGCTGTCCACAAAGATCCTGAAATGGGACAGGCCGTTCTCGAGCGGCCTCGTGCGGCTCTCTCCCTCCTGCTCGTTGAAACGGATCTGCATGCCGCTGCGGTCCACGGTGATCTCCCTTCGCTCCTCGCTGTAGCAGATCGAAAGCCCGCCTTTTCCGGCTTCGTCCGTAAACATATACAGGTTGACGTCGCCTTTGCGGCAGTCCAGCTCGACTTCCGCCGCACGGGGCAGCACGAAGCATCCGGCTTCATTGGCCTCGAACGGAAGCTTCTCATCTCTGAGTTTCTTGAGTTCCGGAAGCGGCTGCTGGATCAGACGTCTGCCTCTGACCGTCAGCTCTCTGGGAAGCGTCAGGCATCCCGCCCAGTCCTCTTCATCGGTCGGATAGGACACGTCCGGCACTCCCATCCATGCGATCAGAATTGCCTTGTCCGCGTCCTGCAGGTTGTTGGCGCAGGCCGCCGCATAGGAATCGAAGCCAAAATCCAGCACGTGGAACTGTCCGTCAGGCGTGAAGGTCAGTGTCTCCCAGTCCATATTGCCGATGATATAGCCATTGTGGTTCTGGCTCTGTCCTCTGCCCGGTATAGTCAAATGCTGCGGGCACAGAAGCAGAACATCTCTGCCTCCGATGTGCTCCACCGACGGGCACTCCCACATGTCGCCAAAAGATTCAAATCCCGGAACCTTCATCTCTCCCAGGAAAGTCCAGCCGTGCTGAAGATCTTCAGAGGAGTAGATCAGCGCACAGCCCCTCTTGTCCTTAGTCTGAGCGCCTATGATCATGTAATAGGTGTCGCTTCCCGGAATCTTTATGATCTTGGGGTCCCTCTGGTGCTCTGTGTAGTCAGGATTCGCTCCGAACAGCGGCAGAGGATATTTCTCCGGCCAGCCGTCGTTCCCAAGCCTGGCAAGGCATGTATAAGCATGGCGGGTCCAATCCGCGTCGCGGTGGTTGCCCGTGTAATACAGGTATATTTTGTCATCGATAGGCATGGCGGATCCGGAGTAGACGCCCTTGTTGTCATACCCGTCCTCCTGGTCGGGAAGAAGGCAGACACCCAGGTTCTTCCAGGTCACCAGGTCCTTCGAAATGATGTGGTACCAGTGTTTGAGTCCGTGCACAGCGCCCCAGGGGCACCACTGATAAAATAAGTGCCAGCGGTTGTCATGCCACACGAATCCGTTCGGATCGTTCATCAGGCCTGTCACCGCCTGGTTGTGAAAAGTCTGGCGGTATCCGGATTTCGAGATCCTGTCATACAGTTCCTTGAGCTCCTGCGGATCCTTCAGATAGCGATACTTCTCTTCCCGTGTCCATTCCCTCATTCTATTACCCTCCTGAATCTATCCCATTAACAGTCTCCCCTGATGTTAATTCTTAGATGTGATTCTATTTTACTATACTTTCAGTGTGTAAAAAAGCAGACAAGGTATAGTCTCTGCTGTATACAAAAAAAGCCGCTGAAGGCACCCTTCAGCGGCTCAAACAGCATTTCAATATTCACTTTCTCAAAAGCTTAACAAACGCGTCTCCGCACTCGGAAGTCTTCGCGTTCCCTCCCTGATCGGGAGTGAGCTTGTCTCTGTGCTTCGTCAGCATTACTTCCATCGTATCCAGGATCTTCTTCCCCAACTCCTCGTGTCCGAAGAAATCAAGAAGCTGAGACGCGGACCATATTGCCGCCAGCGGATTGGAGATCTGCTGCCCTGCGATGTCCGGCGCAGATCCGTGGATCGGTTCAAACATAGAGGGGAATTTCCTCTCCGGGTTCAGGTTGGCGCCTGCAGCCAGCCCCATGCCGCCCGCGATCGCAGCACCCAGATCGGTCAGAATATCGCCAAACAGGTTGGATGTGACCACGATCTGGAACCTTCCGGGATCCTTGACCATGAACATCGATGCTGCGTCCACAAGGAGTGAGTGCGTTTCCACATCCGGATATTCCTTTCCCACTTCCTTGAAGATGCTGTCCCAGAAGACCATGGAGTAGTTGAGCGCATTCGCCTTGCTGACACTGGTAAGCGTCTTGTGCTCTTTCCTTGCCAGCTCATATGCATATCTGATGACGCGCTCCGTTCCCTTGCGCGAGAAGACGCTGTTCTGGATGACCACCTCATTAGGCTGCCCCTTATAGAGCCACGCGCCCTGTCCGGAGTATTCTCCTTCGGTGTTCTCCCGGATGAAGATCATATCGATCTCTTCTTCCTTCACATCTTTCAGCGGGCACTGAGCACCTTTCAAGAGCTTAACCGGTCTCAAGTTTATATACTGGTCAAAATCATGCCTGATCCTGATCAGAAGCCCTCGCAGGGAAACGTTGTCCGGAACACCCGGATATCCGACTGCACCCAGAAGGATCGCGTCATATTTTGCCAAAATATCGATGCCGTCCTCCGGCATCATCTGTCCGGTCTTCAGATAGTACTCGCATCCCCAGGGGAAATCCGTGAAGGAAAACCGGAAACTTCCGTCGAGTGATGCCGCGGCTTCCAGCACTTTTTTGCACTCCGCCATGACCTCCGGTCCGATTCCGTCTCCCGCAACGACAGCGATCTGGTATTCCTTCATAATCTCCTCCTTCGACATTCCCTGCCTGTCTGATTACTTGATAAATCCGACCTGCTTGCTGATCAGTTCTACCTGCTCGTCTTTCTTACGATTATACTCCACTTTCTTCTCCTCGAAGTAATTTCTTCCGTAGGAGTCAATGGAAACGATAAGAGGACCGAATTCCTTTACGTGGCTGTGCCAAAGGGTCTCAGGCATTCCGAGGTCTTTCCACTGAGCTTCTACAATCTCTTCCACTTCCGTTGCTGCAACTACAGCGTTGCCGGCGGGGAATACGCAGTGGATCGCGCCGAAGTCTTTGCATGCGCGCTCTGTGTTTTCTTTCATGCCGCCCTTGCCGAGGATGACGCGGACGCCGGTGATCTTGACGAATTCATATTCGAACTTCTCCATACGCATGGAGGTTGTCGGTCCTACGGAAACCATCTCATATTTGTCATCTCCCAGAGGGCGGATGATGGGGCCTGCGTGCAGGATCGCTGCGTCCCTGACATCTACGGGAATCTCGCGTCCCTCCTCAACAACGCGGCGGTGAGCCACGTCGCGGCAGGTCGTGAGGTCACCTGTCAGGTAAATGATGTCGCCGATATGGATATCTTTGAGGTCCTCCGCGGATATGGGGGTGACCAGGATCTTCTTGCCGTCTCTGATTTCTACTGCCATTTTCGTACACTCC
>CACZJD010000093.1 GCA_902781325.1 uncultured Lachnospiraceae bacterium
ATACTGTCACAGTTCAAACGTTAACGTCTAAATCTGCTCCGTAATTTGCTTGGTTTGGTTCGTTCTGAATATTTCTTATGAAGGCCGTTCTTAAACGATTGGTCCCGGTCTTCTTTTAGGAATATATTCAGGGTTGCATTTCTGTTAAGTTGTCATATATTCGATTGTACTGGTATTTCGGACGCCTGTCTGGCAGGCTGTCCGTGCTGCCTCTTTTCAGCGGCAACTCTGATATCTTACATCAGGCCGTTTCGATTGTCAAGCACTATTTTAAGTTTTTCTTGAGCCGTCAGGCTCGAAAACTCTTTTGTGCCCGCCTTTCTCACAGCGGCGAATGCTATGATATCACTTCTCTTTCCCAGATGCAAGTACTTTTTAATAAAATATTAAGAATACTTTTTTCTTTAGAAAGAAAAAGTTAATTTCACGGATTCCCGGAAATTAACCTTTCAGAGCTCCACTTTGTGGATCTCCAGAGCGGAGAAAGAGGGATTTGAACCCTCGCGCCGGTTTCCCGACCTACACCCTTAGGGGCGCCTCTTCAGCCTCTTGAGTATTTCTCCTCGCCTGATTTAAGCATTAAATATGGTATATGTTACGTTCTTTTTAAGAACGTACTAATGATTATATAGATTTGTCTTCAGTTTGTCAATTACAAGATACAGGAGTTTTCGCGCTTTCAGATACAATATATGCCGGTCTCCTGCTTTTTTAAAGGAGACCGGTATCACCGTTTTCGTATTCAGCCAAGGATCCTTCTGCAGACCTCGTCGAGTTCCGCGTCGGAGGGATGTCCGGGTTTCCAAAGGATCGTCTGTCCGTCACCCTTGTATCTGGGAATAATGTGCATATGGAAATGGTTTACAGTCTGTCCTGCAGCTTCGCCATTGTTCTGTACAACATTGAGCCCGTCCGCGCCGAGTTTATCCTTGAGCATCTCCGCAACGGTCTTTGCAGTTTTCATCGCCTCCGCCGCCCAGTCCTGCGGGATCTCAAAGAGGTTTGCAAAGTGCTCTTTGGGAAGTACCAGAGCGTGTCCGTCTGTGGCGGGTCCGTTGTCCAGGATCACCCTGAATTTCTCATTCTCGTAAATGGTCCTGCTGGGAATATCGCCGTTCGCTATTTTGCAGAAAATACAGTTATTATCTTTCAACTTTCTACCTCCTTCATAGCAAGTATCATGCGATTTGATTATAACAGGACTCCCGGAGGATTTCATCTGTATTCATATTCCATATTTCCGAATCTGACCTCATCTCCCCGATGCACCCTTCTCTTTTCATTCGGCTCCAGCCTTGTGCCGTTGATAAAGGTGCCGTTTGTGCTGTCAAGGTCCCGGATCTCAATACACCCCTCTTCGCCCTTGTAAATTCTCGCGTGAACCCTGCTGACAGATGGATCGGGCAGAACTACGTCGACATAAGCCTGGGCCTTTCCGACTGTAGTCGGAAGTGTTCTGAGGTCGATCCTGCTGCCTCTGTCCCTCCCGTACAGTCTTCCGATCGTCTCCTGTTCGCTGAAGCGTACCGTATTTCCGGCTTCTTCATCGCTCAGCCTGTACTCATCCACTTTTCCTGAGCCAAATACAGGCAGGTCCTTCTCGTCGCTCTCCAAATAGGAGGGATTCCTGCTCCACTCTTCCTCTCTCCGCATTCTGCGTGACTCGCGGACACGAAGGACTGTCTCTGCAATGATCAGACATGCGCTTACAAATAAGAGGATTGACCCTGCAATACACAGTCTTCTTTCCCTCTGTGAAATATAGACCAGAAGCTGCACAGCGATCAGTCCTCCTGCACCTGCAAGAAGAAGCAGAGTAAGAAGTATTCTGAACACGAATTGCTTTTTCCCGAAGTTCCCGACAATCTGATCCGGGTCCCTGATTTTCGAAGGCTCCGTGTTCGTTTCTGTACCTGTTTTCGTTGTATACCGATCCGATCTGTTGAAATCCTCGTACTTGGTTTCCGGTGTGTGTCTCTGGGACGGCGGCTCAGTTTCAATCTCCCAGGGCTTTGGCGTACTATTTTGTGAAACCGCTTCTCTGACCGATTCCCGCAGAGCCTGTCTGTCTCCCCCGGCCGCGCCGCACAGCCGATAAGCCGCAGCAGCGGCGTTCTTGTCTGTCCCGTCAATTCCATCTGCCAGAAACCGGAAAACATCCGGACTGATCACTTCCCCCGGGTAATAAGTAAAACAGTACTTTCCCGAAGAGAGATCATAAAAGATCTGATCTGCAGTCAGCACCAGATGCTGCTCGTCGAGCAAATACTCCGAGAGCGTTCCGGACACATCGCTCAAGGCCTCCAGTAGTCTGAACAGTTCCGCTCCGGGAATCCTGCGGCCTTCATACAGCGCGCTCAGACTCTGTTTGCCGGTGGTCTCATAATATAGAAAGCTTTCTCCGTCAATATGCCTCAGCCCGCACGGCAGTATTCCCTCAATCCTGTTCATCTCCAGCATCCTGTACTGGTACCCCGTTGTCCCTGCTTCCGGCGGGCATGGTATGATCATATAGCTGCGCATTGTATCTTTATAATAAGTAACCTTCATACATATGGTCCTTCTTCTAGTGTCCCGTCGCCTGCTGCGCTATTGCCGCAACTCTCCTGAATCTGCGAAAAGATCGCGGCGGATCTGTTCTGCGCGCCTGCATCGTCACTTTCAGTTCCCAGACTGCCCCCTCATCTCCCGTTCCGGTCAGAAGCGCCGGTGCCATCTCCCCTGTCGCCGACGCTGTGATGTCGCTTCCTCCTCCCGTTTCAGCCGAGCAGCTGCTCAGCATAAAATAGTTTGAGGTGTCGATCTTTACATCCGGCGTATTATCCCCTCTTGCTATACTTTGCCTGTAAGACGCTGTGTACAGATCCTGTGTCATCCGACACTTATCATATAGAAAAAAAGCCGCATATAGAACCATGATCACCAGCGCAAATACTGCCGGGAAGACCATCGCTGCTTCCAGCGTCATATATCCCTCAAGTTCTTTTTTCATAGTCTCTGTCTCCTGTTTTACACTGATGACAACGCGCTTGTTATCAAAAGCAGACTTGCGGCGGCCGCGAGAAACGGGATAAAGGCAATACGGTCTCCCGCTTTCCTTCTTCCGGTCCATGTTCCGATCATGCAGATCAGCGCCGCCATGACCAGCGCTGTTTCCGCGATCAGCACTGCCGCCCTGACCCCCGTGAACAGTCCGCAGACCGCAAGGCAGATCCCGTCTCCCTCTCCGATCTTCTCCTTCAGCCCAAGAGACAGGAGCAGAAGGAGCGCGCCCGGCACAGCGCCTGCATGAAGCCGTGTTCAAACAGATTTGCTCCTGCCGCTGCCGCGAAGAAAATCCCCGGTATCCACATAGGGATCCTCTTCGTTCTCAAATCCGGCAGCGCCGCCATCCACAAGAAAACACAGGCGCACAGAAATCTTGTTATATATCCCTTCATTTTTTATCTGCTCCCTGCTTAGTGGCTTCCCGTATGTTCTCTGCCACAGACAGGGCAAGGCCTGTAGTGCTCTTTTGCCGCATCACTCTCCATCGTTGTCAGGTGTCTGACGATCCCGCTGCAGTTGCGGTCGGAATGGTACCGGTTTCCTTCCTTTGTTATATATACAATCCCCTTTCCGCCCGGTCTGCAGCATTCACAGGGATAGTACTTCGCCCCATTGCCGCTCCTGTAATTGTCAACCTCTGACGCAGACACTGCCCTTACCTGTGGGTTGAGGTATATACAGCCGGTATCCGTGTGGTAAACTTCCCCATAAGTTGTGACATAGACCTCCTCCTTATTTCCGCCGCCACTGCCCCCGGCCATGCCGCTCCCGGGTGTCCATCCCACCCAGGCGTGACCGCAGTATCTGACCTGCATCGCGAAATCCGGAAACGCCACAATTCGCACAAAGGGCCTGATCCTGCAGTTTACGATGATCTCGACCCGGTCTGCCTCTGTCATGATCTTTGACTGGGCAAAAGATAGTCCGGCCTTTCCGCCGACCACACAGGAATGCTTCCAAAAGGATTCTCCCAAGTAAGAGGTTACCTTATTTCTCACATAGGTCTCTGAGACGAGCAGTGACATGGCAGCTCCGCTGTCCGCTTCTTCCGATCCGCCGCTGCCGCCCTCCCCGGCTCCCGGCGCGAATCTCGTATAATACGCAGCTTCGCATACCTGCTCTCCGGCTTGCTGCAGAGCTGCCTGCAGACCGCTTTGAAGTCGGACCGCCTCAAAGATAAACAGCAGATTCATCACGAAAAACACAAACAGCGGCACTGCCAGCGCGGCTTCAAGCGTCATACTGCCGGCAAAAGAAGGTGGGAGCGATGTCCCTGCCGTCCGTTCAGACGCCCGGAGAGGCTCTTTTTTGTCTACATCTGTCAAAATATTGCAGAACGACAGAAACATCGCTCCCACCTCCCTTCACACATTCCGTTTCTTTCCTTTAACTGCTCAGTTATATCCGCTGCTTCCGCTGAACAAAAAATCTGTCCCGCAAGCCTTTGCAGCAGCATTCATACTGAACTCATCCAGGCACAGATCCATCCGGAAACTGCTGTTGCCGGTGATCCTGCGCAGGTCCATCTCCATCACATCCATTGTCCTCTGTGTTTTGACCGAGCTTCCCGAAAGAAGCAAAAGCCCCTGGAGATACGCGCGGTAATCCAGTCCCTCGCCGCTGTCTCGGTCCCTGACCGCTGTCATGGGAGTCAGCAATTCATACAGGCGGGTCTTCCAGGAATCTCCTGTCTTGACGACTGGAACTTTCCCGCCTTTCATCAGTGTCCTCACATCCTGGACACTCTCGAGATAGCTCCAGGCCAGGGCAAGCGCGTATGACGCGGGCTCCTCCAGTTCCGGACTTAAAAGGAGCAGTGACGCTGCCGTCGCTACTGTATGAATCTGCCCCATGCGGCTCTCATCCGTGAACAGATACGCGCAGTTGGACGCCTCTCTGATCAGGATCAGCCGGGCGGCCGTTTCTTCAAGATTCTCCCGGTCAGATCCTTTCCCGCACAGGATATACTCAGTCTGATAGCGGAGCTGCCCATCCTCCGAGGGATTCACGCAGCTGCCCGTCTTCTCGTAAATATACCTGTCGAACAGGATCTCATCTGCCGGAGGATACCTGTGGGAGTTTGCCGCTGTCATTCCTGTCCCCAAATGAACCTTCCGTGCGCTGAGTACGTTTTCTGCCTTGACTTGTCGGTCGGATAACCCGTCAATACCCCCGAAGACCTGACGGAGAACAGGAAGCAGCTGAAAAGATCCCATTCGATCGACCATGTTCTCCGCTTCCGAGGGCTCGTCCGACGCCGCTTCATACTCCTTGGCAGTAACATCTTCTTCTCTTTCTTCCTTTTCCTCATTTTCCTGCTTCCGATCCTCTCTTCGGTCCCTCAGCGCCCGCTTAAGGTCCTCCCGGCTTTGCTCTGTCTCGGCCGTCCACTCTCTTCCGCTGATCTCCAGTCCTCTCCACTGATCCGCTGTCACCAGCATCCCGGAGATCACCGCTCCGGCCGGATCCGCCGACATATATGCGTATACCTGCTCCCTGACTGCTTTCCCTCCGTTATCGCAGGCGTATCTCGCCTCAGGCACCCGGACATCCGAGATCTCCATTGATGTCCAGTCCCTGACCCTTCCGAAAATGAGCGCAGTCTTTCTGGCGCAGTTGCTGTCCATATAATTCCTGAGATGCTGTGCGAACTCATCATTCCCTCCTCCGGGTCCGCCGTAAGACGTGTCCGTAAAGAAAAGGTCGTATCTGCTGTGCAACTCCTTGTGAAATTCCGCCAGCGCCGCGTTCTGCGCGATGCGGCTGACACTCTCCATCTGCATGCGCGCGGCGCCGAGCTTGGCACCGCTGATCAATACAAGGTAAAGAGTAAGAAGCGCCGCAAGGGTCAGAACAAGGTACACGGTCATATAGCCATCGGTTTCCCGGCCTGATTTTTCTAACATTTTCCGCTTCCCGCAGCAGAAATGATCGAATTGCTGTCGCTGCTGATCTTCTGGAACACTTTCTTGACAAGGTCGTTGAGCTGCTTCTTGAATATGATCACCAGCCCTATCAGGACCACGATGATAAGTATTATCTCGACGGTCCCCATACCCGCTTCATCTCTCATAAAATCTCTGGCTGTCTCCCTCATTTTTTCTCCTTTCCTTTGTGTCATTCTCTTCATGCCGCAAAACTGTAATAGGCAGGAATTATAATGATCAGCATTGTAATGGCGAGCATCATGATCATCGGCAGAAGCAGTTTCGTCTCAGCCTCCTCTCCCAGCTTTCTCGCTGTGTTCTGCCTCTCTTCAAAGGATGCCTTCGCCTCCTGCTGCATTACAGACAGAAGTTCCTGATTTCCCTTTTTGAGATTCTGGGCCAAAATAGCGCTCAGCCTGGTATACTGCCTGGACCTGCAGCGCTGCCCGAAATCCGCGTATGCATCTGCTTCCGGAACTCCGCTCGCGAGCTCCCTGCACACCAGGAGGATCTCCTCATAGGCGCTTTGCTCTCCGAGTCCTTCTGCTCTCCTCTTTGAATACTCTTCTCCCAACTTGATGAAAGTGCTTCGGATACTCAGCCCGGCGCCCAGGTAAAGGACGAATTTACTGATGATCCGTGGATAATCCAGCATCATCTGCCGTTCCCTCTGTACCACTCTCTCATGAAGTCTGCTTCCCATGACTGCCGCCGCCAAAAAGGCGACAATTCCCGAAAACACCAGCATCGACATACCTGTTCCCGCAGGTTTCTCCTCCCAGTAAAGGGATTCCTCCTCCATTTCATAGGGAAGCGGCAAAGCTGTTTGAGATACACTCCGCGAATCCGCGCTCTGTATCGCCTCTCTGATCCTGAGGGACAGCGCTTCTTCCGCCGATAGTTCCGGGCCAAACACCGTGACCGGATACTCCCTGCTCCACCTGAGCCCGCCGGCAATGCCGTTGTCATAGCTGAGTATGGCCGTCAGCGTCACCTCCCTGCTCTCTCCCTCCCCCATCCCCGTGTTCCCCACCGTTCCGTCCGCGTCGATGAGCGCGTAACTGCTGCTCTCCCAGGCTATCTCAAAGGGATATCCCTCGACAGTTCCGGGCAGGTCCAATGGCTTCGTCACCCGCCCGAGGCTCTCATTCTCTCCCAGAATCCTCTCGGGCAAAAGCGCGAATACTTCTTCCGCCATGGGCCGCGCCTCGCTTTCACTGAACTTTCTCGAACGGACCTCCAGCCTGTAGTCCCCCTGATGGACCTTGCTGATGTCCCCGCCTTCCGCCTCCTGTACAACGTAAGCTTCCAGCTCTGTGCTCCGGTCTTCCCCGCCTATCTCTTCTCTGACCAGTTCTCCGTCCCGAAGGAGCATGTTTCCCTCAGCCGCGGCATAACCCGCGACAGCGAGAGTATCCCCTGCCAGTATGATCAGGAGCGCGATCCTGATCCTCCCCACGCAGAACTTTTTTTCCTCTCCCTGCAGCCTCCCGTAGGGATACAGGAGTGACAAGTCTCTTCTGACCCCGCTCTCCCGCAGAAGGCCTCCTCCTATCTTTTGCCCCCACGCCCTCCCTCTTTCATAAAGATATTCCGCGATTCTCCCCGCCCCTTTCCCTTCACTGCCTTTTGAAACAAACCACAGCACCGGATATACCGCCAGGATCAGCCCGTAGATATAGATCTCCATCCCTTCTCCCTTCCCGGCGCAGGCGCGCCGTGTTCTTTTTCAGTTCCTTTACAATGTCACCGCCAGTATCTTCTCCGACAGAGCCAGCGCACACAGGTATGCGCCAAGGCACAGCGTCATGAACGCGATCCCTTCCGGGTTGTGATAGAGCACATCGAAAAACCCCGGAGATGTGATCCCTATATAGAAGATGATCATAAACGGCGTGACGTCCATGATCCGCTGTTCGAGCCTTCGGTTTCCCAGCATGATGCTGATCTCGTTTTCCACATCCAGTCTCTCCTCGATCAGCGCAGCTGTCCGCGACAGGATCTCCGTCATGTTTCCTCCGCCGCGCTTTGCGATCCTGAAGATCTCCGCAAATTCCCTGATCTCCTCTGTACCGGCTCTCTCCGCCAGATCATCCAGCAGTTTTTCCAGCGGAATCCGGTTATCCAGGCCTCCGACCAGCCGGGTCAGCTCCTTTGTGATCGGGGCATATTCCCCGTATTCATACTCCATCTCCCTATATCCTTCCCGAAAAGCGTTTTCCGGGGAATCCCCTGATCTGAGCGCGTTGTTCACGCTGCCCAGCAGTTCCCTGAACTGCTCCGAGAGAATCCTTTTCTTCTTCTCACGCTCCCCCTTCAGCCTGTATATGCAGTAGGGAATCGCAAAAGGGGAGAGTATGACGACGGCTATCCCCGACTGATAAAACAGCCACGCGGCAGCCGCCGCCATCATAAATCCCTCCGCCAGATATAGGAGTACGCGCTCAGATATCAATCCCCGCCATTTCAAACTTAAATCTGTGAGTGATCTCGTTTTCTTTTCTCCAGTCGCCGACGATCTTCCCATTTTCCTCCCCCGTTTCCGTAAACCTGTACAGCGTAGACAGTACGATCTGTCCGTTTTCCATCCCCATGACTTCCGCCACCTCCAGAAGTTTCCGACTTCTGTCACGAAGTCTTCCGAGGTGCACTATGACATCGATTCCCGAGGCCAGCTGCCCTCTGATCGCCGGTATCGGCAGTTCCATCCCCATAAGGATCATTGTCTCGAGCCTCGCGAGCATATCCCGCGCGCTGTTAGCGTGCCCTGTGCTCATACTCCCGTCGTGTCCCGTATTCATAGCCTGAATCATGTCGATCGCTTCCGGTCCCCTGACCTCCCCGACCACGATCCTGTCCGGGCGCATCCGCAGACTCGCTCTGATCAGTTCCCTGATGCTGATCGGCCGGCAGCCTTCCACATTTGCGTTTCTGGCTTCCATCTGAACAAGGTTGGGCACATGGCGGATCTGAAGCTCCGCATTGTCTTCTATCGTGATCACCCTCTCCCCGGGGTCGATACAGTCGGACAATACATTCAGAAATGTCGTCTTCCCCGAACCGGTTCCTCCGCTGATGAAAATATTGAGCCCCGCCCTGACGCATTTGCCCAGGAATTCCGCGACTTCCTCCGTAATGGAGCCGAAACGCAGAAGGTCGTTCATTGTGATCGGATCCTGTGGAAACCTGCGGATCGTCAGGATCGGACCGTTTACCGCGATCGGATTAAGGACCACATTTACGCGGTCTCCGTTCTCCAGCCTGCAGTCCACGATCGGAGAAGAGGTGTTGACAACACGATTAGATGCCCCCACGATCTGCTGGATCACATCCTCCAGTTTCTCCGGCGAAGAAAACTTTCCCGGATACCGGGTCAGACTTCCCGCCTTTTCCATAAAGATGTTGTCCGGCCCGTTCACCATGATCTCCGTCACTTCCGGGTCCTCGAGCAGGTCCTGCAGGACATCCATCCGCCGGATCGAGTGAAACAGTTCCTGCCGGAGCCGCTTTTTCTCCTCCAGGGGCATCAGAATGACCGGGTCTTCTCCACCGTTTGTCAGCTGCCGGTCAATGAGGTCCAGAACTTCGCTGTCGGGAACCTCCCTGGAGAAATCGATCTTTTGCATGATACTGCTGCGGATCTCATCCCGGATCGCGGTATATGACGGATTCATAAAAGGCCCTCCTCTTCAAGGATCTCCCTCACACAGGCCGCCAGCTCCCCGTGTGTGAGCATAAGGATGTTTCCCGGCAGCTCCCGAAAAACAGGAAGCCTGCACCTTCTGGTCTTCATGAAGATATCCTCGTACTGTGTGCTCTTAAGGAGCGCCTCATACTGAGTCATTTTCGCTCTGGCAATTCCGTCCTCCCTGACTATGGTGAATATGAAATCACACTGTCTCATAACTTCCAGGACGCCGTCCACCTGTTCGCTCAGGTCCAGGATGCAGTACTCGTAATCTGTCACCTTCTCGATGGTCCGCAGCAGTTCCAGCCACTGCTCCGCCCTGATCGATCGAAGCAGGAGAAAGGATTCCATGGGCGGGAGAAAATCCAGATCGCCTATCTTTTCCGTCATATAGCGGAGCTGCCCCGCCAGTTTCTCCCTGGCGCAGTCGTTATAGTAGAGAAGATCGCTGACGCTCCCTCGAAAACTGCGGCTGAGCATTGTCTCAAACCCGGAGTAAGCCTCGAAATTCAGGTAGAGCGCAGGGGAGGAAGCCGAGAGCAGCTGACCCATACACAGCGCGAAGGTTGTCTGAAGACACCGCGTCAGAGGCGAATAGATTCCAATCAGTTTCATCGGTTTGCCGTGGCGGACCCCCTTTGAAATCCCCTCCTCCCGGGTCATGCACATCTCACGGATCCTGTCGCAGATGTTCTCCACAGACTGATATTTGCTCATGTTCTCCGGCTTTTCCAAATAAGTGCTGCTCTCGTTCAGGAGCAGGATATCTTTGAATCCGGCCTTCCCGATCTCCTCCGTGTACTGGGACTGCGCGATCACAAGAAGTCCTGTGGTATCCGGCGTCTCCCGCTCGAGAAAAGTCTCTCTGCCCGTGTAGAGATAGATATCCCCGGGGAGCCTCCCCTCCTGCCTCAGGTATTCCATCAGATGTTCCCCGTAGGAAACTTCGCTGTCGCAAATGCAGACTCTGCGCGCACCGGCCGCGCCTCCGCTGTTAGTCATTTGACGCTCTCCTGCACCGGCCGCGCCTCCGCTGTTAGTCATTTGACGCTCTCCTTTCATCAGGCAGTGCACAAAAAAGACGTAGATCCTCCTGCGGGCGCGCCAAAATAAAGCCTGCCGGCCTGCCTGTCACATATCCTGCGGATATTAAAACGTTACCAGGGATGGGCTCTGTATTCCAAACTGCTCGAGAAGCAGACAGAGCATGACGCTGATGCCGATCGGCACAGCAAAATGAACGGTTCGGGATAAATCCCGATATCTGATCAGCAGAAACGCGGAGATTCCCGCGCCGATCAGAAAAGAAAGAACAGTACCAAAGAGAAACCATCCCGGCCCCATCAAAGGAGCCAGTGCCATGAGGAGTTTGATATCTCCGGCCCCCAGCCCTCCCGCTTTCCAGAAAGGAAATAGAAAGAACAGAGTGGCTGCCATCACTCCCAGCACCGGAGGAACCTCATTGGGTGTGTTCAGCACAAGCAGCAGGAAGCCTGCCGCCAGGGTTGGAAAGGTCAGGAAATTGTAGATCCTTCCCCGCCGCAGATCAGACGCTGCGGACGCCGTCACGAACAGTACAAGGACTGCCCGTCCGCCTTCGGTCAATGGCTTCACCTCCTTCCTCCGGCTGGTGAATCTGATTATAAATGCTTCCCCGCCGGAGGGACAAGCCCCTGAGCGCAAGTTTTCAAACTTTGGTAAAACGGTCAAAACCCGGCGGAATTTCCGCCGAAGAATCCCGAAAAAGCCTGTTTTTATACCGTTTTGTGCCTGCCAATAGCGGTACATATCTTATTGCAAGCACTTTGTCCATCTTATATAATGTTAGTGACGCAGGTTTTTAAAACCCTTTAACAACAACCGCTTTTCAAAAACATGGAAAGCAGAAAGAGAGTATTGTATGGCAAAGTTTGTATGCACAGTCTGCGGCTACATCTACGACGAAGAAGTCGGCGATCCCGATAACGGCATTGAGCCCGGCACCCTTTTTGCGGATCTTCCCGATGATTGGGAATGTCCTCTCTGCAGCGTAGGCAAGGAAGACTTCGAAGAGGAAGCCTGAGCCCGCGGCATGATCCGATGAACGGATACGCAATATTTTGACCACTATGAAAAGAACCCGTGCAGCTTCCTGCACGGGTTTCTTCTGTTTCCGATATTTCTCTGAGCTGCCTTATGTCTTATCTGGCTTCGCCGAACACATCGTCGACGATCGCCTTGACTGTGGCTGCCGTCTTCCTGAGTTCGTCCAGTTCTTCCTCGCTCATATCCAGCGGGACAAGGCACTCAACGCCGTTTCTGCCGACAATGGCGGGCATGCTGAGCGCAAGTCCGTCGATATCAAAGGCTCCATACATCAGGCTGGAGACGGGAAGTACGGACTTCTCGTCGCGCACGATCGCTTCGCATACTCTGCGGACGCCCATAGCGACGCCGTAGTACGCGGCTTTCTTTTTTCTCGTGATCACATCGGCACTGGTCCTGACTTCCTTGGCGATCATGTCAAAATAGTCCGAAGGATCCGGATATCCGCGCATCTCGCAGAAATCGCGGATCGGAATCCCGGATACGGTCGCGCTGCTCCAGATCGGGACCTCGCCCCTGCCCTGTTCGCCTACCATGTAGGCGTGAACATTGCGTGCGTCCACGCTCAGCTTCTCACTGAGGAGGGATCTGAGTCTTGCGGTGTCGAGCACTGTGCCCAATCCAAGGATCCTGCCCTCTGCCCATCCGCTGATCTTCAGCGCCGCATAGGTGAGAATGTCAACGGGATTGGCGACGATCAGCATGACGCCCTCTTCATTTCTCTTCGCGATCTCGGCGATCACCGTCTTGAAAATCTGCACATTCTTCTTCACCAGATCCAGTTTCGTATCATCGCTCCTCTGTACCCCGGCAGCGGTCACGATGATAATGCCCGCGTCTGACAGATCGTCATAATCACCCGCATAGATCTTCATAGGTCTTGCAAATGTAAGACCCTGTGACAGATCCATGGCCTCACCCTCGGCCTTTTCGGGTAACGAATCGATCAAAACCATTTCCGTGAACAGTCCGCTCTGCATAAGAGCGAAGCAGGATGCCGCGCCTGAAGAACCGCATCCGACCATTGCCACCTTCCTCTGATTCAATGCCATACCAGAACCTCCTCAAAAATACTCCATTTGTGGGCTACCAATACACCGGAACTAATATATTCAATTTTGCGGCTTCCCCAAGCTGCCGCCGAACATCACCGCGGTTTCCCGCGCTGCGCCCGGATTATTCTGCCGCTGTCAGGCCAAGTTCGTAATTGAGATATTTAATGACCTCATCAGCGTCAAGGCCGTGAACCATGCACGCATCGCTGAGAGATTCCATCTGAGAAGAGGGGCAGCCGATGCAGCCCATTCCGCAGTTCATCAGAACATATGCTGCCTCGGGATACTTCCTGAGGATCTCCGCGATCAGCATATCACCGTCAACAGGTGTCTTATCTTCATTTCCCATGTCAAATGTCCTCCAAAATAGTCTTTAAAAATACTCTGTATACTAGTAATTATAGGGATTTCTCACTACTTTGCAAGCATTCCCTCCCCTTCTGCACCGCTGCGAAAGTGATGAATGCCGCTATGTTGCACAACACAATACTGGCCCCGGTCGGCGCAGCGTACAGGTAGGAGATCACAAGGCCCGTCACCAGGCAGATCGTCGAGACGACTGCCGAGCAGATCATGACGGAACGGAAAGTGATGCATGTCCGCATGCTGGTCACAGCCGGGAATACGACAAGGCTCGAGATCAGGAGCGACCCCATCATCCGCATTCCGACAACTATGATCAGCGCTGTCAAAACAGCGATCACTGTATTGTAAAGCTTCGCGTTCAGTCCCGTCGCCCGGGCGAAGGTCTCGTCAAAAGTCACCGCGAAGATCCTGTTGTAGAAGAAAACGAACATGACCAGGATCACCGCGGACACTGTTCCGGTCAGCACCACATCTCCATGTGACATGCTCAGAATACTGCCAAACAGGTAATTATAAACATCCGTATTCATGCCTGTGGTCATCGACACCACCATGACACCGATCGCGAGTGCTCCGGTGGAGATCAGGGCGACGGCGGCGTCTCCCTTGATCTTGCTGTTCTCCGTCAGACGAAGGAGCAGAAAGGCTGCCGCGATGACCACCGGAATGGCCACCGCCAAAGGCGCGGCGTTCATTGCCGTCGCGATAGCAAGGGCACCGAAACCCACATGGGAAAGACCGTCTCCGATCATGGAGTACCTCTTGAGGACCAGCGTCACGCCTAAAAGCGCAGAGCAGACTGCCACCAGGACGCCCATGCAGAGAGCCCGCACCATAAACGGGTAGGTAAACATCTCCAATATTAAGCCGAACATTACTGCTGTACCTCTTTCTTTTCTTTCTCCCCTTTTTCCTCCGGTTCAGGACTTGCCGCCCGCGGCTTTTTCTCTTTGCCTGCCGCCTTCTTCCAGATATGGACAGCTTTCTCTCCATCCATGAAACTGTGATACGCGGCGGTATGCCGGTAATCCTCACAAGTGCCGAAGAAAAGCTGCCTGTCCTCTCCCAGATGCAGGATATGGGAGGCGTACTTCGTCGCCGCCTGCATATCGTGGGAAACCATAATGACTGTGATCCCCATCTCTTTGTTGATCCGCTCGATCAGCCTGTACATGTTGATCGTCACCAGTGGATCCAGCCCCGCCACAGGCTCGTCCAGAAGAATCACCTTCTTGGTGGCGCACAGCGCTCTCGCCAAAAGAACCCTTTGCTGCTGCCCTCCGGAGAGATCCCTATAGCACCGGTCCTTCAGGTCCGTGATCTCGAGCGCCTGCATATTGCGGTCAGCCCGATCCTTTTCCGCTTTGGCGTAAAAGGGGCGCATACCCATGCCCGACAGACAGCCCGACAGGACCACTTCCCGCACGCTGGCGGGGAAATCTTTCTGCACCGGTGTCTGCTGGGGAAGATATCCGATCTCCTTAGCCCGAAGCTCCTCTCCGAAAGAGACCGTGCCCGCCGAAGGCTTCTTGAGGCCCAGCAGTCCCTTCATCAGAGTACTCTTGCCTGCACCGTTTTCACCCAATATGCACAGATAGTCGCCCTGCTCTACTTTGAAATCAAGATGGCGCAGCACTGTCACGCCGTCATAGGCAAATGCGAGATCTTCACAACTGATCAGGCTCATTTTTTTGCTCCTTCTCCGAGCGCCTCCCGGATCACCTCCAGGTTTTCGCTCATTAATGATACATATGTCGCGCCGTTTTCCTTCTGCTCCTTTGTCACGTTATGGCAGGAATTGAAAGTTCTCTGCACCGCTCCCGTGCTCTCGCAGATCGCCCGGGCAATATTGCCGTTGGAGAACTCGATGGAGAACACTACCGGAATCCCTTCCTCGCGGACTTTGTCGATCAGAAAGGCCAGTGTCGACGCGCTGGGCTCCGATTCCGACGAACAGCCCGGAAACGCGGCAAAATAGTCCAGCCCGTATCCTTCTGCAAAATACCGGATCGGGAACCTGTCTCCGAAGACCAGGGTCTTACGCTCCGCGTTCCCAGCGATCTCCCTGAACTGCTCGTCCAGATCCAGGATCTTCTCCTCGTAATCCCGCGCATTGGCAAGATAATGATCCGCGTTCTCCGGATCCAGTTCCGCCATCTTCTGCGCGATCGCTTCTGTGATCTCCGCCGCCTTCACAGGAGACGTCCACACATGCTCATCCGCCTCTTCGTGCTCCTCATGGGAGGAATCGCCGCTGTGAACGTGCTCTTCGCCGTCTTCGTGATCATGTTCTGCCTCCTCTTCATGGGTGTCTTCATGATCATGGCCTTCTTCGTGAGCATGGCCCTTTTCCTCCATCATGCCTTCCACGGATTCTTCTTCCACTGTCTCTGTGAGATCCACCAGCCGCAGCGTCTGGGGTCTCTTGTCCCCCATGTTCTCAAGGATCCGGTCCACCCACACATCGTTCTCAGCGCCGACATAGATGAAAAGATCACAGTTCTGTATCTCCTTGATATCCAGAGGCGTCGGTTCGTAGGAGTGCACCTCCTCTCCGGGGGAAAGGAGCATCCTGACATTTACGGCCCCTGTGCCGCCCGCGATCGCTCTGACAAAATCGTATTGCGGGAAGATCGTCGTAACGATCTTCAGTTTCCCGTCATCCGGCTCCTCCTGCTTCACCCCGCAGCCTGCAGCTGCGGCCGCCGCAATTCCTGCTGCCAGGATCACCGCCATCAGCCGGGCACCGAACCGTCTCTTCCGGCTCTTTCCTTCGGTCCTTCTCTCTCTCACTTCTTCCTCCTGCAGTCCCCGCAGATTCCGTAAAACAGCGTACGCGTGCAGTCCAGCTCAAATCCGCCGGCTCCGCCGCCCGAAAAGCCCTGCATCGCGGTTTCCACTGCTTTCCTCTCAATGTGGACCACTTTTCCGCACTTCTCACATTTTCCGTGCACATAAGCGGATTTTTCTTCGTGTCCTTCCCTGAACTCATAACAGGCTCCGGTCACCGCGTCCACCATATATTTATTGACGGCGCCCTCCTCCACCAGACGGTCCAACTGCCGGTAGATCGTCGCGACACCTATAGATACGCCTTTCGCCTTAAGTTCGTCCAGGATCTGCCCCGCCGTCATATGCTCGCTCTCATTTTCCCGAAGGATCTTCAGGATCTCGTCTCTGTGTTTTGTTTTATAGGATGTTCTCGCGCCCACCAGTAAAATGCCCCCTGCATAGTTCAAAATCGAAAATGATTCTCATTTTTGTTTTCAGAACTCTTATTATAGTGAAAACCTCTCCCCTGTCAATAGCATTTTCTCCTTGTCAATTAGTTTTAAACGCAATAACATATGACTGAGTTTAAGAAAAAGGAGATTACCATGGCACGGACAATCAGCGGAAAGACCACTACCCTCGCTCTGATCGGAGATCCGGTCGGCCACTCCCTCTCGCCTCAAATGCACAACTACGCCTGTGAGCTTCTGGGCCTTGATTATGTTTATGTCGCCTACACTGTCAGAGAGGACGGAGTTCCCGCTGCTTTTGACGCGATGCGCGCGCTCGGCATCCGGGGCTTCAATGTCACAATGCCCTGTAAGATCGCCGCTTTTGAGAATGTCGACAAGCGCTCGGAAGCCGCCGCGATCATCGGCGCATGCAACACCGTCATCAACGATGGCGGCGTGCTCACAGGACACATCACCGACGGCGAAGGCTATGTCAATATGCTCCGCGACAAAGGCATAGAGGTCGCGGGCAAAAAAGTGATCGTCTGCGGCGCGGGCGGCGCGGGAACGGCGATCGCTGTTCAGTGCGCCCTGGACGGCGCGCGGGCTGTTTCCATTTTTAACCGTAAATCCCGGTCCTGGGACAGGGCCCTCGAGACAGCTGAAAAGATCAGGAAAGTGCGCCCCGGATGCGCAGTCAGGGTCTGTGACCTCGCGGATCAGACTCTGCTCGCCGAAGAGATCGCAGGCGGCGATATTTTGGCAAACGGCACGAGTCTGGGTATGAAGCCTCACGAAGACCTGATGGTCGTTGAGAACGCGTCCGTTTTCCGTCCCGGCCTGGTTGTCACAGACGCAGTCTACAACCCCTTGGAGACCAAAATGCTCAGACTGGCAAAGGAAGCCGGATGCATTACATTCGGCGGAAAAGGCATGCTGCTGTGGCAGGGGGTAGCCGCTTTCAAACTGTTCACAGGCTGCGATATGCCGGTGGAAGAAGTGAAGGCCAGATTCTTCGCAGACTGAATGATCAAAACCGATATAAAAAGAGGGGCAGTGAAAATCATCTTTCCACTGCCCCTCTTTTGTTTTGTTTTTATTCTCTTACGCGATGGAAACCACCTTGTAGTCGCGGTCCTCAACAGCCTCTTTGAGCTTCTCGTCAGCGACGTCACCGCTCAGTGTGACAACTGCTGTGCCTTCCTTGTGGCTTACGTCTGCGGATGCGACGCCGTCGATCTTCTCCAGGACCTTCTTCACGGTCGCCTCGCAGTGCTCGCACATCATACCTTCGATCTTCATTGTCTTTGTCATAGTAGCTTCCTTTCTGCTGCGCTCCGCAGCTTCCCTTTCTTTGGTATATTCCGAT
>CACZJD010000094.1 GCA_902781325.1 uncultured Lachnospiraceae bacterium
CGGTGAAGGTCTGGTCAATGTCTACCGCGGTACTGGCCGTGTGATGATCAGCCCGGTCGCAAGAACTGACAGCTGGAGCGCAGCTACTTCAAAATGATAAACTACCCCAGAGGTATGCTGAGGGTATAATCCACCCCAGAGTAATCCAACCTCTGGGGTTGTTTTTTGACCGGCCCCGACCTCTGGGGTACCTAGACCTGTAGACCTGGGGTACCTAGACCGGCCCCGACCTCTGGGGTACCTTGTCAACCAAACATAACATCAGTTCTGCGCAAATGTTCGGTTTGGTTGGTGGACGTAATCCTTCCAAGGCAATATGATTTTGTCAAGAATAGTTGCGGAGGTGGGATTATTATGAGAAAATATTACTTAGATAACATCAGATGGATCACTGTTGTGATCGTAGTTTTATACCATGTGATCTATATGTATAACGCAGAAGGGATTCCGGGGGGTTGCGGTAAGATCACAGATCTTGAAGTTCAGTATTTTGACGTGTTTCAGTACATCGTGTACCCCTGGTTCATGATGCTGCTTTTCATGGTCTCCGGGATCAGCTCGCGGCTCTATCTGGATAATCATTCCCACAGAGAATTCATCAGCAGCAGGACGACGAAGCTTCTAGTGCCTTCGACGATCGGACTGGTTGCATTCCAGTTTCTGCAGGGATATGTCAACGTTGCTCTTGGAGACGCCGTGCTCAAAGATCCTGGTATACCTCTGATTGCGAAGGTACTGATCTGTATCGCAAGCGGAAGCGGAGTCCTTTGGTACATTCATTTGCTGTGGCTGTTTTCTATGCTGCTAGTGCTTGTGCGGAGAATCGACAAAGACAGGCTTTGGAACGCCTGCGGAAAAGCTGGCCTTCCAGTGCTTGTCGACGCCGATCATCTGCGTCTACCGGTTCGGGCTGTATTTCTTTGTTTTTCTGCTGGGCTATTTTGTCCTGTCCCACGATGAGGTGATCGAGGTCCTGAAAAGGTGGTTTCCGCTGTTGGCGGTGACCTCTGGGGTGCTGGGTGCAGCGTTCTGCGCTCGCTATTTTGGCGAAGTTTATGCGGATAACCCGGTATATCGCTCCGTTCTGTTCGTCACGTACGGATACTTTGCTTGTCTGGCGATTTTCGGCGGTATGGCAAAATATTGCGACTTCAGCAACAGATTTACCCGCTGGATGAGCAAGAGGAGCTTCGGACTGTATGTGTTTCACTATTTGGGGATCTCTTCGGTTGCTTTGTTTGTGGCCAGGCGCGGGATCCTTCCGGCACCGGCGGTGTATCTCTTGAGTTTGATTGCAGGATTTGCTGGCGCCTATCTTTTGAATGGAATTATATCAAGAATCCCGGGCTACAGGTGGGCGGTGCTTGGTATCAAAGAGGAGAAGAAAAATGTTCAAGGATAATCTTGTTCAAATGCGGAAGATGAAACAGATGACCCAGGAGGATATCGCGGAAAAGGTCGGCGTGACAAGGCAGGCAGTGGCGAAATGGGAAGCGGGTGAGACTATTCCAGACTTGGAAAAATGCAGATGCCTTGCGGAAGTGTTCGGAGTTTCCCTCGATGATTTGGCCAATTTCGAACCAAAGGACAACATGGGACTTAGTGTAAGGCAAGGAAAACATTTGATATAGCCCCTGGCGACCAGCTGGTCGTGCTTGGCGATGAAGCTCAGGGGCTGGCGGTCATTAAAGCGGAGAGCTTTCTCTCGATCGCGGAAGAGGTCAAAAAATTGCAGCAAGCCACCCCAGAGTAAGCTACCCCAGAGGTCTAAGTCATGCAGAGGTCTAAGTCATGGAGGTCTAAGTCATGAATGAAGTAAACAAAACCCTTTTCATTCCTTTATATGGAAAATCGACTGTTAGCAGACAACATATCATTTTAAACGATCCGGATGCCGAGAGGATCTGGGAAGCGGAGAGCTTTCCGATCCGCGGCAAGTCGAAATCGAAATGGCTTGCCTACAACATGGCGATGCGCGCCCGCGTGTTTGACGACTGGACGGACCGCATGCTCAGAAAGCATAAGGACGCCCTGGTGCTGCACATCGGGTGCGGCCTCGACAGCAGGTGCAGAAGAGTGAAAGTGCCGTACAGAGAGTGGCTTGACTGCGACCTCCCGGACGTGATCGCGATAAGAAAAGATTATTTTGACGAGAGCGTGAATTACCGCATGCAGGCCCTGGACGCCTCAGATCCCGCACAGATCACGGCACTTCCCGAGAGTGACACAGCAATCGTCGTCCTCGAAGGGCTCAGCATGTATTTGTCCAAGGCTCAGCTTCGCAGATTTCTGGGAGCTCTGCAGAAGAAGTACAGAATGCTCTGTATTTTGATGGATATCTATACGGAATTTGGCGCGAAGGCGTCAAAATATAAAAACCCGGTCAACGATGTCGGCGTCACGAAGCTATACGGCATTGATGACATAGAGGACGTGATCAGTGGACTGGGCCTGCAAGCCGTAAGAGAGCATTCTTTTACGCCCCCGGAACTGGTGAACGAGCTGAAGCCGCTTGACAGAGCCTTTTTCAAACTACTGTTTACGGGGCGTCTGTACGGAAAGATCTATCGGCTGATGGAAATTGCGACAGCGCCGGGGCGCGGCGGCTGAGGCGGGGAATCAACTGACCGTGGATCAACTCCCTTATCGTTTTCCTGTAATGATTGACACTGAAGAGCGGAGATCTTATGATTTAGTAAACGCAATTATCAGTTTACTTGTGCGATATTTTGCATGGTTTCTGAGAGAAAGGGGGTAACATGTACAAACTTTGGGAGACACTTGAGGAAGCGAAGAAACTGAAATGGGTGGAGCTGTCCCACAGCCTTAACAATGACAGCCCTTACTGGAGCGGAATTCCGGAAGGAAGCGTGGAACTCTGCAAAGTGGTCTTTGACTGGGGAAATCCTATGCTGGACTGCAGGATCCACACCTTCAAATTCCCCGGACAGTTCGGAACACATATTGATTTCCCGGGACATTTTGTAAAGGACGGGGAGCTCTCGGAAGCCTATGACGTCAAGCAGGGCGTGTTCCCCCTGTGCGTGGTCGATATCACGGACAAAGTTGCGCAGGATGTTCATTACGCCGTGACTGCGCAGGACATTAAGGACTATGAGGCAAAATATGGACCGATCCCGGATGGCGCGTTTGTGGCGCTCAGAACGGACTGGTACAAGAATTGGCCGGATATGGACGCGCTTTCCGGCATAGCAGAAGATGGGAGCGAGAACTTCCCCGGCTGGTCCATGGAAGCGCTCAAGTACATCTATGAGGAGAGAAACGCCGCTGCGAACGGCCACGAGACGCTGGACACCGATGCTTCCGCGGAAGCCGCGAAAGCCGAGGACCTTGCCTGCGAGCGTTATGTGCTCTCCAAGGGGAAACTGCAGATTGAAGTCCTGCGCAACCTGGACAAAGTGGCTCCCGCAGGTGCTGTCCTCTTTGCGGCGTGGCCCAGGATCGAAGGCGCTACAGGCCTTCCCGCAAGAGTCTGGGCGATCACAGAGTAGGAGATTTGACAGGGCAGAATACAGTTCTATTCATAAGTATTAAAAATAGCCAGAGGGGGAACACCCTTCTGGCTATTTCTAATTATTCATTTATTTATGCTTTACCGTACTTTTCGTCATACTTATCAATTATATCGCGCGCATCCGCCATTGCAAATTCAGCTTCCTGAGCATAGAAGTTTGCGATCTGCTGGCAGTCTTCCGCATAATTGATAACCGCTACCCCAGGATAACCGCTACCCCAGAGGTCGGTTTCTATAACTATAACCGCTACCCCAGAGGTCGAGGTCGATTAAAGTCACTGATTCATCAACCCTTCATCGCAGATCCCGCGCATGTTGGCGGCAATGAGATCAAGGCAGTGATACATATTCTCGCGCATCTCCTCTGTGATGCCCTGGCCGGCCAGGTCGAGGGCGACAGTCGCGCGCGCCCGGATCTGAGCGGCGATTGTACGGCCGAGGGGTGTGAGTTTAGGGGTCGCTCTATATTTTGGACCGTTGTATGGTTCCAGGATTCCTTTTTTCTGGAAATCGGCGAGAGCACGGGAGACATCTGCTTTATCTCGCTGGCAAAGGTCAGCAAGCCTTGCGGCGGTGATCTCTCCCTCATATCCATCAAGCATCAAAAGATAGAGGGCGTGCGTACCCCGCAGACCATATTTTTTCATTTCATCCGTTGCGATCTTGTTCCAGTATCTGGAAATGTTAAAAATATCCAGACTGAAATGCTCAAAACGGTTTTCCATTATGCCATCCTTTCCAAACGCGGTGCAGCGGCTCGCATAGTGTTCACTGAATAGCCTTATTGTACCGCATGGGATTTGAAATAAGCAACCGCAACAGCGCCTGGACCGGCATGGGTGCCGATTACGCTGCTTAACTGGACACAGTCCAAATCGTCGACATGACCTTTCCAGAGGCATTGGCTGTCCTGAATATACTGTTGGAGCATGTCGTCTGAGAGACCGGTGTAGCCGAGCAGAAGCGGCATGGAGAAATCTACGCCGTTCTTGCGGATCTGCTCAATGAGAAGGTTATTGGCCTTCTTGGAGCCGCGCGCTTTGCCGAGAACCGCCAGTTCACCGTCCCGGGCTGTGACGACCGGCTTGATGCCCAGCACGCCGCCCGCAAGTGCTGCTGCGCCGGAGATTCTGCCGCCCTTTTTCAAGTATTCAAGGGTATCGACCATGGCAACCAGACCGATCTCCTCCCGCTTCTTTGCCAGGTGATCCGCCAGTTCATCGAGCCCCATACCTTCCTCCGCGCAGCGCAAAGCATACTCCGCAAGTACCCCGGAGGCGATGGAGACGTTCTTACTATCCACGACTCGAACGTTCGGGAAATCCTCCGCGGCGATGCAAGCACTCTGATAGGTGCCGGAAAGGCGCGAAGAGACTGTGATCACGATGGCTTCGTCACCTTCTTCCTGAAGCTTCCGAAATACTTCTGCAAACACTACAGGCGTTGCCTGGCTGGTCTTGGGAAGATCGGGGCCGGAGATGAGCTTTTGATAAAACTCCTGCTTAGTTATTGTGACTCCGTCAATGTAGTCTTTCTCTCCGAATGTGACGGTGAGCGGGACGACGGTAAAAAGATCGCTATACTTATCAGCTATATCAACTGTGGAATCGGTTATGATTCTTATTGCCATTTGTGTGTTCCTCCTTTTACAAGAACATTGGTGAACGTTGATTTATCAACGTTCGGAAGAATAACACATACAATGTTGAAATGTCAACAAGTTTTTCGAACTTTTTCGCAAACTACCCCAGAGGCCTTTTTTGGTTCTTTAAAACAAACTACCCCAGAGGTCGATTTTTTTCCGCGAAAGCATTATAATGATATTAGTAACTTCCAAAAATAATATCTAAAAAAAAGGAGACAACGAATGGCATTAGTTACTACGACCGAAATGTTTAAAAAAGCATATGACGGCGGTTATGCTATTGGCGCTTTCAATGTGAACAACATGGAAATCGTCCAGGGCATTACAGAAGCAGCAGGCGAACTGAACAGCCCCGTAATCCTTCAGGTATCCAAGGGTGCACGCGCATATGCAAATCACACCTATCTGGTGAAACTGGTAGAAGCAGCTGTTATTGAGAATCCTCAGATTCCGATCGCACTTCATCTTGATCACGGTGATTCTTTTGAACTGTGCAAGAACTGCATCGACGGCGGATTTACTTCTGTTATGATCGATGCTTCTTCTAAGTCCTTTGAAGACAACATCGCTCTGACAAAGCAGGTAGTTGAGTACGCTCACGCACACGGCGTAGTGGTAGAGGCAGAGCTCGGAACTCTCGAAGGCGTAGAGGATGAAGTTGTTGTCGAGGCAGGCAAAGCCAGCTACACACGTCCCGAAGAAGTAGAGGAATTCGTTACCAGAACCGGCTGCGATTCCCTTGCTATCGCGATTGGTACTTCCCACGGCGCTTATAAGTTCAAACCTGAGCAGTGCACACGCAATGCGGACGGCATCCTTGTTCCTCCGCCGCTTCGTTTCGACGTTCTCGAGGAAGTTTCCAAGAGACTGCCCGGATTCCCGATCGTTCTGCACGGTTCTTCCTCTGTTCCGCAGGAATTCGTAAAGATGGTCAACACATACGGCGGCAATATGCCCGATGCTATCGGCATTCCGGAGTATGAGCTTCGTCATGCTGCAGAGCTTTCCGTCTGCAAGATCAACATCGACTCTGATATCCGCCTGGCTATGACCGGCAACATCAGGAAATACTTTGCAGAGCATCCGGATCACTTCGATCCCAGACAGTATCTCAAACCCGCAAGACAGGCGGTTAAGGATATGGTCGCTCACAAGATCGTCAACGTTCTCGGCAGCGCAGGCAAAGCTTGAGCTCATTCATAACTATGTAAATACAGGCTGTGAAGAGATGGGAGAGAATTCTCCCGTCTCTTCACAGCCGTTTGTTTTAGGCAATATTTTACCCCAGAGGTCTCTTGGCGGACAAAAAAAGGACCCCGGGGGTCATTTTTTATTGAAAAACATACCCCAGAGGTCCCATTAGCCAGAGGTCCCATTATCCAGAGGTCCCATTAGCGGCTCTCTTCGCCGGCCCAGATATCTGTGGGCTTTCCGCCCAGCTTTATGCCGATCGCCACGAGCGCGATCAGGACCACGGCCTGAATTGCGATCGCCGGGATCGTTCCCTCGACGCCGAACGCGACATTGTAGAAGAAGCTGTCGCGCGCCGTCGCCGCGTCGAGCTTGAATACCGAGTAGGGGACTACATTTCCGCTGTTGGGAAGTCCCGCGAGAATGCTCTGTGTGAAATTCCAGCCCGCGTGCGCGGCCATCGCCATCCACAAACTGTCAAAATAGTAAACCATCGCACTGAAGAGCAGACCAGTTACGACGAGATC
Source organism: uncultured Lachnospiraceae bacterium (assembly GCA_902781325.1). GTDB lineage: Bacteria > Bacillota > Clostridia > Lachnospirales > Lachnospiraceae > CAG-791. The sequence continues at coordinate 6,899 of CACZJD010000094.1, forward strand.
AACGACCGCCAGGGCTGATATGCCGTCATTGCCCAGATGGATCAGCCCGAAGAACACGGAATTGATAAGCACTGCCAGCCAGAATTTGTTCCTGTAAGTGCGAAGGACACGCTGATAGATGAAGCCGCGGCATACCATTTCTTCTGCCGCCGACTGAACGAAGACAGCGATAAACAGGATCACAAAAGGTATCAGCTCAAATTTGTCAAAATACATCCTGATGTCACCGTGCAGCCACGCCATCAGTATGGCTGCCCCGTTCATGCCGATACCGATCAGATAGCCGATCAGCAGGTTGAGGGCGTTGTTGCCCTTGCATCCGGTTCCGTACGCCTTAAACAAAGGCCTGTTTTTCTTTATAAGTCCGTTCAAAAAGAGAACAAACCAGATACCAATAAACGAGAAGTATAACCCCGCCGTGAGGCCAAGGTCAGTCTTGTAAGCGCCGGATACCAGCATAACAAGTTCACCTATGATCTGGCCTGCCAGGATCAGCAGATAAGCCAGTATGCAGGTCCAGACCGCGGAACCGAAAATGATCTGCGGGATCGTTTTCCCGGTCTTCTGTGCGCCGCCCTGCACAGCTGTACTCTGCTCAGCGATATTCTGCTCAGCAATGCTCTGTTCAGAGCGTTGTTCGTTGTTTGCCATGATTCACTCCTTTTATTATGTTTTTCGCTCGTTATTTTGCTTTACAAATTAGTATACGCATAAAACTTTTATTGTACATGAAAAATCATGGTGACTTTTTAACGCGCATCCGTATATTAAATGGAAGCACAAAAACAGTAGACAACTAATGGAGGATAAGATCATGAGACTTTTATTGAATATACTTTGGCTTCTTTTCGGCGGACTGATCAGCGCTCTCGGGTGGGTGCTTACGGGCTGCCTATGGTGCATCACTGTAGTCGGCATTCCGGTCGGCCTGCAGTGCTTTAAACTGGCGAGCATATCTCTTGACCCTTTTGGCAAAGAGATCGTCTATGATGATAACGGTGCAGTATCTTTTCTGCTGAACATCCTGTGGATCGTCTTCGGCGGGATCGAGATGGCAATCGGCAACGCACTCATCGGAGTTATACTGTGCATAACTATTATCGGAATCCCGTGGGGAAAACAGTATTTTAAGATCGCGAAGCTGTCACTCATGCCTTTCGGGGCTAGGGTAGAGCGCGAGCACATCCTGTAATGTATAAGAGTTAACAGGTGCCTGCAGCCGCAGAGGCTGCGGGCACTTTTTATTTCCCTTTACGGGAGGAAATGCGGTATGATAAAGGCGTATCTGATAAGCAGGCGGTGCAGGAGGTGCTGAAATGTACAGTGAAAAAATCGTCGTTGGAGCGGGATCAGAGTATCCGCTGAATGGACTTATGACGCTTCCGTCTGACCTCTCGAAGTCGGTGCCTGCCGTCGTGATGGTCCACGGTTCCGGCGCCAGCAATATGGACGAGAAAGTGTTGAAACTTACGCCCTTTAAAGACCTCGCGGAAGGTCTTGCAAGGCATGGTATCGCCTCTCTGCGCTATGACAAGAGAACTTTTGTACATGGCCGCAAGATGATCAGAAACAAGAGTCTTACCGTAAAGGAGGAGACTATTGAAGACGCGCTGCTCGCAGTGCAGATGCTGAAGAGAGATCCCCGGATCGATCACGACCGCATCTTCATTCTGGGCCACAGCATGGGAGCCATGCTCGCGCCGAGGATCGATGCGGAAGGCGCGGACGTCAAGGGGCTTATAATGATGGCGGGAACTCCTTGCCGTCTCGAAGAAATTGTTCTGAGGCAGCTCAGGCAGGCCGGGCGCGGCAGCTCGGTCCTGAAGAAGATCATCGGGCTGGAGTACAGGTTTTACAAGAAGAAATTCCGCGGCCTCTATCAGATGAGCGACGAGGAAGCGAAAAGGAAGAAGTTCGCGGGAAATCTGTCGCTGTACTATTTCAAGGAGATGGGTCAAAAAACAGCTGCCGACTATCTTTTGACGAGTAAGAAGCCGGTCCTGATCCTAGGGATTACAGGATGTTTAAGAAACTCCTTGCCGGCAGGGAGAACACGCAATATAAATTGTATCCCGAACTGAACCACGTCTTTGTGAAAGGAATCTATAATGACATTCTCAAGGCGTCGAAAGAGTACAGTGTGGAGCAGTACATCGGAGAAGATGTGATCGGGGACATCGCGGCTTTTATCCACAGTAATTGAAGGAAGGAATCATAATGACTGCAATTTGGGTTATTGTTCTGTCAATGCTGGTGATCAATATGGCCTTTAAGCCGGCTTACTCCGCGAAATTGACGGCGTATCTGATGGTGATCGCCGTCCTGGGCGGAAGCATCATATACGGAAAAGGCTATACAGACGTCACCGGGAACGCATTCCTTTCGCTTGTGAGGACGCCGTTTTCCGTGATCGGCATGTTCCTGGGCAAAAATGATATGTCCGCGATCAGCGGGTCGGTTTGGATGCAGACGGGGCTGGGGGTATTCTGCTTCTGGCTCTTCCATCTGATGGCGTTTTATTCCATTGCAAGCGCCGCAATGGTTACGGTAGGCTCTGCCGGACTCAGGAAACTGAGGCTGTTTCTGGCGCTGAACGGAGACCTGACGATCATTTACGGCGTCAATGACAATAGTATAAAAGTGGGCCGCGAGTGCCTTGCCAATAAGGACAGCGCCGTTGTTATGATCAGCGAGAACGACGCGGAACCCAGGGCGCAGGAAATCATCAATATGGGAATGGCGGTCATTACCGGAAAGGGAATCGCGCAGTCCTCCATTCCGGAACTCCGGAAGCTGAAGATCGGCAGCAGGGACAAAATAGAGATCTTTGCGCT
>CACZJD010000095.1 GCA_902781325.1 uncultured Lachnospiraceae bacterium
TAGATTTCTTAACGGAAGTCTGACGACCCTTTCTTACTAACTGGTTAAATGTTGGCATTCTATTTCACCTCCTTCTTATAAAAATAAACATGGTGCAGCTCCTAAGAGCCACACCATGATATTATATGAGTCTGTATTTCAGTTGTCAATTACTTTTTTATTCTTCGACAACGGAATTCACGATTTCTTCCGAAGGCTGTGCCTCAGTGATTTCCATCCGGATATCAGCCTCGGTGGTCTCCTCCTGCACCTCTTCCGCTGCCGCCTCACCGATCCTGCGCAGACGCGCGTCTGTGCTGAGTCTGGTGCTGCGGTATCTCTTCATACCGGTACCGGCCGGGATCAGCTTACCGAGAATTACGTTCTCCTTCAGGCCGATCAGAGGATCGATCCGGCCGTGGATCGCCGCGTCGGTAAGGACCTTTGTGGTCTCCTGGAAGGAAGCTGCCGACAGGAAAGAGCTTGTGGCAAGCGCTGCCTTGGTGATTCCGAGAATGATCTGCTTGCCTTCTGCAGGCTGCTTGTCGAGGGCTGTAAGTCTCTCGTTCTCATCCTCGAAGTCAAGGACGTCTACCAGGCTTCCGGGAAGGAATTTGGTATCGCCGCTGTTCTCGATCCTGATCTTGCCGAGCATCTGTCTGACAATGACTTCAATGTGCTTGTCGCAGATATCAACACCCTGCAGGCGGTAAACCTTCTGGACCTCGCGGAGCAGATAGTTCTGGACTGCGCGGATTCCCTTGATCTTCATCAGATCGTGAGGGTTGACGCTGCCTTCTGTCAGCTCGTCGCCGGCCTCAATGGTCTGGCCGTCCACGACCTTGATCCTGGATCCGTAAGGGATCGGGTACTCCTTGGACTCGCCCGTCTCGTCACTGGTAACAATGACTTCGCGGCTCTTCTTGTTGTCGGGGATCGATACGGTTCCGCCGAACTCGGAGATGATCGCAAGTCCCTTCGGCTTACGGGCCTCGAACAGCTCCTCGACACGGGGAAGACCCTGTGTGATATCGCCGCCCGCGACACCGCCGGTGTGGAATGTTCTCATGGTCAGCTGCGTTCCGGGCTCACCGATGGACTGTGCCGCGATGATTCCTACCGCTTCACCTACCTGGACCATTTCGCCGGTAGCCATATTTGCGCCGTAGCACTTCGCACAGATTCCCATGTGGGATCTGCAGGTCAGGATCGTACGGATCTTAAGTCCTTCGATCTTGCCTCCGCGCTTATTCACACCCTTCTCGAGGATCCTGGTCGCGCGGCTGGGAGTGACCATATGATTCTTCTTGACGATGATGTTGCCATCTGCGTCCCTGACGTCCTCGCAGACAACACGGCCCGTGATTCGGTCTCTGAGATCCTCGATCATCGCCTTGCCGTCTGTGAATGCTTTGACGGTCATGCCGGGGATGGATTCCTTGCCCTCGCAGCAGTCGATCTCACGAATAATGAGTTCCTGAGATACGTCGACCATTCTTCTGGTCAGGTAACCGGAGTCCGCTGTACGGAGCGCCGTATCGGACAGACCCTTGCGGGCGCCGTGCGCTGACATGAAGTACTCCAGAACGTCCAGACCTTCACGGAAGTTGGACTTGATGGGCAGCTCGATCGCGCGGCCCGTCGTATCCGCCATCAGTCCGCGCATGCCTGCCAGCTGTTTGATCTGCTGGTTGCTGCCTCGGGCTCCGGAGTCCGCCATCATAAAGATGTTGTTGTACTTATCAAGACTTCTGAGCAGCAGGTCTCTGAGTTCGTTATCAGTCTCTGTCCATGTATCTACGACAGCTCTGTATCTCTCTTCCTCTGTCATCAGGCCTCTGTCAAAGTTTCTGGAGATCACATCTACTGTGGCCTGCGCTTTTTTGAGCATTTCCTTCTTCTGCGGAGGAACAGTGATGTCGGCAATGGATACCGTCATGGCTGCAACTGTGGAATACTTGTATCCCATAGCCTTGATCAGGTCAAGTACCTCTGCGGTCTTGAAGGTGCCGTGAGTATCGATGATCGCCTGCAGGATCTTCTTCAGATCCTTTTTCTTGACCAGGAAGTCGATCTCAGGCAGCAGGTAATTCTCGGGTTTCGTGCGGTCCACAAATCCGAGGTCCTGAGGAATGATCTCGTTGAAGAGCAGTCTTCCGAGGGAGATATCGATGATCCCGGAGACCACCTCTCCGTCTTCCCTCTTCTTGCTGATCCTGACCTTGATCTTGGAGTGCAGCGTGATGTAATGGTTCTCGTATGCGAGGATCGCCTCGTTCATACTGTGGAAGCATCTTCCTTCTCCGGGCTCGCCGTCTCTCTGCTGGGTCAGATAGTAGATACCGAGTACCATATCCTGGGAAGGAACGGCAACGGGACCTCCGTCTGAGGGCTTGAGCAGGTTATTGGGGGAGAGCAGAAGGAATCTGCACTCCGCCTGCGCCTCTACGGAAAGAGGAAGGTGGATCGCCATCTGGTCGCCGTCGAAGTCGGCGTTGAACGCTGTACAAACCAGCGGGTGAAGCTTGATCGCCTTGCCTTCCACCAGGATGGGCTCAAACGCCTGAATGCCCAGTCTGTGAAGGGTAGGTGCGCGGTTCAGCATTACGGGATGCTCTTTGATGACATCTTCCAGGATGTCCCAAACCTGAGGATCCACGCGCTCGACCAGTTTCTTGGCGTTCTTGATATTCTGGGAAATGTTTCTCTTCTCCAGTTCCTTCATAACGAAGGGCTTGAAGAGCTCCAGAGCCATTTCCTTCGGCACACCGCACTGATAGATCTTCAGCTCGGGGCCGACGACGATAACGCTTCGTCCGGAGTAGTCGACACGCTTGCCCAGGAGGTTCTGTCTGAAACGGCCTCCCTTACCTTTGAGCATGTCGGACAGGGACTTGAGTGCTCTGTTGCCGGGGCCTGTGACAGGACGGCCGCGTCTGCCGTTATCGATCAGCGCGTCGACCGCTTCCTGAAGCATTCTCTTCTCGTTCCTGACAATAATGTCCGGAGCGCCGAGTTCAAGAAGTCTCTTCAGACGATTGTTTCTGTTGATGATCCTTCTGTACAGGTCATTCAGGTCGGAGGTGGCGAATCTTCCGCCGTCGAGCTGCACCATGGGGCGCAGATCCGGAGGAATGACCGGAATGCAGTCCATGATCATCCAGGAAGGAGAATTTCCGGACTCACGGAAGGCCTCGATGACTTCCAGTCTCTTGATGATCCTGGCTCTCTTCTGGCCCTGCACGGTCTCCATCTGCTCGCTCAGTTCCTGATATTCTTCCTCAACATTGACGTCCAGCAGCAGCTGCTTGATCGCCTCGGCACCCATTCCCGCGCGGAATTTATTGCCGTATTTTTCTCTCGCTTCCTGGTACTCGCGCTCAGTCAGGACCTGCTTGTACTCGAGGTCTGTCTGGCCCTTGTCCAGTACGATATAGGAGGCAAAATAGAGCACTCTCTCAAGGATCTTCGGTGAAAGATCGAGGATCAGGCCCATTCTGCTGGGGATTCCCTTGAAATACCAGATGTGGGAAACAGGAGCGGCCAGCTCAATGTGTCCCATTCTCTCTCTGCGGACGCTGGACTTGGTGATCTCAACACCGCATCTGTCGCAGATCACGCCTTTATAGCGGATCTTCTTATACTTTCCGCAATAGCACTCCCAATCCTTCTTGGGACCGAAGATCCTCTCGCAGAACAAGCCGTCTCTCTCAGGCTTCAGGGTCCTGTAGTTGATCGTCTCGGGCTTTGTGACCTCGCCGTGGGACCACTCTCTGATCTTCTCCGGTGAAGCCAGTCCGATCTTGATCGCTTCAAAAGCTACCGGCTGATAGTTTTGCTGTTTCGTATTAGGCATTTAGAAATCCTCCTCGGAGTCTTCACTTGAAAAATCACCGTTATCCAGATCCAGGCCTTCTAAATCGATCCCATCCAGGATGTCTCCGTCGGAGGAATCGCGAGGTTCAGGCTCTACGTCCTCAAGTTCTCCCGCAGCATTGAATTCCTTGCTGCTGAATCCGCCGCGCTCAAGCTGTGCCTGATCGGGGCTTCCGTAATCCTTGAAGTTGTTCTTCATCTCGAAGCGGTAGACAGAGGAATCGCCGTAGTCGATGTCCTCCTTGATCTCGACGACTTCGCCGTTCTCGTCGAGAACCTGCACGTCGAGTCCGAGGGCCTGCAGCTCCTTGAGCAGAACCTTGAAGGATTCCGGAATACCGGACTCGGGAATATTCTCACCCTTGATGATCGCCTCATAAGTCTTCACGCGTCCGACGACGTCATCCGACTTAATTGTCAGGATCTCCTGCAGTGTGTAAGCCGCGCCGTATGCTTCCAGTGCCCAGACTTCCATCTCGCCGAAACGCTGGCCGCCGAACTGCGCTTTGCCGCCCAGAGGCTGCTGTGTGACGAGGGAGTAGGGCCCCGTGGAACGGGCGTGGATCTTATCGTCTACCAGATGATGGAGTTTGAGGTAATGCATGTGGCCGATGGTGACAGGGTTGTCAAACAGCTCACCGGTGCGTCCGTCTCTGAGCCAGACCTTGCCGTCTCTGGAGATCGGAACGCCCTTCCACAGTTCTCTGTGCGCACGGTTGTCATAGAGGAACTTCATGGTCTCAGGGTTCACCACATCTTTATATTTTGCCTCGAACTCATCCCAATCGGTGTTGACGTAATCATTCGCGAGATCAAGAGCGTCCATAATGTCGTCCTGAGTCGCGCCGTCGAAGTTCGGGGTAGCCACATTAAATCCGAGCGCTTCCGCAGCCAGGGACAGGTGGATCTCCAGAATCTGTCCGATGTTCATACGGGAAGGCACGCCCAGAGGGTTCAGCACGATATCCAGGGGACGTCCGTTGGGAAGATAAGGCATATCTTCAATAGGAAGCACTCTGGAAACGACACCCTTGTTTCCGTGACGGCCTGCCATCTTATCGCCGACGGAGATCTTTCTCTTCTGCGCGATATAGATGCGGACTGCCTTGTTGACGCCGGGGCTGAGCTCGTCGCCGTTCTCCCTCTCGAATACCTTGGTATCGACAATGATGCCGTACTCGCCGTGAGGGACCTTGAGGGAAGTGTCACGGACCTCTCTGGCCTTCTCGCCGAAGATCGCGCGCAGCAGCTTCTCCTCCGCTGTCAGCTCGGTCTCTCCCTTAGGGGTCACCTTGCCGACAAGGATATCACCTGCGCGGACTTCCGCGCCGATGCGGATGATTCCCATCTCATCCAGGTCTTTAAGAGCTTCCTCGCCTACGCCGGGGACATCTCTTGTGATCTCTTCCGCACCGAGTTTGGTATCTCGTGCTTCACAGTCATACTCCTCGATGTGGACAGAGGTATATACATCATCTCTTACAAGGCGCTCGCTCAGAAGAACAGCGTCCTCGTAGTTGTAACCTTCCCAAGTCATGAAGCCGATCAGAGGGTTCTTGCCCAGCGCAAGCTCGCCGTTGCAGATGGAAGGGCCGTCAGCAATGATCTGGCCTTCTCTTACTCTCTCGCCCGTGAAGACGATAGGCTTCTGGTTGTAGCAGTTGCTCTGGTTGGAGCGCTCGAACTTGGAGAGGTGGATCTCTTCCTTCGTTCCGTCGTCGTAAGCCATCTTAATGGTGGTCGCGTCGACGAATTCAACAACACCGGACTTGGGGCAGATCACGCAGACACCTGAGTCGCGCGCGGCCTTAGCTTCCATGCCGGTACCGACGGCGGGCGCCTCTGTTGTCAGAAGCGGAACTGCCTGTCTCTGCATGTTGGATCCCATCAGGGCGCGGTTCGCGTCGTCGTTCTGAAGGAAAGGAACCAGGGACGTAGCCACGGAGAATACCATTCTGGGGGAAACGTCCATATATTCAAAGACATCTTTAGAATAGGAAGAAGTCTCTGTTCTGAATCGTCCGGACACGTTCCTGTCAACGAAATATCCGTTTTCATCCAGAGGCGTGCTCGCCTGGGCGACATGGTAATTATCCTCTTCATCCGCAGTCATATATACTACTTCGTCAGTGACTCTCGGATTGTTCTTATCGGTCCTGTCCACTTTTCTGTAAGGTGCCTCAATAAAGCCATACTCGTTGATACGCGCATAGCTTGCCAGAGAGTTGATCAGTCCGATGTTGGGACCTTCAGGTGTCTCGATCGGGCACATTCTTCCGTAGTGTGTATAGTGGACGTCTCGGACTTCGAATCCGGCACGGTCTCTTGAAAGACCGCCGGGGCCCAGAGCGGACAGACGTCTCTTGTGTGTCAGCTCGCCGAGAGGATTGTTCTGGTCCATGAACTGGGACAGCTGGGAGGAACCGAAGAATTCCTTGACTGCCGCCTGCACGGGCTTGATGTTGATCAGGCCCTGGGGAGAGATCTCCTCGGAATTGTCATGGGTAGTCATTCTCTCGCGGACGACTCTCTCCATTCTGGAGAGTCCGATGCGGTACTGGTTCTGAAGAAGCTCACCGACGCTGCGGATCCTTCTGTTGCCCAGATGGTCGATATCGTCGCTGTTGCCGATGCCGTACTCCAGATGCATATTGTAGTTGATGGAAGCGAGAATGTCTTCCTTTGTAATATGCTTCGGGATCAGTTCGTGAACGCTCTTTCTGAGAGCTTCCGCAAGCGCTTCCGGATCGTCGTTATCCTGATACTGCAGAAGGATCTCTCTCAGCGCGGGATAATAGACAAGTTCGGTGATGCCGAGTTCCTCGGGGTCGCAGTCCACATAATGCGTGATGTCGACCATGAGGTTGCTGAGGACCTTGACGTTCCTCTCTTCCGTGCGGACCCATACATAAGGAATCGCGGAATTCTGGATCTCATCGGCCATCTCCCTGGTGATCTCTTCTCCGGCTGTTCCGAGAATGTCGCCGTTGGCCTCATCCACAACATCTTCCGCGAGGATCAGTCCCTTGATCCTGTTCCTGAAAGCAAGTTTCTTGTTGAACTTGTATCTGCCGACCTTTGCAAGATCATATCTGCGGGGGTCGAAGAACATCGCGTTGATCAGGCTGTCCGCGCTCTCCACGGAAAGCGGCTCGCCGGGACGGATCTTCTTGTACAGTTCGAGAAGACCGCTCTCATAGTTGTTGGAGATATCTTTGATGAAGCTGGCGCGGATCTTGGGCTCATCTCCGAAGAGATCGAGGATCTCCTCATCGGTGCCGATTCCGAGCGCTCTGATAAGGACCGTCACAGGAACCTTCCTTGTGCGATCCACTCTTACATAAAATACGTCGTTGGCATCCGTCTCATACTCCAGCCATGCGCCCCTGTTGGGAATGACAGTGCAGGAGAAAAGTTTCTTGCCGAATTTATCCTTATCAATACCGTAATAGATACCGGGGGAACGGACAAGCTGGCTGACGATGACACGCTCAGCGCCGTTGATCACAAAGGTGCCCGTATCCGTCATCAGGGGCAGATCGCCCATGAAGATCTCCTGGTCCTTGAATTCCTTATCGTTCTCCTTGTCGAAAAGGCGC
>CACZJD010000096.1 GCA_902781325.1 uncultured Lachnospiraceae bacterium
GAACGGTTTCTTCAACTCGATCCAGGTGGTGTGCCGTGAGCGCGATATTGTCAAAAAAGAGCATCGCGCAGGCATGCATATAACATCCTATATTTTGGCTCACATGGCCTATCAGCTGATCCTGTGCTTATTGCAGACGCTGATCACGCTCCTGATCTGCCACGTGGCGGGCGTCCATTTCCCGAAGCCCGGCGTCATAACGAAGTGGGGAATCGTCGATATGGGCATCACGATCCTGCTGGTCACTTATGCGGCCGACATCATGGCGCTCATGGTCTCCTGTCTCGTCAGGAACACGACCATAGCCATGACAGTCATGCCCTTCCTGCTGATCTATCAGCTGATCTTCTCGGGCAATTTCTTTGACCTGGGAGCGGCGGATTTTATCAAAGTGACCACCATATCCCACTGGGGGGCGGACAGCCTGTGCGTCATCGGCCGCTACAATGAGCAGCCCATGGTATCGCTGTGGAACACGCTGGTCCAGTTTAAAGACGCGGACTTCTACGGCGAAAAGCCGCTCCTGTATGTGCTGCAGGCGGTGGAGAAGAACGGCATGCTGAATGATTTCCTCAAATGGTCGGGGCAGAATAATTTAAAGCCCGCCTATGAGGCCATTCCCGCCAATGTGCTGCCGGCATGGGGCGCCATACTTTTGATGATCGTAATCTTTACAGCTGTTGCTGTCATTGCACTGAAGTTTATTGACAAGGACAAGAGGTGAGAGAGGTAGACAACCAGATGAAAAATAACACATTGGAAACAAAAGCATCGGTTAAAAACGGTGTCAGCAGAATGGTCTTCGCCGTCCTGTCGATCCTTCTGGAGGTCGGAGTAATTCTGGCCCTGATCTTCTGGGCCGGAAAGGCGGCGGGATGGATCTATACAGTACTGCACATCCTTGCCTGGATCCTTGTACTTGCAATCTACGGAAATCATAAGACGGCATCGATCCGAATGACATGGATGTACGTGATCATGATGCTGCCGATCTTCGGAACGGCGCTCTATTTTCTGATCGGCCTCAACGGACATACGCGCAAAATGCGCAAGCGCTATGAAGATGTCGACAAGGTCCTGCTGCCCATGCTGCCGTCCAACGAAGACGTGGCCGAAAACGCCGCGAAGAAAGACGGACGTCTGGGCGGACTGGTGAACTATATCCGTAAGCAGGCGGGATACCCGGTCTACCAGAACACCAAGGTAGAATATTTTGACGACGGCGAGAAAGGGTTCGAGGCACAGAAGAGAGATTTTGCCAAGGCCGAGAAGTTCATTTTCATGGAATACCACGCGATCGAAGACGCGGAGTGCTGGCACGAGATGCGGGACATCCTGGCGGAGAGAGCAAAAGCGGGCGTAGAGGTCAGAGTGTTCTACGATGACATGGGGAGCCTCGGCTTTATCAACACGGATTTCGTCAAGCGCACGGAGAGCTACGGGATCAAGTGCCGCGTGTTCAATCCCTTTGCTCCGGGACTCAACCTGTTCCTGAACAACCGCGACCACAGAAAGATCACGGTAATTGACGGAAAAGTCGGCTATACGGGAGGGTACAACCTGGCCAACGAGTATTTCCACAGAACGGAGCCGTTCGGATTCTGGAAGGACACCGGCATCCGCCTGGAGGGAGATGCGGTGCAGAGCCTTACGGTGACATTCCTTGAGATGTGGAACGCCGTATCCGAGAATGACAAAGACGACATGGAATTTACAAAGTATCTGATCGCCAGCAATGCGACAGAAGTCCTGCAAAGGAGCGGCGCCCTGCTCACTGCGGATATGGAAGAGCGGCGCACGGAAAAAGCGGAAGCCGCTTCTGCCGAGGTTAACAAGACCGAGGCCGAGGGGGCCGAGACCGATAAGGTCGAGATGGTCAAGGATATGGAGAACAAGATCGTCGAGGATGTGGAGGCGAAGATTGTCAAGGACTCCGGATCCAGGATCGTCAAGGACACAGAGGCCAGGATCGTCAAGGACAAGGAAGAATATTTTGGCAAGATCAAGGAGAGGGTCGAAACGGACGGAAAGTTCCTCGAGGGCAGGGAGGCAGCCGTCGGCGAGAACCTCGGATTCGTGCAGCCTTACGCGGATTCACCCATGGATGAGGTCCATGTAGGGGAAGACGTCTACATCAGCATGGCGGAGAGTGCACAGAAGTATTGCTGGTTTATCACCCCTTATCTGATCATCACGGACGAGATGTGCCACGCCTTTTCGCTGGCAGCGCGACGCGGCGTGGATATCCGCATCATAACACCCGGTATTCCGGACAAGAAGATCGTCTACAGCGTGACGCGCTCCTATTACAACGGACTGGCCAGGAACGGCGTCCGGATCTTCGAGTACACGCCCGGCTTCTGCCACGCCAAGATGTCCATCGCGGACGATCTCATGGCGACCTGCGGCACGATCAATCTGGACTATCGCAGCCTGTATCATCACTTCGAGAACGGCTGCCTGTATGCGGACTGCGACGCGGTAATGGACACAAAGAGAGATTTTGAAGAGACATTTGCCAAGAGCAAAGAAGTGACCAAGTTCTACGCCAACGGGCGCGGCGCCTTCATGCGCTTTGGCCAGATGATCCTGAGACTGGCAGCTCCGCTGATGTAAGAAAGATCGGATTCGTGACAGAGCTGATGTCAGGAGACCTCTGCGACCTCTGGGGTGATTTGTCCCCAGATGGGGATTATTCCACACCTGTCCACAAACTACCCCAGAGGTCGTTTTCGAGACTGGAAGGCAAAACATGAATACAGACAAGTATCTCTCAATGACAGACGCATATCTTAAAAAGATCAGTAAAGGGGAGATTCCTGAAAAGATCACGCGAGATCTTCGGTTCTGCATGGATGAACAGCAGGATAGATTACAAAAAAAAGGCCTCACGATGAGTGAGGAGTATGTTTTTAACGCTGGTGCGGTTACAGGCGCAATAGAGGCTTCACCGAAGAACAACCGGACACCCTTTCGGGGGGTGACAGCTTATAGGGAAACTGTGCGGATCAGGGATTTTTATCGCGGTGATAAGAGAATTTTGCATCACCGGGATCCGGTTAACTTCTATGCAACGATCGTGGACCGGGAAGGCAGCAGGGATGTGGCGGTCAATTGTCCGAATTGCGGAAATGCCACGATGGCGTCCAGGCTGGAAGAAGGGTGCCCTTTCTGCGGCACACATTTTTCAATGAGTGAGCTCTATCCGCGCATTTCATCCTGTTATTGTACGAACGACATCATTGAGCGGTTTGGCTTCGACGAAAGGATGAAGCGGATGTTCACGAGAGCCGCGATCATCTTTTTTCTGGTCTTCCTTGTGCTTGCCATCGTACTTGGCAGAAACAATCAGGAGCTGCCTCTGTGGGGCGCGGCTCTGTATTATGTTGTTCTGGCAGGCCTGTCAGCTGTGGTGATGACCTTCTTTACCTACATGGGCTACTCGTTCTTCCTGATGGGGAAGTTGTTCATGAATCTCGGGAGTGTTCTTCCGATGGCGGGCGCAGTCGGATCTGCCAAAAAATTGCAGGCCAGGATGGAAAAGTACGATCCTTACTATTTTGGCAGGATATTTGAGGGAAAACTGGTCTCGCTTCTGCAGGCGGTCCTATACAGCGATGACCGTGAAAGCCTGAATATTTACGAGGGGAAAGGAGACCTTTCCGCTTTTGACAATCTGATCGACCTGGACTACAGGGGCGCTTATAAACTGAAAGAGTTCAAAGAGAGGGGCGGGCGCATCTCGATTCTTCTCGATGTGTTTACGGCAAATTGTTATGCAGATGGCCTGCCGGAGAGTGGTGAGGGCGGCCGCGTAAAGAGGAAAAACGAGAGGATTCTGGTCCGCATGGAGCGAAAGATTGGCGCTGTCACGGACCCGGGATTCAGTATCCACGCAGTAAACTGCGGGAATTGCGGAGGATCTTTCGATGCAATGCATGTGAGGGATTGTCCCTATTGCGGCAGGGAGTACCACGCTGCGGAGGATGACTGGGTAATAACGGAGATCAGGAAAAAATAAAGGGGCTCGATTTCTCGACCTCGACATCGACCTTTGGGGTAGTTTGTCCACAGATGTGGACAAACTACCCCAGAGGTCGATTTTTTGAGGGAGAAAGAAGAGAACTAATGCAAGGGTTATAAACCAGCTCCCCTGATCCGTCCCATGGAATCAATAAACGCGCTTTTGTCGTCAATATAGAGATCGCAGGTGATCTTTCTGCTGTTGTTCCCGTAAAGCTCGACAATCTCCGGCAGATTGTCATTGACTGCGTCAAAAGTCAGGCCCTGCTCGCAGCACCATTCGGTGGCGTCAGTGAGAGCTTTTCCTGCGCGGCACGTCCAGAGAATAAGTTTGTTGCCGGCGGCTTTCTCCTGCAGCAGATAATCAATAAGCATTGTATTGGGCGCTCCAAGCTCGGGCCAATTGCTGTAACAGAGCGTTCCATCAAAATCTACAGCGATGATTTTATAATTGAGATCCATAAACGTATCCCCTCGAATATACTTTGATATACTTTGATTAAACTTTCAAAAAGTAATTTTATATTATGCCTATCGAACGTACGTTTCAATCGAACGGATTATTAATTTTCTGTTATGAGGACCTCGACCTCTGGGGGGAGTACTATTACATTAGTGAATTATAGTTTTTTAAAGCGTATAATAATTCTATTGGTACTATGATGGAAAGCGTGGAAAACCAGTAAGAAAAGAGAAGATCGGGCAGAGCGGCCATGGAATATTTATACTGCGGAGGCAGGTTTGATTTTGATTATAATGATGCCGCTTTTGAGAAAAAAGTGGCAAAGGACTATCGGGCGATACTGCTAAACGATGTCAACAAACTGCTAAATAATTCAGATGTTGTTGTATTATCGAGCCGCCTGGCATACATTGGCCCTTACTATTTTGAAACGGACGGAATGCTGGACCAGGATATCGTCGAGATGGAAAAGCGCCAGATTGAGAGATGTACTGTTGCAGTATTCCTCCTGGATAATTCAGCATGTCCGGGAACCATTGCAGAAATGGTTTATGCCGCGTCGCTTCAAAAAAGAGTTTTCATCTACTATGTCAAAAATGAGAAGGAGACAGAGAGCGCTTTGCATTCGCCTTTTTGGTATCCGATTATACTCAGTAGTAAGATTAATTCTTATGATGTTGATTTGATCGCTTGTGACAGCTTTTCGGAAGCACGTGATAATGTTTTGAAAATGATCAAAGGACAAATGTTGAGGTAATAACTATCGCGGGAATAATCAGTACCGATACTTACATATAGATGCTCTAAATGGAGGCGTGAATAATGGCAGATAAAGTTACAGCTGATATCGGATTTGAAAAACAAATATGGAATGCTGCATGTGTGCTCCGCGGCAATATGGATGCTTCGGAGTATAAGAATGTTGTCCTTGGGCTTATTTTCTTGAAATACATATCAGATCGATTTGAGGCAAAGTATCAAGAACTGCTTGAGGAAGGGGATGGCTTCGAGGAAGATATCGATGAGTATATTTCCGAAGGTATCTTCTTTGTGCCCGCCGGTGCCAGATGGAGCGAGATAGCAGCGAAAGCACATACTCCTGAGATTGGTGTTGTGATCGATGATGCTATGAGGGCCATTGAGAAAGAAAACAAGCGTCTGAAGGATATACTTCCTAAAAACTTTGCTCGTCCGGAACTGGATAAGCGCCGTCTTGGTGATGTTGTGGATTTGTTTACCAATGTCAAGATGATTGAACATGGTGACGAGAAAGACATTCTTGGCAGGACCTATGAGTATTGCCTTTCGATGTTTGCAGAACAAGAAGGTAAGCGTGGCGGTGAGTTCTTTACTCCCTCCTGTGTTGTACGCACACTTGTTGAGGTGCTTCAGCCTTATAAAGGCCGAGTATACGATCCTTGCTGTGGGAGTGGCGGCATGTTTGTTCAGTCTGCAAAATTTGTAGAGAGCCATAGTGGAAATATAAATAATATCGCAATCTATGGCCAAGATTCCAATCCCACAACTTGGAAAATGGCTCAAATGAATTTGGCAATCCGCGGCATTGAACCTGATCTTGGGACGTATGCAGCTGATACTTTCCTTGATGATCGTCATCCTACTATGAGAGCGGATTTTATCATGGCCAATCCTCCCTTTAATCTTTCTGATTGGGGAGCAGATAAACTGAAGGATGATGTACGGTGGCAGTATGGCATGCCTCCTGCAGGCAATGCAAACTTTGCGTGGTTGCAACATATGATTTATCATTTGGCCCCGGCTGGAAAGATTGGCATGGTTCTTGCAAATGGGTCTCTTTCTTCTCAGTCCGGAGGAGAAGGAGAGATTCGAAAGAATATTATTAATGCCGACCTAGTGGAGTGTATTATAGCGATGCCAACGCAGCTTTTTTATACGACACAGATTCCGGTATCTTTATGGTTCTTAAATAAACAGAAGAAACAACCGGGCAAAACATTGTTTATTGATGCCAGAAAGCTTGGCACGATGGTCAGCCGCAAGCTGAGAGAACTTACAGAGGACGATATACAAAAGATTGCTAATACATATAAGAACTTTATAAATGGGACGCTTGAAGATGAAAAAGGATACTGCGCTGTTGTATCAACAGAGGAAATAGCAAAGCAGGACTATATCTTAACACCTGGTCGATATGTCGGTATTGAGGAGCAAGAGGATGATGGAGAGCCGTTTGAGGAAAAGATGACAAGGCTGACTTCAGAGCTTTCAAAACTGTTTGAAAAATCGCATGAGCTTGAAGAGGAAATTCGGAAAAAACTGGGGGCAATAGGCTATGAAATCTAACTGGAAAGAGGAAAGACTTGGCTCATTAGTTAGATTTAGCTCTGGGGGCACACCAAATAAAAATAATCCGAGTTATTGGAACGGGACAATTCCCTGGATTAGTGCAAAGAATATGAAGTCAGAGGTAATAGAGACTTCAGATTTATCCATTACAGAAGAAGGCCTAATTCATGGAAGCAAAATTGCGCCTAAAGGAAGTTTGCTACTTCTGGTTAGAGGAAGTGGGCTGTTTAATGGAATTCCAGTTTGCTATTTAGAAAATGCTGTAGCATATAACCAAGACGTTAAATGTATTGAGAGCACTTCTGAATTAGAGAATAAGTATTTGTTTTACTGGCTTAAAGCAAATAGTGGCTATTTACGGAAAAAAATCGAATTCACTAGTATTGGCGCCGGAAAATTTGACACAAGATTTCTATCAAACCTAGTTGTTCGATTTCCAGACAAAGTAACTCGAAAAAAAATAATTGATATAGCCGATAACATCTCAGACAGAATTAACATAAACAGAAAGATAAACGAGAATTTAGCTCAGCAGGCACAGGCCATTTATGCTGATATCTTCATTACAAATGCTGATCCGGCATGGCCTCTTGGTCACCTTTCTGACCTG
>CACZJD010000097.1 GCA_902781325.1 uncultured Lachnospiraceae bacterium
GGCGATACTCAGTACGAGATCGACGCAGACGCTTGCATCGATTGCGGCGCTTGCGAAGCTCAGTGCCCTGTTGGAGCTATTTCCGAGGGTTGAGTTCAATAAGAAACTTAAAAAAAGCCCGGGCGTTTGCCCCGGGCTTTTTTGTATGTTTATAAGTCTTATTTGAACAACTGCTCCATATCCTCATGGCAAATCGGCCTGATCCCATTCTCCGTGAGGACACGAATCGCCTTCTCATTGTCCGCCACACGGAATACCATGAAGGCGCTGTTCGCTTTTTTGGCGAGGAATGCATAGGAATACTCGAGGTTTACCTTGTTGTCGCCCAGGATGTTCAGCATGCTGACCAGAGCGCCGGGCTTGTCCTCGATCTCCACTGCAATGACTTTGGTGATGGAGCAGACATATCCCTCATCCTTGAGGATCTGGATCGTGTCGAAAGGATTGTCCACGATGACACGGACAATGCCGAAATCTTCACTCTCAGCCAGGGAGAGAGCCCGCAAGTCAATGTTGCTCTTCTCCAGGATCTTGGTAAACTCCGCCAGCGCGCCGGGCCTGTTCTCCAGAAATACGGAAATCTGTTTGACTGTCATTTGCTCCTCCTGTTCTCCCCTTTCAGAGGCTTTGTAGTGGTTATACTGTTTGAAAATACATATCAGTGGGCTGTGGAATCGGTCGACGCCGAATCCGAACCGCTGACATATAGATTTCTCTTGTCGATCACGCGCTTTGCCTTACCTTCGCTCCTTGTAATGCTCTTAGGCGCTACAAGTTTGACTACGCAGTAGATGCCGAGCATTGCCTTGAGCGCGGATACCAGCTGCTTTTCTCTTCCCGCCACTTCGGACAGGGAGTCGGAGAACATCTCCGGCGTCATCTCGACCTGCACCTCGATGCGGTCGCTGCTGCCCGTTCTTGTGACGATGATCTGGTAGTTGGCCGGATAGCCGCAGTTCATGAGCACCGTTTCGATCTGGGACGGGAATACGTTGACACCCTTGACGATCAGCATGTCGTCGCTTCTGCCCATAGGTTTGGACATTCTCACGTGCGTTCTTCCGCAGGAGCAGGGCTCGTCGTAGAGAATACCGATATCCTTGGTCCTGTAGCGGATCAGAGGGAAGGCTTCCTTGGTAATGCTGGTAAACACCAGCTCGCCCTTCTGACCATGAGGCACCGGCTCTCCCGTCTTGGGATTGATCGTCTCAACGATGAAGTGGTCCTCGTTGACATGCATTCCATTCTGTGCGCTGCATTCGTATGCCACGCCGGGACCGGAGATTTCCGTGAGCCCGTAGATATCGTATGCTTTGAGGCCGAGACCCTTCTCGATGTCGCGGCGCATCTCCTCCGTCCAGGCTTCTGCGCCGAAAATGCCGGCTTTAAGCTTTATGCGGTTTTTCAGACCTCTCTCATTGACGGATTCCGAAAGGTATGCCGCATAGGAAGGCGTGCAGCAGAGGACCGTAGTTCCAAGGTCCGTCATAAACTGAAGCTGCCTGTCCGTGTTGCCCGAAGACATAGGGAGCGTCAGGCTTCCCAGCTTGTGGGAGCCGCCGTGAAGGCCCGCTCCGCCGGTAAAAAGTCCGTATCCGTAACAGACCTGCACCACATCATCTTTCGTCGCTCCTGCTGCCGCGAGAGCCCTTGCGCAGCACTCTTCCCACAGATCCACGTCATTCTGTGTATAGAAAGCCACAACTCTTCTGCCGGTCGTTCCGCTCGTGGAGTGGATCCTGACACAGTCTGAAAGCGGTGCCGCCATCAGTCCGTAGGGGTACTGATCTCTGAGGTCGTCTTTGCTGAGTGTCGGAAGCAGGTGAAGGTCTTCGATCCCGTGGATATGCTCCGGACGGACGCCCAGCTCATCCATCTTCTTTTTATAGTAAGGGACGTTATTGTAAACTCTTTCAACCTGTTTGACCAGCCGTTCGTTCTGCCATGCTGTGATCTGTTCCCGGGAGGCGCATTCCACCTTCGGGTCAAAATAGTGCTCCATGTTCTTTCGTTGTCCTCCTTCATTTACGTCCGGATGAGGGCGCGATGTCTGATCAAATCCCGCTTCGCGCGGGCTGCCTGCCGTGAAGGCAGGTATTCGCAAACTTTGTGAACTTGTCTATTATCTGGCGAGATTCGCGAACTTTGTGAGCGCGGGCTGCCAGCTCAGTTCCACGGTTCCGATCGGGCCGTTACGCTGTTTGGCGATGATGATCTCGGCAATTCCCTTTTTCTCGGAATCCTGATTGTAGTAATCATCTCTGTAAATGAACATTACGACGTCTGCGTCCTGCTCGATAGCTCCCGACTCTCTCAGGTCAGAGAGCATAGGCCTGTGGTTGGGCCTGGATTCCACCGCTCTCGAGAGCTGGGACAGCGACACGACCGGGACATTCAGTTCCCTGGCAATAGCCTTGAGAGATCTGGAGATTTCCGAGATTTCCTGCTGTCTCGACTCTCCTGACTTGCCGCTTCCGCTCATCAGCTGCAGATAGTCGATAATGATCATTTCGAGTCCGTATTCCAGCTTATATTTGCGGCATTTGGACCTGAGTTCCGACGCTGTGATCGCCGGTGTATCGTCGATGATCAGTTTACTTTCACCGATATTTCCCGCGCTTTCCACAAGATCCGCCCACTCTGCTTCCGTAAGGTCTCCCGTACGGATCTTCTGGGCATCCACATGAGATTCCATGGAGAAGAGACGGTTGGTCAGCTGCTCCTTGGACATTTCCAGTGAGAAAATAGCGACGCACCGGTTCTCCTTGAGCACCAGATGCTGAGCGATGTTGAGGACCAGCGCTGTTTTGCCCATTGAGGGCCTTGCTGCGATCAGAATAAGATCCGAGTTCTGGAAGCCCGCCGTCCTGTTATCCAGATCTGTGAAGCCTGTGGAAAGGCCGGTGACATTCCCCTTGATGTGGCTGGCGTATTCGATCTTCTCGATGGCGTTGATCACGATCTGGCGAATCGGCACAAAGCTGTTGGAATCCCTCTTCTGGGAGATCTCAAAGATCCTCTTCTCCGCATCGTTAAGGATCACTTCCAGATCATCTTTCTGTGTATAGCATGCCCCTGCGATCTCCTCATTTGCACGGATCATTCTGCGAAGCAATGCTTTTTCCGAGACGATCTTCGCATAAGACCTGATATTGGCTGAGGTGGGCACCTGCTCGATCAGTTCCAGGATCACACCGGTCCCGTAGACTTCCGGCGGAAGGTTCTTCTCCCGCAGGCGGCTCTGCAGCGTCACAGGATCCACTGCGATCCCGTTTCGGTGCATCTCCAGAATGGTCGCGAAAAGCACGCCATACTGACGTGCGTAGAAATCCTCCTCCCGGAGCATCTCTGAGGCGGCTTCGATCGCCTCCGCGTCCATCAGCATTGCGCCTATTACGGATTGTTCCGCCTCTATACTGTGGGGCATCACCCTCCTGATCGCATCTTCTTCTGCCATATTATGCTTCCTGTACGACTACATTGAGCTTTCCTGTTACCTGTGAGTGAAGCTTGATCGGAATCTCAAAGGTCCCGAAGGACTTGATAGGTTCCGCAACCTGGATCTTCTTCTTATCCAGATCAAGACCATGCTGCTCCTTGGCGGCCGCCGCGATCTCCTTGGCGGAGATGGATCCGAACACCTTGCCGTTCTCTCCTGCCTTCATCTTGACCACGATCTTGCGGGACGCAAGATCCTCAGCCGCTGCCTTGGCGTCAGCCAGCTTCTGCGCCGCGACCTTTTCCTCGTGCGCTTTCTGAAGCCGGAGTTCATTCTTATTTTTCTCAGTAGCCTCTACGCCCAGTTTCTTGGGGAGCACGAAGTTGCGGGCATATCCGTCGCTTACCTTTACGATCTCGCCCTTCTTGCCGAGTGACTTTACATCCTGTAATAAAATAACCTGCATGATTTACCTCTCTTCCGGAGCGGTTACACCCCTTGTCATCAAATATCTCCGGCTTCCGTCATCTCGCTGATGGTAGCCTTGAGGAGTTCTATTGCCTGTTCGATCGTCATATTCTCAAGCTGGCATCCCGCAATATTCAGATGTCCGCCTCCGCCCATTCTCTCCATGATCAGCTGCACATTGACTTCATCGATGGATCGGGCGCTGACATATATTTTGCCCTGGTATCGGGTCATCACGAAGCTGGCCCTGACGCCCTTTATATCCAGAAGGTCGTTGGCTGCCTGCGCGCCCACCACAGTGGGGCTCTCCGCCTCTTCCGCGTCACATACGGAGATCGCGTACACATCCATATAGATCTGGGCTCGGGATACCGCGTCTGCTTTAGCTCTGTAGGACGCGACATCATCGCGGAACAGTTTGCGAACGCGGGTGACATCCGCGCCGCAGCGGCGCAGGAAAGCTGCCGCCTCAAAAGTGCGCACGCCGGTCCGGTTGGTGAAATTATTGGTATCCACGACAATACCGCCGTAGATCGCATCCGCCTCCTCGGGTCTGACCTTGACATTCTCGCCCGTGTACTGCAGGATCTCAGATACCATCTCGCATGCGGAGGACGCATAGGGCTCCACATAGGAGAGTGTCGCGTTCTCGATCACCTCCGTGCCCTGCCTGTGATGGTCGAGCACCACGATGGATT
Organism: uncultured Lachnospiraceae bacterium; assembly: GCA_902781325.1. Taxonomy (GTDB): domain Bacteria; phylum Bacillota; class Clostridia; order Lachnospirales; family Lachnospiraceae; genus CAG-791. The sequence goes on from CACZJD010000097.1 coordinate 4,606, forward strand.
TGCACCTCTTGAGGAGCTCGGGACACTCTGTGAGACTGGGCTTGTTGACGTCCACTACGACCAGCGCGGAGTTATCCGTGACATATTCCAGCGCGTGGACGCTGTCAATGATCATCTCCTTGCTGTAATTCTCATTCTTTTCAAACAGCGAGAGCACCTGTCTCAGGGACACTGTCCTCTCGTTGATGACGATATATGCCTTGCGGCCAAGCGTCAGCGCGATGCGGTAGATACCGAGGGCCGCGCCGAAACTGTCGGGATCCCCGAGCCGGTGCCCCATGATAAAGACCGTATCCCTTGCGCCAATGATCTCCTTGAGCGCCTGCGCCTTAACTCTCGCCTTGACGCGCGTGCTCTTCTCCACCTGTCTGCTCTTGCCGCCGTAGTAGGTGATATTGTCCGAATTCTTGACTACCGCCTGGTCGCCGCCGCGTCCCAGAGCCAGATCGATCGCGTTTCTCGCGAACTCATAATTCTGCGTAAAGGACAGTCCGTCCAGACCGACGCCGATACTGAGGGTGATCGCCATCTCGTTGCCGATCTTGACAGTTTTCGCGTCCTCGAGCAGGTCAAAGTGGTCCTCCTCTAGCTGTCTGAGCGCCTTCTTGCGCATGACGATCAGGTACTTGTCCTTCTCCATCTTGCTGCAGATTCCGTCGATCGCGGCAAAATATTTCGTGACTTTACGGTCGATCAGCGCCACGAGGAGGGATTTCCTGACGTCCTCGAGCGTATCGACCGCTTCCTCATAGTTGTCGATGTAGACAAATCCGACCACTACGCTCTGGTCATCCACTTCCTGGATCGCCAGGCGCGCAGCTGTATCATCGATCAGAAACAGCGAATAGAGCTCGCCCTTACTGGCCTTCTCATCCAGCATTGTATTGGAAGGAATGAGATCCGCCATATTCAATTTTTTGACCTGGGCCATGAAACTGCTGCCTTCCCGCTCCACCTGTATCCGGATCTCCTTGTCGTCCTTGGGGAGGCTCTCCCTTCGGATAGACGGGAAGATCGTGGTGATCGAACGCCGGTAATCGGAGTCCTTCTGAACAGCGCTCGCGAAAGCGTCGTTCATCCACTCAATCTTGCCGGTCTCGTCCAGCAGCGCGTACGGCACATCAAAGTTTCTCAACAGTACTCCCTGCATCTGATCGTAGTTTGTGGCAAACGCTATCATTTCTCTGCGCAGGATCTCGCTGTTATTCAGGTACATATAGAGTGTAAATATAAAGTAAATACCCAGATAAACAGTGAGGATCACTCCTACAGGCCAGTAAATGAAATAGATCAGCACCGTGATCACGGCGAGAAACAGGCCCAAAAGAATCGGTATTCTGAAGAATACGCTCAGTTTCTTCTTACGTCTCTCCCCACTGCTCATTGATCATTCCCTCCGGATCTTCACGGTATTTGCGGATCCATTCTTTATACGGCGTATCGGGATCCAGGATCAGTTCTCCATGATCGCTCGTTCCGATCACAAGTTTATGGTAATCCCCGTACTGGCGGCGCAGATGGATCTTATAGCCCGAAGGGACCGGCACCTTGAGCATCTCGAAATCCAGATACTCGGTACCCTCAAATTCGGAGCGCAGGTCGTACATCTTCATGCCGTAGGGCTGAAAACTGATCTTCGCGACATACTTGGTCGGAATGTCGTTGTATTTGCGGCACTCCTCATCAAACTTCCTGTAGGCGTCCTTGTAGGAATACACTTTGTTCACCAGCGGCATGACAAGATGCGCTGCCTTGCGCAGCCCGGAAGCATTTTCAGGATCAAAGCCGTCCGTGGTCCTGTAAAGCTTCTTGGCCTGCTCCCTGTATTTATCGATATTATCCATTTGCTTCTTCCAAAGCTTACGGTTTCTCACCACGTTGTCCAAGGGGAAAATATCGATAAAGATTCCCTGGTTGAATTTAAAGCCCTTTTTCACCTCGCTCAAAAGAACGCCGGTAGTATTGCTGTTTCGAAGCTGCGCATGGCCTCTGAAGTAACCCTCATCCGTTTCTCCTGTCTGGAAGAAATAGGGCTCCTCAAATTCATCCGCATGGGCGCAGAGAAAGTCATACTGATCTCTGAGCATCATGACATCGATGTCATCATCCCAGGGAATGAATCCCTTGTGCCTCTCCGCACCGAGGATCGTGCCCCCTGAAGCGTAGTATGTGATCCCGTATTTTCTGCAGACCTGATCCAACTGATAAAGAAGGTCCAGTTCCACCGCCCAGACTTTCTTCATATGGGCGGAGACCAGGTAACCGCACCTCTCCTCTTCCTGATAAAAAGAATCCGCTATCTCCAGTTTCATACTTCTCCTCTCAGATATGATCAGCCGCAGTCTGTCCGCAGCCTGTCAACGCTGTTACTCTAAATATACCACTAATCGCTTATGCGAAAAAGATAAAAGGGCCTTCTTCCCAAGTCTGTCAGTATAGGGCATAAGAGCCAGATGACGGGCTCTCTTGATCGTAGCGGTCAGCGCTCTCTGGTGAGTTGCGCATGTGCCGGTGATCCGTCTGGGAAGGATCTTTCCGCTCTCAGACACATACTTGCGAAGTTTCGCGGTATCCTTATAATCGATCGCATTGTCCTTGCCGCAAAATACGCAGACTTTCTTTTTTCTATGGAAGCCGCCTCTTTTTCTGAAAGGCGCGTCTTTTCTCTCGGTATAAGCCATCTGTATTATTTCAGCTACACAGCCGGTCTGGCATCAGGCGAAAGGAAGTTCCTCATCAATTCCGTCCGGAATGTTCATAAATCCGTCAAGGCTGTCAGAAGATCCGGCGTCCTGGGCAGGAGCCTGTTCCGCTCTTCCGCCGTAATTACCGTCGCGGCTGCCGCCGTTATTGTTATTTCCGCCATTGTAACCGCCGTTACCGCCATTGTAACCGCCGTTTCCTCCAAAACTGCCGTTACCGGACGCGTTCTTGCTCTCTGCGAACTCCTGGTCCTCAACTACCACTTCCGTGGTGTAGACCTTGACGCCGTCCCTGTTTGTGTAACTGCCGGTCTGGATCCTGCCGGTGACTGCCATCTTCGTTCCCTTCTTGAGATATTTCTCAACAAACTCCGCTGTCTTGCCGAAGCAGACGCAGGGAATGAAGTCTGCGTTGTTCCCGTCATTATTGGCATTTCGATTGAATCTTCTGTCGACTGCCAGCGTATATCTGGCAATGCACATGGGATTGTCGCCCTGTGTATATCTGATTTCAGGGTCTCTTGTAAGACGACCCATTAAAATTGCTTTGTTCATTCTGACCTCTGCTTTCTGTTAAGCTTCGTCCTTCTTAACACACAGATATCTGATGACATTGTCCATAATGCGCATACGGCTCTCGATCCTTCAGCCTCAAAAGGAATGAAGTAGTAGTACGCTTCGTTCATCTTCTGAATCTCATAAGCGAGCTTCTTCTTTCCCCAGTCTTCGATCTCACCGATCTCGCCGCCGAAACGGGTGATCAGATCCTTGCATCTGTCGACTACGGCTGTCCTTGCTTCATCGTCAATCTGCGCATTGACAACAACGGCTAACTCGTATTTGCTCATGTGTTCTTTACCTCCTTCTGGTCTCTGGCCCTCACTCGCATGTGAGAGCAAGGAAAATGTTGTGGCCGCAAACCTGCATACGGGAGCAAATGATCGGCGCCGTGATAACGTAAGCGCGTGAGGATATACCCTGTCAGTAACGACTTTTCACTGACGGGGAAGTTCCGCTTAAAGCCAAAAGAGAGATGGCAAACGCCATCTCTCTGCACTAAGTATAAAGCCTTCCCCGTCTGTGAAACCGGAGTGAATGACAGGGTATATCCTCACGCACGGCACTTTATCTCTGCCTTATTTTTCATATCCTGCAAGGAATGCCTTAGTGTTGATCTCCACAGTCTTGGGAGGGACCTTCTCCTCAATGACTTTCAGCCATTCTTCTCTCGTGAAATCCATGTGGCGGGCAGCCATTCCGAGAACAACGTTGTTGAAGACGCGGGAGTTGCCGAGGCGAAGCGCTTCCGCCATGGCGTCGATCCTGTAGACCGTGTACTCCTTCTCCAGGTTTTCGATGATGTTGTCGGGATACTTGGCAGCGCCCATCACTACGCTGATGGGATCGATGCGCCAGTCGTTTGCGATCAGGACTCCGTCAGGTTTAAGGAAGTGCGCGTAGCGCATTGCCTCGAGTCTCTCAAAGGCGATCAGGACATCTGCCTGTCCCTCTTCGACGATGGGTTCCGCAACTTTTTCGCCGTAGCGGACAAAGGTCACGACACTGCCGCCGCGTTGTGCCATACCGTGAACTTCCGATACCTTGACTTCATAGCCGGCGTTCTCCATTACTCCGCCGAGAATGCGGCTTGTGAGCAGAGTTCCCTGCCCGCCGACACCTACGATCATAATATTCTTTGTTTCCATCGTATCACCTCCTGTCAGGCCTTGACCTGCTTCAGAGCGCCGAATCTGCACAGGCTCATGCAGAGGCCGCATCCGTTGCACATCGTCTTGTCGATCGAGATCGAGCCGTCCTCATTCTTAGTAAGAGCAGGGCAGCCGGGGCGCAGGCAGGCGCCGCAGTGCACGCATTTCTCCGGAACAGGCTCCACCTTGTAGGGGTGCTTCTGATCCTTGAGGAGGGCGCAGGGTGCCTTGGAAATGATCACGGAGAGCTCATCTTTATTGACCTCTTCCTTGACAACTCTGGTCATCTCGTCGATGTCATAGGGGTTCACCTCGTGAACATTGGTGATTCCGATGCCGTTGCACAGTTTGATGAAATCTACGGCCGGTACGATCTCGCCGGAGAGGGTCTTGCCCGTCGCGGGGTGATCCTGGTGACCGGTCATTCCCGTGGTGCGATTATCGAGAATGATGACCGTGCCGTGGGACTGGTTGTAGAACATATTGATCAGGGAGTTGATTCCCGTATGCATGAAAGTGGAGTCTCCGATGACAGCCACCCAGTTCTTAATGTAGTCGTGACCCTTGGCCTTCTCCATACCGTGCAGGGAGGAGATGCTCGATCCCATGCAGACTGTGGTGTCGACGACGGAGAGAGGTGCCAGCGCACCCAGAGTGTAGCAGCCGATATCGCCCGCCGCATGGATCTTGAGCTTATTGAGCACATGGTAAGTCGCGCGGTGCGGGCATCCGGGACAGAGGATCGGAGGTCTGGGCGGGATCTGCGGCTGCGCTTTGATGCCCAGGTCCATGCCGAGGACCTTTTCTCTGATCATATTGGCGCTGTATTCGCCCTGGATCGTGAAGCGCTCCTTGCCGATGCAGGGGATTCCCCAGGATCTGACCTGCTCTTCTACAACGGGCTCAAGCTCTTCAAAAATATAGAGCTCGTCCACCTTGGACGCGAAGTCCTCGATGAGCTTCCTGGGAAGCGGATGGCACATGCCAAGCTTAAGGATCGAGGCATTGGGGCATACTTCCTTGACATACTGGTAAGCGATGCCCTCAGTGATAAAGCCGATCTTCCTGCCGTTCAGGGTCATATCGCCCATCTCTACGGTATTAAAAGGAGCGGTATTTGCATATTCCGCGAGATCCTTCATGCGCTGCTCAACGACCAGATGACGCTTTTTTGCCATTCCGGGCATCATAACGTTCTTCTGGATGTTTCTCTCGTAGGGCTTGTCCTCGATCTCCTCGCGGGCGCAGAGTTCAACTTCGCACTGGGAATGTGCCAGACGGGTCGTGGTCCTTACGATGACCGGCGTATCGAACTTCTCGCTGATCTCATAAGCGTATTTGATATAATCCTTGGCTTCCTGGGAATCCGCGGGTTCCATGCAGGGGATCGCCGCCGCGCGGCAGACCATTCTGGTGTCCTGCTCATTCTGCGAGCTGTACAGACCGGGGTCGTCGGCCACAACAGCTACCATTCCGCCGTTGCATCCGATATAGGAGAAGGAATACAGCGGATCTGCCGCCACATTCAATCCCACCATCTTCATGGTGCAGAACGATCTCACTCCGCTGATAGAAGCGCCGATCGCGACCTCCGCAGCTACTTTCTCGTTGGGAGCCCACTCCGCGTAAACTTCGGGATACTTCACCAGTTCCTCGCTGATCTCCGTGCTGGGCGTTCCGGGATAGGCGGAAGAGACCTTGCAGCCGGCTTCCCACACACCTCTGGCAATCGCCGCATTGCCGAGCATCATTTTCTTCTCACTCATCTTTGGTACCTCTCATTTTATTTCATTCAGAGACCGCATTGCGGCTCTGCCTAAATACGCTTATTCGCCGAATCTGGCTCTCGCTCTCGCAAGGTCGTCGGCATCGTCTACTTCGCACCACATCTCCTCGGGCACTTCCACGATCCTGAAATCGCACTCGCGATAGTACATCAGGCTTCCGAGAACTTTCTCGTAGTAGCTGTTCTCCCCCATGGATTCCACATACCAGCGGATCAGCGGCATATATTTGTTCTTCACGAAGTCCTTCTCAAACTTGTACATATTGACTGTCTTGCGGGTCGGCGCGTAATCGAAGTCCGCGTCCTGCCACTTGCCCAAGATCAGTTCCAACGCCTTGTCTCCGTCGACGCGGATCACGGATCCGTCCATTGTCGCGGGGTTAAAGGGGCTCACCAGAATGGAGCACTCACCCTTGCCCTCGAGCAGTCTCTCGATCATCTCCTTGTGATAGTAGATATCACACTCGAGCATGATCATGTCGTCATCGCAGAAGTCAGCCGCTTTATACAGGGAGACCACGTTGTTGGTCTCAAGATATCTCGCGTTTTCAAAATATCGGACCGGAACGCCGTTCCATTCGTCTCCGATCTTCTCCCTGATATAGTCAGCCATGTGGCCGACAACGATTCCTATCTCCGTGATGCCGCAGGCCGTTACATTGTTGAGCGCGTTGCACAGAAGCGGTGTTCCGTTTACTTTCACCATGGACTTGGGGATTGTATTTGTGATAGGGCGAAGCCTCTTGCCGAACCCTGCTGCCAGTATAAGTGCCTTCATATTAAAAACCTCCTTGAGCGAATTTGTTTATATCCGCTCTATTTTAACATATTTACAGACTCTCCACCACTGCAGGCCGCTTCGGACTTTGCGGGAGGCACTCGCAAACACTTTCAGATTCGCGTTGTTCTCTTAGTGACAGCTTTGTCGTCAGTCGATCCTTACGATCCATCCCTCCGGAGCTTCGATCCTGCCCATCTGAATGCCGGTCAGAGTATCATACAGCTTCTGCATGACGGGGCCCATCTTTTCCATACCGTTGGAGAACTCGATCTCCTTGCCGTGGTCGTTGATCTTGCCGATCGGGGAGATAACGGCCGCTGTGCCGCAGAGTCCGCACTCCTTGAAATCGCCGTTTTCAACTTCTGACAGAAGAACTTCTCTCTCCACGACCTTCATGCCCAGATAATTCTCAGCCACATAGTGGATACTGCGGCGGGTGATGGAAGGAAGAATGCTGTCTGACGCAGGGATGACCAGAGTGTTGTCCTGATCAACCAGAAGGATATTAGCGCCGCCGGTCTCTTCCAGCTTGGTCCTTGTGGCGGGATCCAGGTAGATATTCTCCGCAAAACCTTCCTTATGAGCGTCTACGATCGCGTGAAGGCTCATCGCGTAGTTGAGGCCTGCCTTGATGTGGCCGGTTCCTCTCGGGGCCGCGCGGTCAAAGTCGCTGACGCGGACGACGATGGGCTTGGCGCCGCCTTTGAAGTAAGGGCCGACGGGAGTTGTAAAAATACGGAACATATAATCGTCAGCGGGCTTTACGCCGATAACAGGGCTGATGCCGAACATGTAAGGACGGATATAAAGTGTAGCACCCGTTCCATAGGGCGGTACCCACGCTTCATTGGCCCTGACTGTTTCCTTAACGGCCTCGACGAATCTGTCTACAGGGAAAGGCGGCATTTCCAGACGCAGTGCGGAATCATACATTCTCTGCGCGTTGAGGTCGGGGCGGAAGCATACAATGTGGCCGTCTTCCGTCTCATAGGCCTTGAGTCCCTCAAAGACTGACTGGGAATACTGCAGAACGCCGGCATCTTCGCTCATGACGATCTTGTCGTCGGAAATCAGAGCGCCGTCATCCCATTTGCCGTCCTGATACATGGACACATATCTCTTGTCTGTCACATGATAGCTGAATCCGAGATTTCCCCAATCAATGTCTTTCTTCGCAACCATTACTGTTTCCTCCTGATCACTTATATGAGTTTTCTATAATTCATCACTTTAATGTGGTGCATTCCCGAACAATTATATTACTCTGTTCCTGATTTTTCCAGTGTAAATATGAAATTTTCTTACTATCGCTGTTGAATTTTTTTCACATTACGGATCAAGCAGCGCGCACAGACCTACCAGGCCGGGGCCTGTATTGATCGCCAGCGTGGCGTTGATCTGCTTGACAAAGAGGATCTCCTTGCTCGTCAGCTGAGTCTCCACCAGCTCCAACATCCTTCCTGCCTCCTCGTTGGCGTCGCCGTGCCCTATGATGATCCAGCAGTGATGACCTTTGCAGAACTGAAACATCTCATTAAGCAGTTTCTTCTTGCCCTGCTTGGCTCCGCGGATCAGTCCCACCGTATAGTAGATCCCTTCTTCGTTGCAGGAGATGATCGGCTTTAAATTGAGCACTTCGCCCACTACGGAAGTCACCTTTCCGATCCGTCCTCCCTTTTTGAGGTACTTGAGGGTGTCCATATAGAACATGACTTTTGAATCGTAGATCTTATTCTGAAGGCCTGTCTTCACTTCCTCGAATGACCAGCCGTTTTCCAGCTTCGTCGCCGCCCAGATTGCCCAGATTCCCGACGCCACAGAGATATTCTTTGTATCGAAGACGAAGATTTCCAGTTCGTCCTGCTGCTCCGCCGCGAGACGGATCGTGTTGAACGTCCCGCTCAGGCCGCTGGAAATTGTCACTGCTATGATCTTCTCATAGCCTTCTTCGCGGATCTCGTCAAATATATCCTGCACCTCCGCCAGCGACGGTGTTGAAGTGCTGGGGTACTCATCCGGGAAGCGGCGGTATACCATCATGGGGTCGATGTTAACGCCGTCCTCATAGTCTTTCTCCGGGTACATGACACGGAGAGGCAGCATGAAAATTTTATACTTCTCTCTGAAATTCTGGGGAACGTCACATCCCGAATCCGTCAAAACAGCAACTTTATCCTTGTTCATAAGCCCTCCTTGCATCGATCTCCTCTTATGGACTGCTGCGCGTCAAAGTATACTGTGAATATCGTGTTCTGATCTATCTTAATAGAATAGTCTTTTTATCATATGCAGTCAAGAATACTGCATTTTTACGTTAACTCTGTAATGCAGCCGCTGCCGGACCGCGGGTGTTCAATTTTCCGTGCCTGACCGCTATAATCATAATATGTAAGAATTCTTCAATCGCAACTTGAAAGGAGTTTACTCTGATGCGCAAACTTAAGACCTCTCTCCTTTGTTCCCCAGATCCTCTCTGTCGGAATGGACAGCGGAAGGGATGTCTCAGGAAGAGAAAGTGGCTGTACTTCAGAAGAAACTTGACTCCCTCGTCAAATAGTCCGATAATGATTCCCGCTGACTATAAGACATTCACGAAGGAAAGGGTATTATGCTATCTTTTGACGCTGATAATTACGACATAAACAGTCTGAAGGACCTGTCCGTCGACGCGGCGGCCGTCCTGAAAAAAAGAGAAGGCCGCACCATCAAGGCAGGCGGTCTGTGGGTCTATGACAACGAGATCGCTCAGTTCCGCGGAGATTTCGAGGACGGCGATATCATATCTGTGGAAGATTTCGACGGATATTTCATGGGCTACGGTTTCGTCAACCGTAAGTCCAAAATCACGGTCCGCCTTCTCTCCCGCCGCCACGACAATCCGGTAACTCCGGCCTTTCTGACACAGAGGGTGCGCAGCGCATGGGAGTACCGGAAAAAGGTCATCGACACTTCCAGCTGCCGTCTCCTGTTCGGAGAAGCCGATTTCCTGCCGGGCCTGACTGTAGACAAATATGAGGATATTCTCGTCGTTGAATCTCTGGCCCTCGGCATCGACCGCCTCAAGGGATACCTGCTGGCCGCGCTGGTGCGCGTTCTGGCCGAAGACGGCATTACGGTGCGCGGCATTTACGAGCGCAGCGACGCCAAAGTCCGCGAGCTTGAGGGCATGCCCAGGGAGAAAGGGTTCCTTACCGCTCAGAAGACCGGTTTCTTCCTGGACCAGAAGGACAACCGGCGCGCGATCCACCGCCTCTGCGGCGGCGCGAAAGTACTGGACTGCTTCACGCACACAGGCTCTTTCGCTTTGAATGCTGCTATTGCAGGCGCCGCGTCCGTTGTCGCAGTGGATGCCTCCGATCTCGCTGTAGAACAGGCGCAGGAAAACGCCCGCCTCAACGGCGTGGAAGACCGGGTCTCATTCCTGTGCCGCGACGTATTCGCCCTGCTGCCCGAACTCATCGAAAAGGGTGAGGAGTACGATGTGGTCATTCTGGATCCTCCTGCCTTCACCAAATCCCGCAATTCCATCAAAGCGGCCATGAAACTCGTAAAAAACGGCGGTTATCTCGTCACCTGCTCCTGCTCCCACTTCATGGACCCCGAACTCTTTAAAAAGACGATCGGCGAGGCGGCAAGAGACGCGCACCGCAGGCTCCGCCAGGTGGAATTCCGGACGCAGGCGCCCGATCACCCGATTCTGTGGTCGTCGGATGAGTCCTATTATTTAAAGTTTTATATTTTCCAGGTCGTTGAAGAGTGAATACTTCACCAGGTCCTTGGCTGCTGCCTTTCCTGGTGGTATCCCTTGGCTTAATCACTCCAACAAATAAGGGACTGTCGCCAAGCGCACGGTATAAAAACCTGCGCTTGGCGACAGCCCCTTTTCTTATTGGCTGTAAGTATTTTGTTTCCTAATAGTACAACGCAGGAAGAATTCCTCGTTTTTCGGCTGCAGCAGCTCCCGCCGCCTTCATTTTTTCCGTATCCTTCGGCTCCTGGCGATTATTGAATTGCTGATATGTCATAGAAATCCCGGTCCCGTCTTCTCCCCGGTAGGTCATGATCTTCAGCGTCCGGTTCCTCTGTGCCCGCACTGTGATCACGCCGTCCCTGGCCTTGAATGTAACGTTTCCGTTATATCTGGAACTGTACACGTTGGCAAACTCCATCAGATTCCTCACGGGAGTCTCCACCCAGCCATATGCGAAACTGTCAGGCGCGTCGTCCGTGCTGTTGAAAAAGCCGAAAGACGGATTCACTGCTTCCATAAATTCATAACTGTTGCCGGTATCGCCGCCGTGATGACTCATCTTATACAGATCCGCCGAGACATCGATCCCCTCATCGAGAATCTTCTTCTCAACCTCTGCCCCTGTGTCGCCGCAGGTCAGATACCGGATCCCGCCGCCTGTGATCCGCGCCACAAGGGAATTGTTGTTGAGATATTCGCGGTCGTGATCATCGCTCTCGTAAGTGGTGCCGTACAGGATCTCCACCTTCGCGTCTCCGATCCGGAAGCTGTCCCCAGGATGAAGTACGATGAGCGGGATTCCTTTCTCCACCGCCAGCTCTCTGATCGCTATATCCATACTGTGGAACCACCCGAGCAGGTCGGCGTAGTCGTTGTCCGTCGCCCAGAGATACGCGTCGTCAGGCATATAGACTGCCTTGACCTTGAAGCGGTCATCCCACATGATATTTCTCATATTGCCGAAATGATCCGCGTGAAAATGGGAGAGATAGAGGGAAAACTCCGTGTATCCGTTGTCCAGCAGGAACTCCTTGAGTGTATCCTCGCAGTCGGGCATGAAAGTGTCCATCAGCATACACTCTCCCTTGCTCTCGATCATCGTGCCGTCTCCCCAGCCTTCCCAGCCGAAGTCGATTGCAGTGACTTTGAGGGGTATGGAAGGGTCCGGCTCTGCGGATTGCTGCGCTGCCGGAGTCTCCTGCGCCGCCGGGGTCTGCTGCACAGCGTTACCGCTCTCTGACGCCCGAACCGGCCTG
>CACZJD010000098.1 GCA_902781325.1 uncultured Lachnospiraceae bacterium
TCTCCCACATACTCCATGCGGAATGTGTATTCCTTCTGTGTATGTTTAATCACATCCAGGATCTTGGAAGGCCAGGGCACATAAGGATTGTTCTGCATATTAGTTGCTCCCATTCTGCACCTCCTCTACTGCCTTGTTCACCTTGTTGATGCACGCGGAGAACGAAATGTACTCGGGACATACCATGTCACAGCGGCCGCAGCCGACGCACATGTCATAGCCGAATCTCTTTCTGAAATCAAAGATCTTGTGAAGGACTTTGAAGCGCATTCTCTCGCCCTTGGTCTTTCTGTACTGGCCGCCGCCTGCGACATTGGTGTAACCGTCCACCATGCAGGACGCGCCGACTCTTCTTCTCTCGCCGACCTTGCCGTTCTCTGTATAATACACATCCTGCATTGTGTAGCAGGTGCAGGTGGGACATACAAAGTTGCAGCGGCCGCAGCCGATGCAACGTGAGCTGTACTCATCCCATACAGGGTTCTTATAGATGCTGTTCGGAATGTATTCCGGAATCGTTACGTGCGTCGCATTTTCTGTGACGTATTTCGGTTCCACAGCTTCTTCTTTTCCGCCGCACTCCGCGAAGATCTTCGCGCACTCCTCACACTTGACGTCACAGTGGATCTCATCGCCGATCACATCGACAGAGAACAGATAACCGTCTGTCGTTTTGTTGGTGCCCATATCCACGCAGAAGCAGTCCGCGCCGGACTTCTGACAGCCGATCAGGACAAATTTGACTCTGTCCCGGATCTCTTTGTAGAAAGGATCCTGCTCGATGCCATTATTCAGATAAATCTGATCCAGGCGGCGCACAGCGTGCATGTCGCAGCTCTTCATGAATACGATCACTTCCCTCTGATCCCGGTCTGCCGTCTTCACTTCGTTCTCTGTAAAGAAGAAAAGTGTCTCGGACAGCGGTGTCAGGATCTCCTTAAACGCGTAATCTGATTTTTTGGAGAGTTCGATCTGCGACAGCTCTGTCACATAGTCGTAGCGGATAACATCCGTATCCGTAAATCTTCCTTCACCCACTTTGAGGACAGGTGCGTAGATCAGCCTCTCCCGGGCGAGTGTCTTAAGGGCTCTGTCAAAAGCCTCTTTTGTCAGAATATATCCCAATTTTTGCCTCCCTTCTGCTGTAATGACCTCCGAAAAACATTACCGGACAGCGCCGCTATTCTTTATTCATCCCCTTTTCTGCTTTTTCAGGAACATTCTGAGGAACATCAGCATCACATATCCCACCAGCATGGTGGTCACAAAGATCTGCAGACCGGCGAGCTGCGTTACCGCATTTCCAAGAGCTTCACTTCCCTTCTCCGTCAGGTATCCCGCCATCTTCTGGGACGCCACAACGCCGATCGCCATAGGGAATGTGAGGCCCGCAAATCCCGGATAGAAATCAAAAGAGAAGAAATCCGGGAGTTTATACAGGATGAATGCCAGCGAAGCCAGAACGCAGATGTACATAAATGTCAGAACGATGCCGTTATTCTGTCCGTTGACATTGATAAGGCTGACGACGCAGAGACTGCAGGGCGCAAGCAAAACGGCCATTGTGTGATAGGCGGCGTTCTTGATCTCTACATTGAGCAGTCTCCAGATCATAAAGGGAACAATGACTACATAGATGATGCAGCCGTAGATCGTGATGAGCTTAAGGATCGGGCCCGCGTTCATCTTGCCGCCGGTGACACAGGCAACCATCCAGCCATTGTAGGTCACAAACCAGCTGGGCATCATGTTCGTGAAATCTTTGGGAATGATCACTTTTCCAAACGCATGCTTGATCGTAAACACGATGATATGCACACAGTGGATCGCTACCGCGATAAACCAGATGATTTTTCCGAAAGGAAGACCGATCTCATAGTAAAAGCTTCCGAGCACCATGAGCACCATGCTGAACGCGCCGTACAGACTCGCGGGGATCGTCATATCGTACTCTTTAAGGCAGGTTCCTGAAAACATGGCGATCTTCAGGATATAGCAGACAATAAAAATAGTCCCGAGGGCCATGATCAGGTAGCGAAGCCATACAAAGCCAAGGCCGCCGTATACATTTCCCAATGTGAGAAAACTCAGGAATGTGGCAATGCAGGGTACCGGTATTCTTTCTAAACGACTCATTGTTTACTTTCTCCTTTTCATATGGAATGATCACAGACCCGGCCGGGGCTGTCTCCCCCTTGGCAGCCCCCGTCGCAGAAGGTCTGGTCTCAGAAACGGTTCTCAATCGTAGTAGAACTCGTAGGTGTTTTCCCGGATGTGGAAGAAATCAGAGTAATCGATATCAAACAGCGGCTTTTTAACTCTGCGCACATCTATCTTTCTTGCGATCATCTGCTGCAGAACTCCGCCGTAAGCCAGATCTCCCTGAAGGAGCGCGCCGATGATCATTCCGTCCTTATGGACGATCTTCTTATAGACTCCGCCCTTCTCGTAAGTCTCCACTTTGATGGTCTCATCAGCGGGATCGGGATTCACGTTGCCCAGGGACATTGTGCTGATATCGAGGAAGCGCATCGTGGATTTACTTGCAAAGAAGTCCGTCATTTTCTCGTTGTATCCGGCCATATTCGCCGCGGCGATCATGCCTTCCTTTACTGCCACAGGCCAGATCGGGCTCGTGCCGGAGACGTCGCCGGCTCCGTAAATATCGGGATCGCTGGTCTTGCCGGTCTCATCATAGACAAGACCGAAACGGCTCAGTTCAAGGCCGCTGTCCGCCAGGAACTCCACGTTGGAGCGTACGCCCGCTGTGACTACAAAGAAGTCGCAGGGGATCACAGTGCCGTCGCTGAGGATGACTTCCGTGATCTCGTGTTTGTCATTGATCGTCACTTCATTGACACCGACGCCATAGTGCTGCTCAACTCCGTGCGCCGCAAATGCGTCGATATAGGCCTGTGCCGCTTTCTGATCGAGCTGCTTATTGAGAAGCCAGCCGGCGAAGTCGCACAGGACGACCTTGACGCCCAGTTCCAGAAAACCTGTCGCGCAGTCAATGCCGACAAGACCGGAGCCGAGGACCACAATATTCTTTTTGGTCTTCGCCACTTCCTTGAGAACCTCGATGTCGTCGATGTTGCGGAATCCGATCATGTTCGGAGAACCGAGCATATTCTTGATCGGAGGGAAGAAAGTATGGGAGCCGGTCGCGATCAGGAGCTTGTCGTAGGATACTCTCTCGTCTCCGTCCAGGATCACTTCCTTCTTCTCCCTGTCGAGGCCGATCGCCTCTCTGCCCTTCATCCAGTCGACTTTATAGAGCGTTTCAAAATCTTTCTCGACAAAACGCAGTCTCTCGATTGTTCTCTTTCCTGCCAGATACTCGTGAAGAATGCAGCGGGAGTAGATGTCCTTGTCCTTGGAGATCAGGACGATCTGACACTCCTTGTCAAGTCTGCGCAGTTCCCTGATGGCGTTGACACCCGCCGCGGAGGAACCGATGACAACATACTTCATATCATTTCACCTCCTCGAGAGTGATGGCATGCATGGGACATTTCTCCACGCACATGGGGTTGGCGGTCTTTCCGTCTTCGCTTCTGTGGACGCACATATTGCACTTCATGATCTCGCGGAAGTGGATGCTGTCCGGTTTCAGGATACCGAAAGGACATGACATGACGCACATGTAGCAGCTTGCGCACTGCTCCTTGTCGTAAGTGACATATCCGGTCTCAGGGTCCTTCTTCATAGCTCCGGTCATACAGGTATAAACGCACTCGGGGTGTTCGCAGTGACGGCAAAATATAGGAGCAGGCTTAGTCTCACTGTCAATTACGACCCTGTTGCGGGCGTCGCCGCTCTCCGTCTCATGGCTGACCACGCAGGCAGTCACACAGGTGAGACATCCGATGCAGCGGCTTCGGTCTATTTTGATTCTATACATAATCTACCTCCTTACCCGTCGGCATCAGATCTTCTCAAAACGACAGATTCCGCCTTTATAGTTGGGCTCTTTGGAATACTTGTCATAGTTGGAAGGTGTCAGCTTATTGCACTCGATGTAGTGGATCGGCGCGAACAGCTGGTTGTAAGGTACATTGTCCGTGATCTTGACAAAGAAGTCCGCATTCTGTCCGTTGACGGAATAGACACGGATCTTATCCATCTCATGGACCCCGTTCTCCTCTGCCTGTTTCGTATTCATGTACAGATACGCTTTGCTGAGGGAGACGTCTTCCACGAACTTGACTTCCTTGGTGCGGCTCTGAGTGTGCCACTGTCCGACAGTTCCGCGGCCGGTGTTGAACACGATTGGGAATTCTTCATTCGGCACATAAGGATTCGGAAGGGGTTCTTCAAACATGAAGTTCGCCTTCTGGTTCGGTGTAAAGAACTTGCCGTCCGCATAGAGTCTTCTCTCCTCATCTGCGAACTCTGCTTCTCTTCCCTCGGGATACGGCCACTGTCTGCCGTGGGATCCGGTGAGCTCATCCCATTTGACGCCGCTGAAGTCGCAAGGTTTGCCCTTGGAGATCTCGCGCAGCATATCGAAGCACATTCTGGGAGTTTCCCATTTCTCGATCGCCTTGCCCATTCCGAGCGCTTTCGCTACACCGAGGATGCACTCATAGTCAGAGATCTCGTTCTCGCCGCGGGGCAGCACCTGACGCAGAGCGGAAAGTCTGCGCTCGAGGTTGATGTAAGTGCCTTCTTTCTTAATGCCGGGGACTACGGGCAGATATACAGTCGCGTCCTCCGCGCTCTCGATATTGTCATAGATATCCTGGACTACAAAGAGCTCCAGTTTCTTGGTCGCTTCCGCGAAGGTCTCGTTATTGGTCCAACTGTGTCTGGGATTCGTGCAGAGGATCCACAGACCCTTGATCTTGCCGGCGTTGATGCCTTCCACGATCATGTTGTAAGGGATCGTAGGTTTCTTCGCGACGTGGTCAACGTCGATACCGGTCAGTTCAGCGATCCTTGCTCTCTCATTTTCATCCGTGAAATCACCGCCGCCGAACAGGCATGTGGTATTGCTGAAGAGGCGGGATGCCATGGCGTTGCACTGTCCGGTGATGGAGTTTCCTCCGGTTCCGGGCTTGCCGATATTTCCGGTCATCAGGGCCAGGTTGATGATGGACTGCGCCGTGCGGACAGCCTCATAGCCCTGGTTGACGCCCATGGTCCACCAGAAAGAGACAGCCTTGCCATTGTGGATGAGGTTTACGAGTTCAGTGATCTGCTCCGCGGAAAGACCTGTAGCTTCCACCCCCTTCTCAAGGGTGAAGTCCTTCACGAATGCCGCGAACTCGTCAAACTTATTGGTGTGCTCTTCAATGAACTTGTGATCGATCCAGTCCTTCTCGATCAGCATGTTGGCGATCGTATACATCAGTTTGAGATCGCTCCTGGGCTTTAACCCATACCAGTAATCCGCGTTCATCGCGGTCTCGGACTTTCTGGGATCGATGACGATGATCTTATGGCCGGGCACCTTGTTCTGGCGCACGCGTCCCCAGACAATGGGATGCGCGACAACAGGGTTTGCGCCGATGAAGATGATCGTATCGGACAGTTCGAGATCTTTGAGTGTGTAGCCGGGCGCGTCGTAACCGTAAGTCTGCTTGTGACCTACAGCAGCGGTCGCCATGCACAGACGGGTATTACCGTCCACGTTCGTCTGCAGATAGTTTCTCATTACATGGCCGAAGATAGCGAACTCCTCAAGAGTCAGCTGGCCGGTACTGATGCCGGCAACACTCTCCGCTCCATATTTTGCCTGGATCTCCTTGATCTTATCCGCGACATGCCGGAAGCCTTCATCCCATGAAACTTCCTTCATGGTTCCGTCTGCCTGCCGGATCTTGGGCAGCGCATCGGGTTTCACTGTCGTCTGCTGTTTGCTCAGCGACAATCCCTTGATGCAGCTGAATCCGTCGTTGACAGGATATCCCTTGGTAGGGATCGTCCTGACGATCCGGCCGTTTTCCACACAGAAGTCCAGATTACAGTCAATCGCGCAGAAATTGCAGGTTGATTGTATTCTTTTCATTGTCTCCTCCATTTCCTACTCCCTCCTTTGGTCAGTTTGTACAATCTAACACAAAGAATCCTGAATTATCTTATTAATTATAACATGCATAACTAACTGCATGTGTTGCGCTCGCAACATAGTTGTCCTATAATGTTATTGATTTCACAAGATATGCACTATTCGATAGGAGTTTTTATGAGTGACCTGCTGATTCACGCATTTCAGACGCATCCGATGTTCCGCGATATCTCACTGACCGACTGTCGTACCCTTATGAACTGTCTGGGCTGCAGAGAGAAGACCTATCAGAAAGACCAGATCATTGCAGCTACGGAGAACTCGTCCCGCCAGATCGGGATCGTCATCTCCGGCTGCATTCATATCATTAAAGAGGATATATGGGGCCGCCGGACCTTTCTCACCTATACCGGAGATGACGGGATCTTCGGGGAGATGCTGATGGGAGAAAACCTGAGTGAACGGGGAATCCTCTTCAAAGCAGCGGAGCCCACCACGATCCTCATAATACCGGCGGACAGGATCCTGCATCCCTGCAGGAACTCGTGTCCCTTCCACCACAAGCTTTCCAGGAACCTGTTTGATCTGCTCAGCCGCAGAAATGCCGCACTGACGGAGAAGATCGAGATCACCTCCAAATCCTCTCTCCGCGAGAAGATTCTGGCTTATCTCTCCCTGGAAGCTCAGAAGACCGGTTCCATGAAAGTGACGATCCCCCTGAGCCGCTCGGAAATGGCGGATTATCTGTGTACGAACCGCAGCGCGCTCTCACGGGAACTGGCGAATATGAAAAAAGACGGGATCCTGGATTACGATCTGAGGACCTTCCATCTCCTTCAGGTTCCGGAGAGCAAATGAATTTGCCTCCTTACCCGGTATATCCGAACAGAAAAACAGGGCAGTGCCGCAGGCACTGCCCTTTAAACATTTCTTTAAGTATTCTTACTTTCAGCCTCTGATCGCTCATGCCTCGAAAGGTTTCAGAATGCCGCTTTCTCCTGCCTCAGCATAGTTGCAGATCAGGATCTCTCCCGAAGGCATGCCGCTCACCGGCACTTCATAGCCGCGCAGAGACCCTCTTCTATCTTTTGTTTCAGATCCTCGTAAATAGCTGTGTATTTCTGAGCGGGCATATTGTTCTACCTCTGGTCTTATTTCTTGTCCGGTACGATGATACCTAAAATCTTCTCCTCATTGTAGCGGGACAGGATCAGCGCTCCGGCAAGACAGATCACTGCCGCAGATACTGCTGCGATCCGGTAACCAAGTCCCGTTTCAGTTCCGATGCTGGCGAAAGCAGTGAACACCAGCATTGCAATA
This sequence comes from uncultured Lachnospiraceae bacterium, assembly GCA_902781325.1. Classification (GTDB taxonomy): domain Bacteria; phylum Bacillota; class Clostridia; order Lachnospirales; family Lachnospiraceae; genus CAG-791. Next base: position 7,334 of record CACZJD010000098.1, read on the forward strand.
CTCTGGCCGAATTTGAAAGCGAACGTTCTTGCCGCGAAGTACATGCCCTCGCGGTTCTCTCCCGTGATCACTGCGTCCGCCTCCGCGATATCCGCGACGATCGCCTGGGGAAGGATTCCGAGGATCGCCATAGGGAAAGCTGCCGCACAGACAATTATGATGCCGAATACCAGACCGGAGCCGCCCATGAGTCCGGAGACCGCTGTGATCAAATAGACGATAGCAAGACCGACAAAACCGATCAATACCAATTTCTTCTTGTTCATGCGGTGCGCCAACGCGTTGACCGGCATATAGCAAGCAAAAGAGAGAAGGGTCATGGCTACATAGAGGATCGTCGTGAAGGTCTCCGGCAGCTTCATCAGGGATGTGATGAAGAAGGGAAGTCCCGTCTGGAAGATCGTAAGTCCCAGGAAATAGAGGACGTCGCTGCCGACAAAAATGCGGAAGTCGTGATTCTTGAAGGTCTTGATCAGGGAAGTGAACGCGTCGTCGTTCGAAGGAACGGTGTGCACATACTCCTTCTCATTGATGGTAAAGGTGGGAACCAAAAGAGCGATCAGGCCGATGGCAGCCAGGATCGCGAAGGTGATCCTGATAGCCGTGACTCTGCCCATGGAAGGCTCCAGCGCGCCCCAGATGAAAGGAGCGGCATAGCCGATCGCAGATCCAAGAAGGAATGTCACCGAGATATAGGTTGAAATACTGATGCGGGTGTCCTGGTTCCCAGCTCAGAGATCAGAGCATTATACGGTGTACAATAAGTCGTCATGAACAGATAGAACAGGAGGAGCGTAACCAGGAGCCAGACGCAGTTTACGCCGGAGATCGCGTTCACAGGCGCCCAGAAAACGAGGACCGTGATCAGCGCGAAAGGAATCGCGATCTTCTGCATGAAGGGAATTCTTCTTCCCTTAGGGTTCTTAGATCTGTCGGAAAGATTGGCGATCATGGGATCCGTCACGGCGTCGAATACTCTTCCCAGCGCCGCAATGCCGCCGATGACCGTTGCAACTCCGAAAATTACACGGCCCTGCGGGATAAACAGTGTCTGTCCAGCAGCAATGGAATCAGCATCCGGCTGATAGAAGTAGACAAGCCAGTTCGTGATCAGCGCCGACAGCAGCGACCAGCCGAACTGTCCTATTGCGAAACACCACATTTTCCCCTTCGTTATTGTTTTCATAGCACATCTCCTGTCAGTAAACGATTTACAGTTTAAACATCTGAACCGGAAGACTGTATTTATAATACACTATTTTGACTTCTTTTTGTGATGGAAATGGATCTCGGGAATCGCAACATTGTCATAAACAATGTCTTTTTTCTCAAGTTCCGCATTTTCCTCCTGATCGGCCTTATCCTGAAGTTCGTCGAAATTATCGGAATGGATCTCGGGCACCGCTACATTGTCATCTTTCTCTATATGAAATAGTTTCTTCAGGTTCATCCTGAAATTACCTCCTTGCGTCATACCAGGTTGATGAAAAACGTGATAACGAGCGAATTTATAAAATCCGCGAACAAGCTTCCCACGATCGGGATCAGAAGATACGCCTTGATGGAAGGCACGTATTTGTCACAGATCGCCTGCATATTGGCCATGGCGTTGGGTGTTGCGCCCATACCGAAGCCGCAGGTACCTGCTGTGATGACGGCCGCGTCGTAATCTCTTCCCATAAAGCGGAAGATCACAAATCTCGCGAACAGATACATAAACGCAAGCTGGACCAGAAGC
>CACZJD010000099.1 GCA_902781325.1 uncultured Lachnospiraceae bacterium
ATGAACGACTAATGATTGAAAGACGGGTTATATGAACAGGAAGAGTTTGAGAGAGCAGATCTTTAAGCTGCTTTTCAGAACAGAATTTAATGATCCTGCGGAGATGGAGGAACAGGCGGAGTTCTTTTTTGACAGCGGGGATATGACTGTCACCGAAAAAGACAGGGAGTATATCACCGGCAAGTGCAGCAGGATCCTGGAGAATATTGAGGAGATTGACGGGGCGCTGAACGACAAGCTCGAGGGATGGACGGTAAACCGTCTTCCCAAAGTTGAACTTGCGATCCTTCGTCTCGGAACATACGAGATCCTTTATGACGACTCTGTTCCTACAGGCGTTGCCATCAACGAAGCCGTGGAACTCGGGAAGAAGTTCGGAGAAGACGGCTCGGGCGCCTTTATTAACGGTGTTCTGGCCGGTATTTCCGGCAAGGAGAGAAGTAAGAGATCTTCCTCAGACAAGGTTGAGAAGACTTCCCGCTCCGGATCGGCTTCAGGCGGCAGCATTTCTGAGCGCAAGGGCGAGACATATATTACAAGGAGAATATGAGAAAGATATTTTCTGTATCGGAGATCAACCGGTATGTAAAGAGGATGTTTGAGCAGGACGATCTTCTTCACGGCGTTCTTGTCCGCGGAGAAGTGAGCAACTGCAAGTATCATTCATCAGGTCATATTTATTTCACTTTGAAAGATGCCTCGGGCACGCTTTCCTGCGTAATGTTCGCGGGGCGCCGACGAGGCCTTTCTTTTCGCATGCAGGAAGGCGATCAGGTGATCGTATCAGGCGAAGTGGATGTTTATGAGAGAAGCGGCAGCTATCAGCTGTACGCTGGCAGGATCATCCGGGACGGTGCCGGCATTCTTAACGCGAGGTATGAGGAACTCAAGCGCAGACTTGAGGAATCGGGAATGTTTGACGAGATGTACAAAAAGCCCGTGCCCCGCTACATAAAGAAGCTCGGAGTCGTCACAGCGCCCACCGGCGCTGCGGTACAGGACATCATAAACATCTCTCTGCGGCGAGACCCATACCTGCAGATCATATTGTATCCTGCTATTGTCCAGGGACAGGAAGCCGCGGCAAGTATATGTGAGGGAATCCGCAGACTCGACGAATACGGCGTAGATGTGATCATTATAGGAAGAGGCGGCGGTTCACTGGAAGACCTGTGGGCTTTCAACGAGGAGTCCGTAGCGGAGGCGGTATTTGCCTGCAGCACGCCGATCATTTCCGCGGTGGGACATGAGACGGATACTGTGATTACTGATTACGTGGCGGATCTGAGGGCGCCGACCCCTTCGGCAGCGGCGGAACTGGCTGTGTTTTCCTATGATCAGTTCGTGCGGGATCTGGAACATTACTCAGGCAGGCTCGTGGCGGCAATGGAAGATCAGATCAGGGTACTTCGGAGAAATACTGAGAGCCTGAGGAGGGAACTTGTGCATCTGTCTCCCTCGTCGAGGATCCGCGACAGAAGAATGTATACGGCTCAGCTGGAAGAAAAACTGGCGCTTGCGATGGAGAGGAAGATCCGGGAATGCAGACAGAAAGCGGACCGCAGAGAGCGCCTTCAGAACAGGATGGACAGGAAACTGTCGGAGGCAGCGAACAGTATGCAGGTATATGCCGCCAAACTGGAGCAGCGATCGCCGCTGGCGAGACTGTCCGCCGGTTACGGCTATATAAGCAGCCGGGACGGAAAAGCGATACTTACCGCAGAGGCGGTCAGGCGCGGCGATTTTTTGAACATACGGCTTAAAGACGGGAAAATCGAGGCAGAGGCACTGCGCGTGCTAAAGGACTCTAAGTGAAGGAGAACAGAGTATGGATAATCTGAATGGCGGGATGACTGTGAACGGATCCTCCGCGCAGGACGTACAGAGTATCGAGGAAGCTTTCGATATGCTCGGAAAGATCCTGGCAAAAATGGATGAGCCGGGTGTAACCCTGGAGGAGTCTTTTAACTGCTACGAACAGGGAATGAAGCTGATTCGTTACTGCAATGAGACGATCGACACAGTGGAGAAGAAAGTACTGGTGCTGAGCGCAGAGGGGGAGACAGATGAGTTTTGAAGAGATTCTGGCCGGGAAGACGGCACATTGCGAGAAAGTACTTTGTGAAATGCTCCCTGACGCGGACAAACTTCAGGGAAGCGACCGCTTCGCCGAGGTAGTAGTCAGGGCAATGCAGTATAGTGTCATGGCGGGAGGAAAGAGACTTCGCCCGCTGTTTTTGTATGAGACCTGCAGGATGTACGGCGGCAGGGAGGAACTGGCCGCTCCGTTTATGGCTGCGCTGGAGATGATCCACAACTATTCACTTGTCCACGACGATATGCCCGCTATGGATAATGACGAATACAGACGGGGACGCAAGACTACATGGCTGGTTTACGGTGAGGGCATGGCAATTCTCACAGGCGACGCGCTGCTCAATTATGCCTATGAGACGGCTGTGAAAGCGTTTGATCTCTGTGTGAACGCTGCTGAGACGGCTAACTGTGTAAACGCAATGAAACTTCTGGCGCGCAATGCAGGAATCTATGGGATGGTCGGCGGACAGTGCGCGGATCTGGAAGCGGAGAAAAATCCGAAAGAGACCGGCGGGGAAGCGCTTACTTATATCCACAAGCATAAGACGGCCAGCATGATCGAGAGCGGATTCCAGATCGGTGCGATCCTTGCCGGCGCGCCCCGAAGCGATGTGGAGAAGCTTGGAAAGATCGCGGAGAACATCGGGATCGCGTTTCAGATCCAGGACGATATCCTCGACGTGATCGGCGACAGCGAGGAACTCGGAAAACTGACCGGCAGTGACGAGAAGGACGGAAAAGTTACTTATGTGACAATGCACGGCCTTGAAAAGTCCGCTGAGGACGTGAGAAGGATGTCTGAAGAGGCGTTGGAACTCTATGACTCCCTGACTGTCTCCAATGACTTCCTGCGCGAGCTGATCGTCGGCCTGATCACCAGAACGAAATGACATGAAGAAAGAAAAAAAGAGACTGGATGTGCTGCTGGTGGAAAGGGGCCTGGCCTCATCAAGAGAAAAGGCGAAGGCTCTGATCATGGCGGGCATCGTATATGTCAATCAAAACAAAGAAGACAAAGCCGGCGCGTCTTTTGACCCGGAAGAAGCGCAGATCGAGGTGAGAGGAGCGGCGCTTCCGTATGTGAGCAGGGGCGGACTCAAACTCGAGAAAGCCCTGAAGGTTTTCCCTATCGACCTGACGGATCGAGTATGTATGGATATCGGCGCCTCTACAGGAGGATTTACGGACTGCATGCTGCAGAACGGTGCGGCGAGGGTCTATTCTATCGATGTAGGATACGGCCAGCTGGACTGGAAGCTCAGGAGCGACCCTCGGGTCGTCTGTATGGAAAAGACAAATTTCCGCTATGTTAAGCCGGAGGATCTGGGAGATGGTCCTGCACCGTCTTTTGCCTCAGTGGATGTGTCTTTCATAGGACTTGACAAAATACTGCCTGCCGCGATGCAGATTCTGACGCCGGGAGCCGAGATGGTATGCCTGATCAAGCCCCAGTTCGAGGCAGGAAGGGACAAGGTCGGAAAGAAAGGGGTCGTAAGAGACCGCAAGGTACACGAAGAAGTGGTGAGAGATGTCACTGCTATGGCAGCAGGGCTCGGCTTTGAGGTGCTGGGACTTGATTATTCCCCGATCAGGGGACCTGAAGGGAACATTGAATATCTCATGCACCTGAAAAAGCCTGAAGAAGGCGCAGAGAAGACCGGGAGTATTGTCACGGAAGAACAGATAAAGGAGCTGGTCGGAGCTTCACACAGCCGGCTGGATACGAATTGAAGTTATGGAGCAAACTCTGAAACATAAAATGGGAAGCGGAAGTTTTGATATGGACCGCTTTTACATCATCACAAATACAAAAAAAGACCCTGACTACAGGTTTACCAACTTGCTCAAGGGGTTTCTTCTTCTCAACGGAAAGAAGTGCATCCAGATCCCTCCCGAAGACTATGAGAACAGGAAACGATTAGCGATCGATTTTGATCCGGAAAAGGACTGCGTGATCGTGATCGGAGGAGACGGATCCGTGATCAGGGCAGCGCATCTGATCCTGGGCAGCGGCGTTCCGATCCTCGGGATCAATCTGGGGACCCTGGGATATCTCGCTGAGGTCGAGAAGGGAAACTGGCAGGAAATGATCAGCCTTCTTCTGGACGGCGCTTATGAGATCGAACCCAGGATGATGCTGGAAGGCCGAATGACAGAGAGAAACGGCGTTACCGTGGAAGGCGGAAGGGTCCTGCACGCGCTCAATGAGGCGGTCATTGTCAGAAACAGCGCGTTTCGGGCGTTGAATTTTAACGTGTATGTGGACGGTCATCTGCTCAACAACCTCAATGCGGACGGAATTATCGTCGCGACGGCGACGGGTTCCACGGCTTATAATCTGTCAGCCGGAGGTCCCCTTGTGGAACCCAAAGCACAGCTGATGCTGCTGACGCCAGTGTGCGCGCATACGCTCAACACAAGAAGCGTCGTTCTTTCGGCTGAGGACTCCATTGTGATCGAAATGGTTAGAACCACAAGAAACGAAGCGATCAAAGCGGAGGCTGTATTTGACGGCGGGAGCAGTTTCCCGCTTCAGTACGGGGACCGCATTGAGATCAGGCGGTCGGAGGAAGTGACCAATCTTGTAAAACTCAGCAGAAGGAGTTTTCTGAGTACGCTGCATAAGAAACTGTCATCTTAAGAATGGTCGGAAACGGTTGAGGATATCATGAAGAAAAAGCGCCTGGACAAGATCCTGGAGATCATCAGGAATAATGAGATCGAGACGCAGGCTGAGCTCGCGACGATGCTCAGAAACAGCGGATTTAATGTGACGCAGGCTACGGTTTCCCGCGACATCCGGGAACTGGGACTCATTAAGACTCCCGCGTCAAAAGGAGGCCAGAAGTATGAGGCGGGAACTCCTGTTAATGAGGAACAGAGACGTTTCATCCGTGTTCTGCGTGAAAGCGTGCAGAGTGTGGATACAGCGCAGAATATCCTGGTGATCAGGACAGGATCCGGCATGGCCATGGCGGTCGCCCTGGCTCTGGACAACCTCAGGCTTCCGGAGGTAGTCGGTACTATTGCGGGAGACGATACGATCATGGCTGCGGTGAAGACCGGAGATGAAGCCGAGATCTTGAAGGAAAAAATGCGCCGCTTGCTTGAAGAAGCATGAGAATCCTTTGGGGAGGGGAAGAGGCGAATGCTGCTTAGTTTACATGTTAAGAATCTGGCTCTTATTGAGGAGGAAGAGGTCACCTTTACGGATGGCCTCAATATTTTGACCGGAGAGACGGGCGCAGGAAAATCGATCATTATCGGCTCCGTAAATCTGGCTCTGGGCGGAAAGGCGGACAAGGCCATTATCAGGACCGGAGCGGAATATGCCCTGATCGAGATGGTCTTTCAGACGGACAATGACAGGCAGCTTCGGAAGCTGGAAGAGATGGATCTTCCGGCTCCGGAGGACGGGACCATTCTCATTAAGCGCAAAATACTGCCGGGAAGAAGTGTGTGCAGCGTATGCGGCGAGTCGGTGACGCTCCGGCAGCTTCGGGAGATCGCGGAACTCATGATCGACATATACGGCCAGCGGGAGAACCAGAAACTTCTGCGGAGGGAAGCACAGCTTCAGACTGTTGATGAATTTGCAGGGGACACGGCTTCCGGGCTCAAGGAGAAAGTCGGGGACAGTTACAGCAGGTGGAAGAGCCTGAAAGCGGAATGGGAGAAAGACGACCTGGATGATGCCGCGAGAAAACGCGAGGCGGATCTTCTGACTTATGAGTGTAATGAGATCAGCGAGGCCGCTGTGCGGGAAGGCGAAGACGGGGAATTGGAGAACCGTTTCAGGCTGATGGAGAATTTCCGCAGGATCAGCGAGGCTGCAGGCCAGACCGGTATGTGGACAGGAGGCTCGGAGCACAGTGCCGAGGAAGCGGTTGACCGTGCTGCCAGAGAGCTGGCTTCAGTCAGCGGGATCGATCCCGGACTGGATAAGCTGGCGGATGAATTATCCGAGATCGAAAATCTCTTGTCGGATTTCAACAGGTCCCTGAACGATTATATACGGGAACTGACTTTTGACCCCTCCGAGTTCGAGCAGATCCGGGACAGGCTCAACCTGATCAATCATCTCAAAGATAAATACGGAAGGAGCATAGAAGATATTCTGAATGCTCTGCGCGAGCGGGAGGAGAGACTCGCGTTTCTTGAGGACTATGAGAACGGAAGGAACAGACTCCGCAGAGAGATCGATGCGGAATACGCAAAACTTCTGGGGCTCTGCGAAGAACTCAGCAAAGTGCGCAGGGAAGCGGCGGAGAGTTTCGGGGCAAAACTGAGCGCGGCCCTGATGGATCTCAACTTCCCGCAGGTCGAGTTCGAGAGCAGGATCAATTCCGGTGAGGAGTATATCTCGGCCGGAGGCTATGACAGACTTGTGTTTTATATCTCTATGAATCCCGGAGAGAGTATGAGGCCGCTGGACCAGATCGCAAGCGGCGGTGAGCTCTCGAGGATCATGCTCGGCATGAAGACTGTTTTTGCAGGAAAAGATGAGATCCATACATTTATCTTCGACGAGATCGACACCGGGATCAGCGGGAAGACAGCATGGAAAGTCGCGGAGAAAATGGGACGTCTGTCAGCGGATCATCAGATCCTGTGCATTACGCATCTGCCGCAGATCGCTTCTATGCAGGACAGCCATTACTGCATTGTTAAGGAGAGCGTGGACGGACGTACCATGACCCATATAAACAGACTGAGTGAAGAGGAGAGCGACCGCGAGATCGCAAGGCTCCTCGGATCGGATCACATAACGGAAGCGGCGCTTGAAAACGCGAGAGAAATGAAGAAAATGGCACATGGCGGGAAAGGGAAGTAAGGATGAGCACCCGAAGCGACGACCTCTATATGGACCAGGTGCTGACATTTCTCGGAGAGCGCCTGAGAAGGACTGCCCGCAAATCGGACGCAGATAAACTTCTGACGAAAACGATGGTCAATAATTACGTCAAGAATAAGGTTATGATCCCTCCGGTGAAAAAGAAATACGGCAGGGACCACATCCTCCTTCTGATGGTCATTTACTACATGAAGAGCTTTCTCTCCATCGATGATATCCGCAGCATCGTGGGACCTGTATCTGACAAATACGCACAGCCTACGACTAAATCGGCGGAACAGCAGGCGGCCAAAAGGCACCGCTATTCAATGTCTGACGTCTATACGGAATTGTTCGGATATGTCAGCAGGAATGTGGAGCGCTTTCCGGAGGAAGTTGAAAAGATCCTTGATGAGACGGACAACGCGTTTATGAGCGCGCCGGAGGAAGACCGCGAAATGCTCCGAAGATTCAATGTGATCTGCCAGCTCAGCGCGGATATATACCTGAGAAAGCTCCTGATCGAAAAACTTCTGGATGAGACGCCGGGAGTTACCGATTCCGGAAGGAATAGCAGAACAAAGACATGAAACTGTTTACGATCAAATAGACTGATAAGGATTACTGTTTATGTCCATTTATGACAATTTAAATAAAGAGCAGGCGGAGGCCGTAAAAAGGACTGAGGGACCGGTCCTGATCCTGGCCGGCGCCGGCAGCGGAAAGACCAGGGTGATCACCCACAGGATCGCTTATCTTATGGATGAGTGCGGCGTGAACCCCTGGAATATTCTTGCGATCACTTTTACCAACAAGGCCGCGGGAGAGATGCGCGAGAGAGTTGATAACCTGATCGGCTTTGGTGCCGAGAGCGTCTGGATCTCCACGTTCCATTCCATGTGTGTCCGGATCCTGCGCCGTCACATCGACCTTCTGGGATACGAGTCTTCGTTTACGATCTACGACACCGATGACCAGAAGACCCTGATGAAGGAAGTCTGCAAATATCTTAAGATCGATACCAAGGATCTCAGGGAGAGGGAGATACTCTCGGAGATCTCCTCAGCCAAGAATGAGCTGATCACGCCCCTTCAGTACAGAGAAGAAAATACCGGCGTGAGCTTTCGCAGCAAGAGGATCGCGGACGCGTATGACGAATATCAGAAGAGGCTCCGCAAAAACAACGCAGTTGACTTTGACGATCTTCTCATGCTGACTGTTGAACTGTTCCACTCCCATGATGAAGTTTTGGGAATCTATCAGAACCGTTTCCGCTATATCATGGTGGACGAGTATCAGGACACCAATAACGCGCAGTTTGAACTTGTAAGGCTCCTTGCCGGCAAATACAGAAATCTGTGCGTCGTCGGCGACGACGATCAGTCCATCTACAGATTCCGGGGAGCTAATATCCGCAACATTCTGGATTTTGAAAAGGTCTATCCCGACGCTTTTGTTGTAAAGCTGGAACAGAATTACAGGTCCACACAGAATGTTCTTGACGCCGCGAACGCCGTGATCCGCAACAATACCGGCCGCAAAGACAAATCTCTGTGGACGGACAAGGGCGCGGGAGAAAAGATACATGTGCGTGTATTTGATACCGCGAGAGACGAGGCGGCTTTCGTGGCGGAGGATATTGAAGAAAAATGCAGAAGAGAAAGAGACCTGCATTACGGAGATTTCGCGGTACTGTACAGGACTAACGCGCAGGCAAGAGCGCTGGAGGAGAGGTTCGTACTCGCTTCTGTTCCCTACAATGTGGTCGGCGGCACGAATTTCTACGACCGCAGAGAGATCCGTGACATGATCGCCTATTTAAAGACTGTGGAGAACGGCCAGGACGAGATCGCGGTGCGCCGGATCCTCAATGTCCCCAGACGTGGTATCGGTCAGACAACGATCAGCCGGATCGCCGATTACGCCGTGAGCCGTGACATCACTTTTTTCGAAGCGATGGAGAGATGCAGGAACATCACTTCAATCGGAAGGAGCACAGGCAAAATAGAGAGTTTTGTCAGCCTCATCCGGGAATTTAGGGAATTTGCCGGAAATAACAGACTCTCGGAACTTCTGCGCCATATCATCGTTAAGACAGAGTATGACGCATATCTGAGGGATTCGGACGACGAGGACGGAGAGGACAGGATTTCCAATGTAGATGAACTTGTAAGTAAGATCACGGACTATGAGGAAAACGCAGAGGAACCTACCCTTGCCGGTTTTCTGGAGGAGGTCGCTCTGGTGTCAGCCATCGACGAGACGGGGGATGATAAGGACCGCGTCCTTCTGATGACTCTGCACAGCGCCAAGGGACTTGAATTTCCCCATGTCTATCTCACCGGTATGGAGGACGGCGTCTTTCCCAGTTCGATGGCGCTTAACAGTATCGATGATGAAGCCGAGGAAGAGGAGCGGCGGCTTGCATATGTTGGAATAACGAGGGCAAAGGACGATCTGACACTGACATATTGCAGAACGCGCATGCTGCGAGGCGAAGTACACTACAACCCCGCCAGCAGATTTTTGACAGAGATCCCGGAGCAGATTTTTGACAGAGATCCCGGAGAATCTGATCGACGAGCCGGAGGCATTAAGTCCATTCGGGGCGGGTTTGTCGTCGGGAAATCCGTTCAGAGATGACCCGTTCGGTGAGAGCCTTTACAGAGAAAGAACGTTTGGCGGCAGTCAATACGGAGAAAAGGCGTTTGGCGGCAGTCAGTTCGGAGAAAGGGATCGCGGCGGCGCGAATACCGCTGCGAGGAGTTCGCGTCCGAGACTGAAGGCGGTTTACAAAAAGCCGTCCACAGATGAGTCGAAGAAACCGTACATTGCCAAGATGTCGGGCTCCGGGAGCGGACTGTCATCCCTGCAGAAAGGGATGCCTGGCAAGCCTTCCAAACCGGATTACATCGAAGGAGACAGGGTCCGCCATGTCAAATACGGCGAGGGAACTGTAAAGGCGATCGAAGAGGGACCGAAGGATTACAAGGTAACGGTCGTATTTGATGATTACGGTCAGAAAGTCATGCTGGCTGCCTTTGCAAAGCTCGTGAAGTGCTGATTTCGTTTACGTTTGATTCTTAAACTTCTGTGAACGCAGCGGAAACGGTGGAAATGAGCGGGTGTTAGTGTTATATTATTGATAGCAGCAAAAACTATCCGTATTGTTTTTATAAAGCATTGGGAGGAACACTACAAATGATAGGAGATATGTTACAGGGACTGATTGAAGCTATTGCGGCTATTGCTGCCATTGCTTACGGCATTTATCGTTTTCTTACGCCGGACTATTTTGACGACTATGACGACGATGATGATTTCGATGATGAAGACTTTGACGATGATTTCGACGACGACTTCGAGGAAGAGGAAGCGGCTGCCGCTGAGGCGTAAGGCCCGGCAGATAAAAATCGACCGTTAGTCTTAAAGAGGCTGATATTAAGGGCAGCCCGGCACTTAGCCGGACTGCCGTTTATATTTTGTCCCGGTAGTGGAAACCGGTTCTGCAGGAAGGAGTTCTGATTTGAAAAAAGGAGACCTGATCGAAGGCGTTGTACGGGAAGTGAAATTTCCCAATAAAGGGATCGTTGAGACTGAGGAGGGTATATGTGTTGTAAAAAACGCCATCACCGGCCAGAAAGTCCGGGCCCGGGTCAATAAGAAGAGAAAGGGAAAAGCGGAAGCGGCTCTGATCTCTGTTATCGAGAGATCTTCCCTTGAGCGCGAGACACCCTGCCCGGTATTCGGTGTCTGCGGAGGGTGCACTTATTTATGCCTGCCTTATGAAGAGCAGTGCAGGATCAAGGAAAAACAGGTCCGGGAACTCCTTGAGGAGGCTATGCCTGAAGACGGCTCCATGGACTGGTTTCACGGGATTCTGAGAAGCCCGCAAGTATACGGCTACCGCAACAAGATGGAATTCTCTTTCGGAGATTCTTTTAAGGACGGTCCTCTTGCGCTGGGAATGCACAGACGCGGAAGTTTTTACGATATCGTAAATGCGGATTCATGCGTGATCGTTGACGGAGACTACAGAATAATACTGACAGCGGTCAGAGATTACTGGGAAGAAAAGGGAGCTCCTTTCTTTCACAGGCTTCGCCACACGGGATATTTGAGGCACCTTCTGGTGCGCAAGGCCGTCAATACCGGAGAGATCCTGATCGACCTTGTGACGACTTCACAGGAAAAGTACGATCTTCAGGATTTTGCCTCTATGCTGACAGAACTGAAGACTGAAGGCACCATTACAGGAATACTGCATACAGTTAACGACGCAGTGGCGGACGTGATCAAAGACGACGGAACGGAAATCCTGTATGGAAAGGACTATTTCACCGAGACGCTTTTGGGACTGCAGTTCAAGGTCACGCCTTTCTCCTTCTTCCAGACGAACAGCCGCGGCGCGGAAGTTCTCTATGACACTGCCCGGAAATTCCTGACAGAAGCAGGCATGAAGAAAGGCGTGGTATACGATCTTTACTGCGGGACCGGGACGATCTCCCAGCTCATGGCGCCTGTATCTGAAAAGGTGATCGGCGTGGAGATCGTAAAGGAAGCGGTGGAAGCTGCCGCGGAGAATGCCGGAAGAAACGGCATTGACAACTGCGAGTTTATTGCGGGAGATGTGCTGAAAGTTCTGGATGAGATCGAAGAAAAACCTGATCTGATCATTCTTGACCCGCCGAGGGACGGTGTGCATCCGAAGGCGCTTCCCAAGATCCTGGGATACGGCGTGGAACAGATCCTCTATATATCCTGCAAGCCAACAAGTCTCGCGAGGGATATTCCGGCCTTTACCGAAGCCGGTTACAGGCCTGTGCGCGGGATAAGCGTCGATCAGTTCCCCTGGACTGCGAACGTCGAGACTATAGTACTTTTTAGTAAGACTTGACATAACATTTTGGCTTGTGATAATTATTTTGTATAGTTACGCTAATACCCCCGCATATCAGCAGCTGCCCGGAATCATGGGTGACGGCATTGTCATGGCTCAGTCGAATGCGGCCTGATCGATCCATATTGACGGGGTCTTAAGCAGACACCACGGTAACCCTGATGTGGAAGCATATGGTATATGCTGAATCTTCAAAAGGAAAGAAATGAAAACAGGGGGGAACAGATCCCCCCTGTTTTTTACGACAATTTGAGGCTATTCAATGATTGCATCTTTACGAAAAGCGGACATCCTGCTATTTTTCTTTTTTTTGGCGCTGGCGGCCCTGATCGCGGCGCTTCCGCTTGTGCGCGTATCCGGAGGAAGTGATGAGAAGGTGAGGATCATAAGCGGAGGAGAACTGGTAGGAATATATCCTCTTGAGAATGATATCGAGGTCGAGGTAAAGCATGACGGGCACCTCAACATCGTTTCCATTAAAGATAAAAAAGTCTATATGGAGTATTCCGACTGCAGAAATCAGATATGTGTTCATACCGGAGAGATCACAAGGCCTGGAGATACCATAGTATGCCTGCCCAATTATGTGATCGTAGAGATCACCGGAAACGAGGGAGGAGGTGATGAGGATGACTCCGTCGATGTCATCGCCAAATGATGGCTCTCCCGCGCGCAGAATTGCCCTTACAGGGCTTCTTGCCGCCCTCGCCCTTATATTTTCCTATGTGGAAGTTTTATTCCCTTTAAACGCGGGAATACCCGGTATCAAGCTCGGATTGGCCAATCTGGTCCCGCTGGTCATTATGTACCGTATGGACGCACGATATGCCTTTGCGGCGAACCTGATCCGCGTACTGCTGGCAGGACTCCTTTTCAGCGGACTGTTTGCCGCACTCTATTCACTCGCAGGAAGCTGTGTAAGCTTTCTTATCATGTACCTGCTAAAGAAGACGGATCGATTCTCTATAATCGGCGTGAGCATGGCCGGGGGAGTCTTCCATAACCTGGGGCAGCTTGCAGTGGCGATACTGCTTGTATCCGGGCCTCAGCTTATCCACTATATGCCGGTCCTCATCCTCTCGGGGATGACTGCCGGGATCATCGTCGGGATCGGAGCGTTTATTCTGGTCGAAAGGCTTCCTGCCAAATTGTTCCTATAAAGCAAAAGAGCGGCTGACGCTTTTTTATGCCCCGGATCGAAGAGATTGTAAATATCTTGTACATTTTGTGTATTATTTAACGCATCTTTCGGCATAGTGACAAAATCTAATTGTCACAGGGTACGAAAAAGTGTATCATTAAACTGGAAATCAGGGAGGAAAGTAATGAAGGACTGGGTAAACATTTCACAGAGACTGATCATGCTTGGACAGCTCGGACTATCTCTTGTGATGCCTGTGCTGATCTTACCTTCTTACTTCAAGAGTTGGGCTCGGACTTTGGATCTATTTTCCGGGCTTAATTTTTGGCCTTGGCGCCTCTTTTATGACGGCTTACAAACTATGGATCAAAGTCATCGAGAGAGAGCGGAAGAAAGGCGAGGAGGAACCTCCTGCCTTTAACAGCCACAACTGATCTTCCATAGGCGGCTTATGAATCCGGAGCCGCCCTGGCGATGGTCGGCGAATAGTAAGAGGAACTGAGATTGAAACTGCAGAAAGCGGTAAAAGAAGAGACGATATTCGTTGCGCTGGGATCACTGATCCTCAGCGTATTAATGGTGTGTATATTTTTTGGCCTGAACAGAGTATTCCCCGAGCAGGTCCCTATGGGGCTTCCGGTCATTCTGGGAGCGGCCGGAGGCTGCGCGGTCGCAGTCGGGAATTTCTTCCTGATGGCGCTGACTGTGCAGAAAGTAGCCGGAATTGAGAACTATGACCAGGCATATCGATCAATGCAAGTGAGTTACAGATACAGGACATTTCTGCAGCTCATCTGGTGCGTCCTCTGTATGGTTCTTAAATTCATAAATCCTGTGGCCGGGATCCTGCCCCTTCTCTGGCCGAGCCTCCTGATCAAAGGCAAAGGGATCATAAGCGGGGTTAAGAACTAAAGGAAGGAGGTGGACGTGTAGAAATGGAATTTGATATTTCCGGAGCTAGGATATTCTTTCGAATTCCAACGGGAATCCCTGTACTCGGTGACATTCTGATCACGGAGACATGGGTGGTCAGCTGGATCGTAATGGCGATCATCACCGGACTATGTATTTACCTGACGAGAGACCTTAAGGTTGAAAAGATCTCAAAGCGTCAGGCGATCGCGGAGATGCTCGTGGATTCGGCGAATAATCTTGTCAGAAACAACACTGGCGGAACGAAATTTGACAGGCTTATCCCTTTTGTGTCAGCCTTGTTTGCCACAAGTGTCGTGTCTAACCTGATCAGCCTGACCGGAATTCTCAGAAGTCCGACAGCGGATCTTTCAACGGAAGCGGCCTGGGCGGTAGTCGTTTTCATCATGATCACGATGGAAAAGATAAAGGCCGGCGGCATTTTAGGTTACATGAAGGGATTTACGGAGCCGATCGCGGTCATGACTCCCTTCAACATCCTTTCAGAACTCGCTACGCCTGTGAGTATGGCGTGCCGTCATTTCGGCAACATTCTGTCCGGCGTGGTCATCAACGGACTCATTTACGCGGCGCTTGCTGTGGCGTCTGCCGCACTGCTGGGCCTGATCCCCGGCGCTGTGGGCGATTTTTTGAGTCACATACCGATTCTCAGCGTAGGTATTCCCGCGATCCTGTCATTCTATTTTGACTGGTTCTCAGGAGTGATGCAGGCATTTATCTTTACAATGCTGACGATCATGTATATCGCGAACGCTGCGGAAGGATAATGGCACACAAAGGGATGTCAGTGTTCTGATCTTCCCGGATCTTTATTTACGAACTCAGCGCGCGGAAGGGCGCGTTTGAGAATATACCAACCATTTACAGGAGGGAAATCATGGATTATACAATTCTCGCTAAAGGTATTGCACTTGCAGGATGCGCAATCGGTGCAGGATGCGCGCTGATCGCCGGTATCGGCCCTGGTATCGGTGAAGGTAACGCTGTTGCAAAGGCTCTTGAAGCTATCGGACGCCAGCCTGAGTGCAAAGGCGATGTAACCAGTACAATGCTGCTTGGCTGCGCGATCGCTGAGACGACGGGTATTTACGGTTTCGTCACAGGCCTTCTTTTGATCTTTGTCGCGCCCGGCATGTTCATGGGCTATCTGGGTTAAATCCTGGCTGTTACTGAAGTAACTACAGTCCCCGGCGGGACTGCACAGCCACAAGGAGGCATAAATGAGTAATGGTACACAGGAACTTGTGACGATCATCCCGTGGACCTTCATCGCACAGATCCTCAACCTGTTTATTCAGGTATACCTGATCAAGCGTTTCCTTTTCAAACCTATTAACGAGGTGCTTGAAAAGAGAAGACAGTTAGCTGATCAGGAGATCAGAGAGGCAAGAGAGGCCAAGGAAGCTGCTGACAGCCTCAAGGTACAGTACGAAGAGGGACTTGCCGGTGCCAAAGCGGAAGCTGCGCAGATCGTGCAGAGCGCCCAGAAGGAAGCTCAGATCAAAGCGGACGAGACCCTGAAGCAGGCACAGGAGCTTGCTGCAGGCATCCGCAGAAAAGCTGAGGCGGATATCGCACAGGAGAAGAAGAAAGCGATCAATGAAGTCAAGGATGAGATCGGCGGACTCGCGATGGATATCGCGGGTAAAGTCGTTGAAAAAGAGATCAACGAAGCCGATCACAAGAAGCTTATTGATGAGTTCATTAAAAATGTAGGAGAGGCATCATGACGACAGCGACGAGTCTGTACGGGCAGAGCCTGTACGACCTTGCTGCGGAGGAAGGTCTCTCCGAAGAGATTTTGAAGCAGATGGAAGCTGTGAATGTGATATTTAAGGAGAACCCCGATTATATCACGCTTCTCCTTGAACCCTCGATCCCCAGAAGAGAACGTCTGGGTCTTCTCGAAGAAGCGTTCAGGGATCAGCTGCATCCGTATCTGCAGAATTTCTTGATGATCCTGCTTGAGAACAATCTGCTCAGAGGATTCGGCTCATGCTGCCGCACATTCCGGAAATCTTACAACAAGGACCACGGTATTGAAGAGGCGACAGTGACCAGCGCGGTAGAACTGACAGACGCGCAGGTCGATTCACTAAGAGCCAAATTGGAACAGATCAGCGGAAAGACAGTTATTCTCAGGCAGAAAGTCGACGGCAGTGTCCTCGGCGGTCTCAAAGTTGAGATCGGAGGCAGATTGCTGGACGGCACCGTCATGGGCAGGCTTGCCGACCTTCGCAAAAAGGTCAGTGAAACAGTATTGTAAAGGAATAAACTAATGGAATTAAAACCAGAGAAGATATCCCAGGTGATCCGCAGTCAGATCAAGAATTATCAGAATGCGATCATACAGAATGAGACCGGAACGGTCCTTACCGTCGGTGACGGTATCTCCAGGGTAAGCGGCCTGGTGAACTGCATGGCGGGTGAGCTTCTTGAGTTCGAGAACGG
>CACZJD010000100.1 GCA_902781325.1 uncultured Lachnospiraceae bacterium
AACCGTCTTTCAGAAACCGGCCGCTCAGAAGAAAAGGTCTTCGCCGTCTTCGGCATCTGTGACGCCGTCCTCAGTGTCCTTCTCCTCCTCAAACAGGCCCCCGAACAGATCATCAAATCCGCCGCCTTTCATGAGAAGAAGAGGCATGAGCATATTCATATTTCCCGCGCCGGGCGCAGCCAGTGTCCCGTCTGCCGATGCACCTGCGTTTTCGAAGAGACTGCTGATCATCATAAGCTTCATCATTTTGCCGAGCCCCCCTTTGCCGCATATGGAGGATCCGTCTCCGAACAGCGATACGATCTTGCCGTAGAACCAGGTGTTGCCCATAAATACGTGACGTTCCGGGAGGATCGTTTCCACGGCGGAAGTCTCGTAGTTGATCACTTCGATGCTGTCCCTGCCGGCTTCCCTTACGCAGGCAGGTTTACCGCCGTTTAAGATGATGTCGCCGGGCTTTACCTTTACAGACGGGATGACGAAAAACAACCCGTCGCCGAAACTGAAGACCAGATTGTCGCAGTTGCGGAGCTTTCCGGATTTTATATCGTAACTCCTGTAACCCGAGGAAGTCCTGATCGCGATCCCGCAGGGAGACAGCATGCACAGTCCTTTCTGAACTCTCATGAACATTCCGTTAAACATTGTATTCATTTCTTCCGACCTCCTGTCTTTGATAAAAGTCATATTGACTATAATTAAAATACCATCCGAAGAACCTGGTGTCAATAGAATAATAGTCAAAAAGACTATAAATATTTAAGGCTATAGAAAAACCGGAAGAGAAGGAAGATAAAAATTCAGAAATTGTTTACAATAACTGAGATGCGCTTGGGATATAATAATCAGTAAGGAATCAGTAAATAGGTGATTCCGCAATTATTATTAATTCAGGAGGTATTGAGTATGGCAGTTAATCGTTTTGTGCTCAACGCAATGCCTTTCCACGGACACGGCGCGATCAATGAGATCCCCGGGATCGTAGCATCCAAGGGATTTAAGAAAGCGTTCGTAGCTTCCGATCCGGATCTGGTGAAGTTCGGTGTCACCGCGAAAGTCACGGATCTTCTTGCTAAGAACGGAATCGAATTTGAAGTTTATTCCAACATCAAGCCCAATCCCACGATCGAGAACGTCCAGGAAGGCGTTGACGCTTACAAGGCTTCCGGCGCTGACTTCATGATCACGATCGGCGGCGGCTCTTCCATGGACACCGGCAAGGGCATCGGAATCATCGTCAATAACCCCGAGTTCTACGATGTACGTTCCCTTGAGGGCGTAGCACCCACCAAGAAGCGCACAGTCTTCACGATCGCTGTTCCCACCACCGGCGGCACAGGAGCTGAGTCCACAATCAACTATGTCATCACCGACGTTGAGAAGAAGAGAAAATTTGTGTGCGTAGACCCTAACGATATCCCGGACGTGGCGGTAGTCGATCCTGACATGATGTCCTCCATGCCCAAGGGCCTTACAGCATCCACCGGTATGGACGCTCTGACTCACGCGATTGAAGGTTATACCACCAAGGGCGCATGGGAGCTTTCCGACTGCCTGGATCTTGAGGCGATCAAACTCATTGCCAAGAACCTGAGGGGGGCTGTCCAGAACGATCCCGACGGACGTGAAGGAATGGCTTTGGCACAGTATGTCACCGCCATGGCTTACTCCAACGTCGGTCTTGGAATCGCGCACTCCATGGCACATACTCTGGGCGCTGTCTATGACACACCTCACGGCGTAGCATGTGCTATGATGCTTCCGATCGTCATGGAGTTCAACAAGGACTTCACTGGTGAGAAGTATAAAGCGATCGCTGAAGCATTTGATATTGACACGACCGGAATGGATCAGGAGACCTATCGCAAGGCTGCTATTGACGCGGTTCAGCAGCTCTCTGTTGATGTCGGAATCCCTACCAAGCTTGAGAAACTTAAAGAAGAAGATCTTCCTTTCCTCTGCGAGTCTGCTGCGGCTGACGCATGCGCGCCCGGCAACCCCAGAGAGGCAACTCTGGCTGATTATGAGGCAATGTTCCGTAAACTGATGTGAACAGGAAGCAAATAGTCTCCTCAAGAGAACAGGAATCAGGCGCCCCGCTTTATGGCGGGGCGCCTGTCTGCAAGGAAGAAAATACAAAAAGACTGTTTACATATAAAAAGACACCGTATCGAATTAAACTATCTGATACGATGTCCTGCATGCGCCTCCAGGGACTCGAACCCTGGACACCCTGATTAAGAGTCAGGTGCTCTACCAGCTGAGCTAGAAGCGCGTAGTATGGAACTTCTTAAATATGCATTTTGTGAAGCGAATGTTATTATAGTGTGTTCCGGAAGGAAATGCAAGTATTTTTTTTGTGAAAACAGAGGAAAAATGCTTGCATAGATGTGAAGCATATGGTAAATTATTCTTGCTTCAGAAAAATTAAGGCTCGTTGGTCAAGGGGTCAAGACGCCGCCCTCTCACGGCGGAATCATGGGTTCGATTCCCGTACGAGCTACTACAAACTGTCAGAGATTTCTGGCAGTTTTTTTCATATATGAGAAATCTCACTAATGAATAATGCTATCATATAAGATATACCAAAGTGCTTGAAGAAAGGTGCGTGAACAGATGAGACTATTGAGCAAAGGCTGTATTTTTATTGCAGGAATACTGTTTGCATTGCTAATGGCGGCTGTTTACACAGCAACTCTGTTTCTGGACCGGAACATTGACAATATATTCGAGAATTACGCTCACTGGTCGAGCGGCGGATATTATGCAGCGGCAATTCTGATCCTGCTGCTTGTGATCAAAGCTGCTGATGGAAGCAGAGGAAAATTTGCCTTGGACAAAAGAGTGCTTACACTGCTTATGACATTCATGGCTGTGCTAGTTGCAGTGTATCAGTACAAACTCTCGAGATGGATGCCTGTGAACATGGCGAACGACTTTCTGGTCATCAGGGAAATGGCAATCAATCTGGCAGAAGGCGGCTCGTTTCAGGATTATCTTGACTACTTTCAGGTATATCCGAACAATGTGGGGATCGCCGTGCTCCTCTCCTGGATTTACAGGGTCGTCGGGAGTTGGAGGAATGTCATTTTTACCGGTTTGCTGGCAACTGATATTGCTGCTATCGTGACCGGACTGACCGTCTATAATTCTACGAAAAATACGTGTGTCACTCTTTTGGCTTCTCTTTTGGGAGAAATTCTTATCGCAATGAACTGGAGAGCGGCGATTCCTTATACGGACAATTTTGCGCTTCTGTTCGTGTCGATCATGATCTGGGTTTATACTTCAGGTCTGGGGAGGGAGTACAAAGCTCCGCTCATAGTTGTATCGGGCATGATCGGCACATGGATCAAGGTCACAGTCCTGATCGTTTTGTTGGCACTTCTGATCGACTGTGTCCTGAGGATGATGGCAGCAAAGTCCATGTTTCCCGACGGAAAAAAAGAATGGATCAGGATACTCTGTTCACTTTTAGTGTGTTGTGCGATCTTTGCCGGCGGGACGGCCGCGGACAGGATGATCAACCGGAAGTACGCGTATGAACGGGACGGAAGTTGTGAAGTAGGGTGGCAGTACTATTTTATGATGGGACAGGATGAGACCGGACTCGGCACGGTGATAGGGCAGAAGTACAGTGAAAAGGAAAAGGAGATCGACAGTATCTATTCGACAAAAGAGGAGAGGATGTCCGCTTTCCTCGACGAAGGAATGAAGTGGTTCAGAGAAAAGGGATTTTGGGGAAATATATTTTACTTTCTGGAGAAGATTGATGTCAGCTATAATGACGGTCAGTTTAACGCGATCCAGAATTATGATGAGGATGACCTGAAAGAGAACCGATTCTACAAACTGTATATCAAAGATGCGGAGTATAATTTCATTCTTTGCGATCTCATGCAAGTGATCTGGTTTCTGGTTCTTGTGATGATCGGACTTACGTGTTTTACAGGGCTGCGATATGCTGATCCGGACTGCGTCATACATAAGATCATTATACTTGGCATGACTTTGTACATTCTGCTGTTTGAGGACAGATCCAAATATCTGTATATGTTTGTTCCCGCTTTTGTGGCACTCGCCGGTATATCTTTGGCGGACTATCTGAAAAAGAGGCAGCAGTGATTTCTGCCGTCGCGACTTGTGAAATAAAGTGTTGCCGCCGCAGTGTGGAAAATATCCCGGCGTGATGGTATCATAGAGCAGAGATTTAAACAGCGTGCCTTTGAAGGGAGGAAGCGGATATGGACAGCATTGTGATCGGCATTGCCGGAGGAACCGGATCCGGGAAATCGACATTTACGAACAGGATCAAGGAAGCGTTCGGGGATCGTGTATCCGTTGTATATTATGATAATTACTACAAGGCGCACAACGATATTCCTCTGGAAGAGAGAGCGCTGATCAATTACGATCATCCGGATTCGTTCGAGACGGATCTTCTGGTGGAGCATTTGAAGAAACTCAAGCGGGGAGAATCTATAGAGTGCCCTGTCTATGACTATACGATCCACAACAGGACGGATAAGACCATTTTGATCAAACCCGCTGAGGTCATTCTTGTCGAGGGAATTCTTGTGCTCTATGATGAACGGCTTAAGGATCTGATGAATATTAAGATCTATGTGGATGCCGACGCTGACGAGAGAATCCTTCGAAGAGTGATCCGCGACGTGAAGGAGCGCGGCAGAGACGTGGAGGGTATTGCCAAGCAGTACCTGACGACGGTCAAGCCGATGCACTATATTTTCGTGGAACCGACCAAATACAGCGCGGATCTTGTTATCAACAGCGGTCTCAACGATGTTGCTTTCGACGTGATCAAGGTCAAGATCGAAACGCTCTTAAAAGAGCAGAATCACAATTAAGAAACAACAGATCAGAGATCAAAAAAGCGCACAGGGACAGTGAGTTCTGTTCCGCTGTGCGCTTTTTATCAGCAAGACGGATCTTGGTTTTATAAAGTACAATCAACAGGAATGGTGCGAGTATGATTACCACTTTTACAGGCCCGATGCACAGCAGTAAGAGCGAAACGATGATCAAATACTACAATAAGATCTACAACAAGGACAGTATTCTTGTCTTCAAGCCCAAGGTGGATACAAGGGATGAGGGTATCATCAGGAGCAAGGGTAGCAGCAAATACATCGACGCGATCTGCATTAAAAATCTTGAGGAGATCGTAAACTATGTCAACGAAGACATTACGAATATCTTCATTGACGAGATCCAGTTCCTGACAGGGAACGTCAAGACACTGCTCAAACTCTCCATCATGGACGACATCGACATCTACTGCGCCGGTCTCAACATGACTTCAGAGCAGGAGCCCTTCGGCCTTATGCCGCAGATCCTCGCGATCAGCGACAAGATCATCAACACCTATTCTTCCTGCAATGTCTGCGGCCGCAAAGCGATCTACACCTACTATGACGGCAACAAGGAGTCAGAAGTCCTGGTAGGAGACGAGGGTTACATGTCCCTGTGCAGGAGATGCCTTCGCAGGATCCTGATCAGAAACGGCGATAACAGACTGTCAAAATAGTAAAAGAGGCGTTTTTTCTTGTAAACGATTTGCGTATCGTTTAACATGTTTTTGTTGAGTAAATATAGAACTGAAATTAAGAAAGATATCATAAACAGAAAGGAATATATACTGATGAACGAAACACAGAAACAGATTATCCTCACCGGTGACCGCCCCACAGGGCGCCTTCACCTTGGCCACTATGTCGGATCCCTGAAGCGCCGCGTAGAGCTTCAGAACTCTGGCAAATTCGATGAGATCAACATTCTGATCGCCGATGACCAGGCGCTGACCGACAACGCCGACAACCCCGGCAAGATCAGGGACAATATCATCAATGTGGTCCTGGATTATCTGTCTGTGGGAATTGATCCGGAAAAGACCACGATCTGTGTTCAGTCCGCGCTGCCGGCTCTTCACGCGCTGACCTTCTATTACATGAATCTCGTGACGACAGCCCGTCTCTCCCGCAACCCCACTGTTAAGGCGGAGATGCAGATGAGAGGCTTCGCGGACGAGGGACTTCCTGCCGGCTTCTTTACTTACCCTGTATCCCAGGCGGCGGATATCACAGCATTTGACGCGACGGTCGTTCCTGTAGGAGAGGACCAGCTGCCGATGCTCGAACAGACCAGAGAGATCGTACAGAAATTCAATAACACTTATGGCGAGACACTTGTCATGCCCAGAGCCATGATCCCCGAGAATGAGACCCAGCGCAGACTTCCGGGCGTAGACGGCAAGGCCAAGATGAGCAAATCTCTCGGAAACTGCATTTACCTCAGCGACACTTCCAAGACTGTCAAAAAACAGATCAACGGTAAAATGTTTACAGACCCCACGCATCTTCGTATTGAGGACCCCGGACACACAGAGGGGAATGTTGTCTTTACCTATCTGGACGCTTTCTGCACAGACGCGCATTTCGCCGAGTATCTTCCCGAGTACGCCAATCTTGAGGAGATGAAGGAACACTACCGCCGCGGCGGACTTGGAGACGGCGTCTGCAAAAAGTTCCTGATTAACGTCCTTGAGGAAGAACTGAGCCCCATCCGCGCTCAGAGAGAGAAGTGGGCGGCTGATATCGACAGTGTCTATGACATTCTCAGGGAGGGAACTCTCAGGGCGCAGGAGAGGACAAACCGCACTCTTGAGCGCGTCCGCAAATCGATGAGGATCAACTATTTTGACGACCGCGCGATCGTAAAAGAGTGGGAGGCCCTTCTGAAAGAGGCGGCACAGCCCAGAAGAAGATAACTGCGGCAGGCAGGCTGTTAAAATTGCGATATATAAAGGCATTTTGACTGTTTTAAGCGATATACCGCTTTAAAAGATGTTCCTGTGTCGTGTATAATGATAGAGAACAGAATAGCACTTTTTTACAGAGT
>CACZJD010000101.1 GCA_902781325.1 uncultured Lachnospiraceae bacterium
GTACCGGAAGCTTCCTTGGAAGCCGTGGAGATCTGCTCGGAGACGTCTGCCGCCGCGATGATGATCTCCGCGTTGGATACTCTGTAGTTCTCGATGAATACGACTTTGATCTTGTCCTCGATGTCGGGATCGTTGTTGATCACGTCCGCGACGGAGTTGATCAGCTTAATGGTCAGCTTCGCGGTCTTGTAGCCGGCTGCCGCCTTGGCGCCGAAGATGAAGGTTCTCTTTTTGAACTCCATGTTCGGGTTTTCTTTGAGCTGATTGTAAAGGTACATGACATGCAGGATGTTCAGGAGCTGTCTCTTGTACTCGTGCAGTCTCTTGACCTGTACGTCGAAAATAGAGCGGGGATCGACTTCGATTCCGTTGTGCTCGAGGATATATTTTGCCAGGCGGACTTTGTTCTTGTACTTGATGTTCATGAACTCTTTCTGTGCCTTGGCGTCGTCCACGTAGACTTCCAGTTCCTTCATCTGGGACAGATCCGTGATCCACTCGTCGCCGATCTTGTCGGTGACCCACTTGGCCAGGTTCTGGTTGGCGTGAAGAAGGAATCTTCTCTGCGTGATGCCGTTGGTCTTGTTGTTGAACTTCTCGGGGAACATCTCGTAGAAGTCCCTGAGCTCCTCGGTCATGAGGATCGCTGTGTGCAGCTCCGCAACGCCGTTTACGGAGAAACCGGCGACGATCGCGAGGTTGGCCATGCGGACCTGTCCGTCATAGATGATGCCCATCTTGTAGATCTTGTGGCCGACATCTACGCCCGTGTTGTCATAGCGGGCATGAATCTCTCTCTCAAATCTTCTGTTGATCTCCTCCACGATGGAGTAGATGCGGGGAAGGAGTCTGGAGAAGAGCTCGATGGGCCACTTCTCAAGCGCTTCCGCCATGATGGTGTGGTTGGTGTACGCGCAGCTCTTTGTGACGACATTCCATGCCTCGTCCCATGTCAGAGCGTACTCATCCATGAGGATGCGCATGAGCTCGGGGATGGCCAGCGTGGGATGTGTGTCGTTGAGCTGGAAGACATACTTCTCATGAAGCTTTCTGATGTCGTCGTGTGTCTTCATGTACTTCTGGATCGCGCACTGAAGTGTGGCGGATACGAAGAAGTACTGCTGTTTGAGGCGCAGCTCCTTGCCCTGGATATGGTCATCGCAGGGATAGAGGACGTTGCAGATCGTGCGGGCCAGGTTCTCCTGTTCCACGGATTTCTGGTACTCACCTCTGTCAAAAGAGTCCAGCTTGAAGCTCACTACCGGCTCCGCGTCCCAGATTCTCAGAGTATCTACAAAACCGTTGCCGTATCCGATGACCGGCAGGTCATAGGGAACAGCTTTTACAGCGCTGTAGCCTTCCTGTTTGTACATGGTGCGGCCGTTTCTGTCCAGATAGGAGGTGACATATCCGCCGAAGTGGACTTCCTGTGTGTACTCAGGTCTTCTCAGTTCCAGAGGGTTGCCGTTCTCCAGCCAGTTGTCCGGAACTTCCACCTGATAGCCGTCTCTGATCTCCTGCTTGAACATACCGTACTGGTAGCGGATACCTGCGCCGTATGCGGGATAGTTCAGAGTTGCAAGGGAATCCAGAAAGCATGCCGCAAGTCTTCCAAGACCGCCATTACCGAGAGCCGCGTCGGGCTCCTGGTCTTCGATGGCGTCAAGCTTGAAGCCGAGCTCTTTGAGCGCCTGCTTGATGGGCTCATAAGCCATCAGGTTGATGGCGTCATTGCCGAAAGCGCGGCCCATGAGGAACTCCATGGACAGGTAAACGACCTGCTTGGGATCCTTTTCGTCGAAGACCTTCTGGGTCCTCATCCAGCAGTCGATGATCTGGTCCTTCAGAGCCATAGCGGAAGCCTGGAAGACCTGCTGGTCTGTCGCTTCCTTCATGGTGCGGCGGTACATTGTGCGTACATTGTACTCAACACTTCTCTTGAAAAGATCTTTGTCAAAATTAAACGTGGGTCTTTTTATCATTCTTTGTGTTCTCCTTAAATCTTCTGGACACCGATCGTGACCTTCTCACCGTTGATATCCCATTTCTTCTGATTTGCCAGTTCCGTATCCTTCTCGATCCTGTCTGCCAGAACCTTGCCTGCGATCGCCGCCTCATTCTTAGCAGCTACTGCGGACAGTTTGTCATTTCCGTTAAGAGATACACGGATGCGGTCCATGACTTCGAAACCGGATTCTTTTCTCATGGTCTGAATCTTGCTGATCAGCTCATATACATAGCCCTCTTCCACAAGTTCAGGGGTCAGGTTCGTATCGAGAACAGTGGTAAATCCTCCGTCTTCCTGGCTCACATAGCCTTCTTTGCGGGCTGTGTCGATCAGGAGGTCTTCTTCGGTAAGCTCAACAGCGACGCCGTTTACATCGAAGCGGAGAGCGCCCTCTGCCTTAAGGTCGTCCATCGCGGCATTTCCGTCCAAAGAAGCCAGATACTTCCTGATGCCGCCCAGCTGCTTGCCGTACTTGGGTCCGACAGTGCGAAGCTGAGGCTTGAATGTATAACTTGTAAACTCGCGGACATCGTCCGTGAAATTCACTTTTTTGACATTGAGCTCATTCTTGATGATGTCCTGATAGAAGGCGTCAAGGCCCTTGGCTGCCTTTACAAACATCTGGGCGATGGGCTGTCTGTTCTTGATATTGGAGGCGTTGCGGCAGGCGCGGCCCATAACGACGATCCTGAGGACTTCGTCCATGCTCTCCTCGAGCTCCTTGTCGATGTGCGCCTCGTCGGCGACGGGGAACAGGCACAGATGGATGCTCTCGGGAGCAGAGGGATCGACGCTTCTAACGATATTTTGGTAAATCTCCTCTGTCATGAAGGGGATCATGGGAGCTGCACACTTGCAGACATTGACCAGCGCGGTGTACAGAGTCATATACGCGTTGATCTTATCCTGTTCCATGCCCTTAGCCCAGAAGCGGTCGCGGCAGCGACGCACATACCAGTTGGACATCTCGTCCACAAAAGTCTCCAGAGCGGCAGCGGCCTCGGGGATCCTGTAGTTCTCAAGATTCTTGTCGGTGCCCGCGATCATGGTGTTCATTCTGGAGAGCAGCCACTTGTCCATGACGCTCAGTTTGTCATAGTCCAGCGTATACTTTGTAGGGTCGAATCCGTCGATCTCCGCGTACAAAGTATAGAAAGCATAGGTGTTCCACAGTGTTCCGAGGAACTTGCGCTGTCCTTCCTTGACGGTTTTGTCAGAGAACTTGTTGGGCAGCCAGGGCGCGCTGTTGGTATAGAAATACCAGCGGATCGCGTCCGCGCCGTGTGTCTTGAGAGCCGTGAAAGGATCTACCGCATTGCCCTTGCTCTTGGACATCTTGTTGCCGTCCTCATCAAGGACCAGTCCCAGGACGATAACATTCTCATAGCAGGGCTTGTCAAACAGGAGCGTGGACTCCGCGTGCAGGGAATAGAACCAGCCGCGGGTCTGGTCAACCGCTTCAGAGATAAATGCTGCGGGGAACCACTTCTCGAAGAGCTCCTTGTTCTCAAAAGGATAGTGGAGCTGCGCGTAAGGCATTGCTCCGGAGTCGAACCAGCAGTCGATGACCTCAGGTACGCGGTGCATCTTGCCGCCGCACTCGGGGCAGGTGATCGTAAATGCGTCTACATAAGGTCTGTGCAGTTCTGTGTGCTCAGCTTCCGGATTTCCGGACATTTCGGCGAGCTCTTTCCTGCTGCCGACACTCACCTGATTTCCGCAGCCCTCACACTCCCAGATATTCAGGGGAGTTCCCCAGTATCTGTCACGGGAGATACCCCAGTCCTGAATGTTCTCGAGCCAGTTGCCGAAACGGCCCTCTCCGATCGTCGGAGGGATCCAGTTGATCTTCTTGTTGCCGCTCACAAGGTCATCTCTGACGGACGTCATCTTGATGAACCATGACTGGCGCGCGTAGTACAGAAGCGGTGTTCCGCAGCGCCAGCAGTGCGGATAATCGTGCTCGAACTTAGGCGCGGAGAACAAAATTCCGCGGGCGCTCAGATCCTTCAGCACTTCGGGGTCCGCGCTGACCGCGCCCTTGTCCATCTCTTCCTGAGTAGGCTTGCAGCGCATGCCCGCGAAAGGAGTTCCCTCAACGAGGCGTCCCTGCGCGTCAACGAGCTGTACGAAAGGAGCGTCATATTTGCGGCCGACTCTCGCGTCGTCTTCACCGAAGGCGGGCGCGATATGAACGATGCCGGTACCGTCTGTCATTGTTACATAATCGTCGCAGTATACGAAGAATGCTTTCTTGTGCTGCTGCTCGGTCCTTCTCGCGGCCTCCTCATACAGAGGCTCGTAAGGCTTATATTCCAGATCCTTGCCCTTCATGGTCTCAAGGACTTCGTAAGCCTTGTCGTCAGCAGTCGCGTCATACTTCTCTTTCAGAGGCTCAAGGACCTTGTCCAGAAGAGCTTCCGCCATGTAGTAAGTGCAGCCGTCGATAGCCTTGACCTTGGCGTATGTGTCCTCAGGGTTCACGCAGAGAGCGATGTTTGAGGGCAGTGTCCAGGGAGTGGTCGTCCATGCCAGGAAATAAGCGTCCTCGTCCGCCACCTTGAAGCGAACGATCGCGGAACGCTCCTTAAGAGTCTTGTAGCCCTGCGCCACCTCGTGAGAGGACAGCGGCGTTCCGCAGCTGGGGCAGTAAGGAACGACCTTGAATCCCTTATAGAGAAGGCCTTTCTTCCAGATCTCCTTGAGAGCCCACCACTCGGACTCAATGTAATCGTCATAATACGTAACGTAAGGATTGTCCATATCAGCCCAGAAACCTACAATGCCGGAGAATTCCTCCCACATTGATTTATACTTCCAGACACTCTCCTTACACTTCTCGACAAAGGGAGCAATCCCGTACTCTTCAATCTGCTCCTTGCCCTCGATACCGATCTCTTTCTCAACTTCCAGCTCTACAGGAAGACCGTGGGTATCCCATCCGGCCTTTCTGGGAACCTGATATCCCTTCATCGTGCGGTAACGCGGCACCATGTCCTTGATGACTCTTGTAAGAACATGGCCGATGTGCTAAAACATATATGTGGGGCAGCCCTCGCGCTCCTTCACGCTCTTTTCAAAAATCTGATTGTCCTGCCAGAATTTCAGTGTATTGTGTTCTCTTTCCACGAAATTCAGGTCTGTGTTAACCTTTTTGTACATCTTTCTCCTTCCGCCTTTCTCGTCAGCATTTGTAGGATGGAAGAAATACAGAATTCTGCACTTTCTCCATAGTAACCAACAGATTATAACGTTTGCGGCAAAATACTGTCAAGGACTGCTTCATCTTTTGTCACAATCCCGTAAAATTTATTCAGGCCGGCCGCACCGTCAAAATGCTCAACAATATGCCTCTATTTGACAAAAAAACCTCAAAGAATTTGCTAAATAGAATATTTCGTAGTATCATCATGGAAAATAGTGCTGTCAAGACACCGCGTATTTGTACATTTTTTCTGTACAAATCTCAGTAATCATCACATGGTGCGTTCATTGACATCACTTTGTTTCAGTCATTGTCTCCAGGAGGAAAAAAATGGACAGACAGAACCTGACATTGCTCACAGATCTCTATGAGCTTACTATGATGCAGGGATATTTTAAGAATAAGGAAGAGAACAATACGGTCATCTTCGACGCGTTCTTCAGGAATAATCCCTTCGGCGGCGGCTATTCGATCATGTGCGGGATCGAGCAGCTTGTAAAGTATATCAAAGAGCTCCATTTCAGCAAAGAAGACATCGATTATCTTCGCGGGCTCGGCATCTTCGACGAGGATTTCCTCGCCTACCTCTCCGAATTCCGCTTCACAGGCACGATCTACGCGATCCCCGAAGGATCCCTTATGTTCCCCAGAGAGCCCATGGTAAAGGTCATTGCCCCGATCATGGAAGCACAGCTCGTGGAGACAGCGATCCTCAATATCATCAACCACCAGAGTCTGATCGCCACAAAGGCAGCAAGAATCTGCTATGCAGCCCGCGGTGACGGAATCATGGAATTCGGACTTCGCCGCGCTCAGGGGCCCGATGCGGGAACTTACGGCGCACGTGCGGCAGTTATCGCCGGATGCGTTGGGACGTCCAATGTACTATGCGGACAGCTCTTCGATGTCCCCGTAAAGGGCACCCACGCCCACAGCTGGATCATGAGCTTCCCGGACGAGCTGACCGCCTTCAAGACTTACGGCGATCTGTATCCCAACGCCTGCATCCTTCTCGCGGATACCTATGACACCCTTAAATCCGGTGTCCCGAACGCGATCAAGACCTTCCAGTATCTGCGCGACAAAGGCAAACTCGGCAAAGGCTACGGCATCCGCCTCGACAGCGGCGACCTTGCCTATCTCTCCAAGAAAGCCCGCAAGATGACCAGGGCGCGACCATCACTTCCTGGGGCGTCGGCACACACCTGATCACAGCTAAAGACAACCCGTCCTTCGGCGGCGTCTACAAGCTTGCTGCGATCCAGAACCCGGACGGCTCCTTCGAGCCCAAGATCAAGCTTTCCGAGAACACCGAAAAGGTGACCAACCCCGGCAACAAGAAGATCTACCGCATCTACGAGAAGGCTTCTCACAAGATCATCGCAGACCTCATCTGCCTCGAGGAAGAGACCTTCACCGACGAGCGTCCTCTGGTGCTCTTCGATCCCGCAGAGCCCTGGAAGAAGACCCGCCTGGAAGCCAACGAATTCGAGCTCAGAGAGCTGATGGTCCCTCTGTTCATAAACGGCGAGTGTGTCTACACATTCCCCAAGACCATGGACATCCGCAAAGAGTGCCTGGCCGAACAGGACACCCTCTGGGAGGAATCCAGACGTCTCGTCAACCCTCACCAGATCTACGTCGACCTTTCCAGGAAGCTGTATGACACCAAGCTCCGCCTGCTTTTGAAGGGCGGGGAAGTTCAAATTAGTATTAAAGAGACGGCTCGGGCGAGCCGTCTCTTTTCTTATCGCTGTTGAACTTCCCCGCCCTTCAAAAGTCGTTACTGACAGGGTATATTCTTCCTCACTTACGTTTTCCCTGCCCTTACAGGACCCTCTAAGGGCTCGGTTACGGCAACCGCCTAGCTGGTACATAGCTTCTTACCAAACTCTGCCCTTATTATACTCTCTAAGGGCTCAGTTACAGCAACCGCCTGGCTGGCACAAGCTTCTTACCAAACTCCGCTCCTACTGCGGACTGAGCATTTGGCTGCACCTACATCCGTACAGAGAAAATTTCTTTTTGGATGGACCCTTTGTCACCAATTCTGCCTGCACCATACATCCATTCAGGAAAATTTTCTTTTTGGATGGAACTAATGCAAATATTCTCACTCCATGTCTCCTGACCCTTGATAAAGTGCCAGGCTACTACAGCTCCATCCGGCTTTCACAAAGCTGATATCCCTAGATTTACCTGAGCCGGCATCTCTTTTAGAGAGCAAAAGCCCAGCCACCGCGAAGCGGCTTGGCCTTGACAGGCGGCAGATGTGCGATACAATCGCAGGTCCCGACGGGAAGGATGTCCGGATCTGATATCCCTGAGTTCCCGTCGCCGGGGACGGCACATCGCACAGATGCCGGCTGTCAGGGCTGGCGGACGGAATAACCCATTACATCTTTTTAGGTATATTTTGATCGAATCAAGTTTCATACACAAATACATTGAACACAATTCATCAGATTTAGGTACGGTATTTCAATTTTTAAGATCTATACACAACCGTAAACGTAATCTTGATTCTCAGTATTCTGAAATTTGTTTGTCAACAAAATTTGCATCGAAATGCTCCGTTCAGACACTTTTTCTTGTGTATATTTTTCAAAAATCTTCTCATGTGCCCAACGGCGTCGAAAGTCCTTGATACAACAAAAGCCCCCTGCCGCCGCGCGGCAAGGGGCTTTACATATAACCGATATTATCAGAAATAGAAGAACAGTCCTGTCTTCTTGAGCGGTGCCCTGAGGGACATATAGAGACCTGTTGCGATGAAGGCGGAGACCACGGAATTGATGGCCGTCACGCCGATGTTGATCGCGAAGGATACCTCTGCGGCAGGCTTGCCGAGGATCAGGATCTTGTAGAAGTAGCGGATCGTGGGATCGCAGACCGCGTTGAAAAGGAGGCCTGCTACAACTGCTGCTACTGTCCAGCGGAATACCTTGGCAAGGTCTTTCTCTGTGGAGATGTGGCCCATCTTGTGCGCGATGGTTCCTACAAGGATGCCCATCAGGAACTTGATCACAAATGTGATCGGCGCCTGCACGATGTAAACAGGGTCCATCAGGTCCGCGATCGTAAGGCCGAGGGCGCCGCCGGCTCCCCCGTAGAAGCTGCCGAGAATCAGAGCGCCCAGCACGCAGAATGCGTTGCCGAGGTGAACTGTTACTTTATCACCGGCAATGGTGGGAATCGGGATCGATAAGAATGTAAATACAATGTATGTGAGCGCCGCGAAAATTCCCGCAAATACAAGCTTCTTCAGACTGTCTTCTTTGGTGCTGCTGAGCGCAGCTGCTGAGTTCATAGTGTTCATAATGACCTCCTGTCTGTTTCCTTTTGGTTTACAATCAGTATAGTCACATCTGAACATATTAATAGCATCAAAAAGTATATTTTTTATATAACCAGTTTCCGTTTCATCCAGGCAAAATATACACCTGGCCAGTTCCCAGCTCATCAAAACACACGCCTTCACCCGATCAACTTGTTCGCCATCGCCACCAGAAGTTCCTCAACCGAAGTAAGAAGGATCTCCTCATCGCGGACGGTCACGCCGACCGCCTTGTACTGGTACATGAATTCCGGAACGCCGCGGCCGCTGAAGCCTTTCATGCTGAAAGCAAGATTTTTACGGTAGTTGCGCAGGAGGGACGGAATATTTTCCGCATGGACCCTGGCCTTGGGATCCATGTAGAAGCGGATCGTGCCTGGCGTTCCGGCGATCTCTATGATTCCGATCCTTGCTGCCACTGAGCGTATCAGCGCGATCCGCAGGAGGTTTCCTGCAGGCGCGGGAATGTCACCAAAGCGGTCCTTCAGTTCTTCCCTCACGTCATCATAGTCCTCCGTGGATTCAATGGCCGCGATCTTTTTGTAGATTTCCAGTTTCTGCTCCTCATTGATGATATAACTCTCGGGCAGAAACGCGTCTACGCTCAGGCCTACGCGCACAGTGCGCTCCTCTTTCACCGGCTCGCCTTTGGCCTGCTTTACCGCGGTGTTAAGGAGTTTACAGTAGAGGTCGTAGCCGACGGCCTGCATGTGGCCGTGCTGCGCCCTTCCGAGTATGCTGCCCGCTCCCCGGATCTCAAGGTCCCGCATCGCTATTTTGAACCCGCTGCCGAGTTCCGTGTATTCTCTGATGGCGCGCAGGCGCTTCTCAGCAACTTCACGCAGCATCCGGTCTTTGCGGTACATCAGGAAGGCGTATGCTGTGCGCCCTGTCCTGCCGACTCTGCCGCGCAGCTGATAGAGCTGCGACAGGCCCATTTTATCCGATTCGCGGATGATGATCGTGTTGACATTGGAGATATCAAGGCCGGTCTCGATGATGGTCGTGGAGACGAGAACGTCGATCTCCCCGTCAATGAAGTCGTACATGATCTTCTCGAGCTGCTCCTCGCTCATCTGACCGTGCGCGAAAGCGATCCGCGCCTCCGGGACGAGCTGCTGCAGGCGGGCTGTTACCGAGTCGATATCATTCACCCGGTTGTGCACAAAGTAGACCTGTCCCTTTCTGGAAAGCTCGCGGATTATGGCCTCCCTGACCATTTCCTCGTCGTATTCCATAACATATGTCTGGATGGGCACGCGTCCCTCGGGAGCCTCTTCGAGCACCGACATGTCGCGGATCCCCACAAGGCTCATGTGCAGTGTCCTGGGAATGGGTGTCGCGGACAAGGTCAGGACATCCACATTTTCCTTCATCTTCTTGATCTTTTCCTTGTGGGAGACACCGAACCTCTGCTCTTCGTCCACCACGAGAAGACCCAGATTCTTGAACTTAACATCCTTGGACAGAAGTCTGTGAGTTCCGATCACAATGTCGCAAAGCCCTTTTGAGACATCGCTGATCGTCTGTTTCTGCTCCGCCGGTGTGCGGAACCTGGACAGCATTCCGATGGTTACGGGATATCTGCGCATTCTCTCCAGGAAAGTATTGTAATGCTGCTGCGCCAGGATCGTCGTGGGAACGAGAACTGCCACCTGCATTCCTTCCTGGACTGCCTTGAAGGCTGCACGGACAGCGATCTCTGTTTTGCCGTATCCGACGTCTCCGCAGATCAGGCGGTCCATAATGCGGTCGCTCTCCATATCCTTCTTGGTATCTTCAATGGCTGTGAGCTGGTCATCCGTCTCCTCGTAGGGAAACAGTTCCTCAAACTCCTTCTGCCATACTGTATCGGGACCGAACTGATGGCCTCTCTTCTCCCGCCTGGCCGCATAGAGCTGCACAAGGTCCTCCGCGATTTCGTCCACCGCGCTCTTGACCTTGCTCTTCGTATTGCCCCATTCCTGCGTGCCGAGTTTGTTCAGTTTGGGCTTGGCCGATCCTGCAGAGGCATATTTCTGCAGAACAGAGAGCTCTGTGGGCAGCACATAGAGAGTACCGCCTCCGCCGTACTCTATTTTGATATAGTCCTTGGCGATGTGGTTGACCTCGATCTTCTCCACGCCCCGGTAGATGCCGATCCCATGGTCCTCGTGCACCACGTAATCGCCCGTCTTGAGCTCCGAGAAAGCCTGGATCTGCTCGCCCTCATACTTTTTCTTCTTCGCTTTCTTCTTTTTCTCGGTGCCGAAAATATCGGACTCCGCAATGACCGCGAATTTTATATCGGGATACTCAAATCCCTGTTTGACCTGCCCGTAATAGGTCATGATCTCGCCGGGCTCGAGCTTTCTCTCCGGATTTTCGCTGTAGAAAGCGGTGATCCCGTCATTGGTAAGATCCTGCGCCAGTCTTCTGGCTCTCGTTCTCGACGGGGAATATAGGATCGTCCTGTATCCTTTCTTTCGGTAGGACATCAGATCCTTCTCAAGCGCGTCGAAGCTCTTGTTAAAGGCAGACATCGTCCTTGCTCCGATCGATACAGTCACATCCGGTTTCATGTAGCCGCATCCGTTCGCAAGCCCGGCGGCGCCGACGCACCGGTACCCCAGCATCTGCTCAATCACCGACTCCGCGGAAGCCAGCAGCGACATCTGGCCGGGAAGAATGTAGCCCTTCTCCGCCCGGCTTGTCATGCTCTGGGTAAACTCCAGTTCCACTGCCTCCGCGTGCTGTTTCACCCTGTAGGGCTCATCCACGAAGATCATAGCCGCGCGCTTGGGAAACAGGTTTAAGAAGTTCTCGGTAAGAGGGTAAAAATAGTGAATACAGCTCTCCAGCTGTCCGAACTGCCGCCACTCCATCGCCTCCTCTTCCATGCGGGCGATCGTAGTCTTAAGGCGGTGCGCCTCCTCAGTGTGATTCTGGTCCCTGTAGAGCTTCTCTACTCTCTTTTCCTCTTCCCGGATGCGCTCGAAGCCGTCCCTGAGCCTTCTGTCCGAGAGGATCATCTCCGTTGCCGGATAGATCGTCATCCTGCTTAGCGGCGCGATGGACCTCTGGCTGAGCACGTCAAAAGAGTGGAGCTCCTCCACTTCGTCTCCCCACAGCTCGATTCTTACGGGGTTATCTTCTGTCAGGTCATATATGTCCAAAATCCCGCCCCGGATCGCGAACTGACCCGGTTTTTCCACCTGATACTGTTTCTCATATCCCAGATAGACCAGGCGCTCCGCCATCTCAGTGAGGGACAGCTCTCCCCCTTTTTTGATCTCAATGACGCTCTTTTGAAGGACGTCCAGAGGCACTTGGGGCGTCATCAGGGCAGAGAAGGTCGTGACTACCGTAGTCTGGCTTCCCTCCATGATCCTTCTAAGGCACCTGATCCGCTCGGTATCCAGCTCTCTTCCGCGGATATCCGCCTGATAAAAGATCAGATCTTTGGCAGGAAACAGCACAGTATTTTTGTCATAAAACCGAAACGCCTCCTTGATCTCCCTCGCCCTCTGGTCGCTGTAAGTCACGATCAGGCGAAACCTCGCCAGAGCCGAGAGCGAACTCTCCCTGTAAAGGCTGTAGATCATATGAAGCTTCTGGGCTTCCGCGCACCCCTCCGCAAGAACACTGAATGAGCCGTTCTGCAAAGCTTCCACTATTTTGTTGTAGTTCTCAGATTCCCTCAGCGGAGCTGTTAATGTCGGCATTTTCACCCACCTCCGAAGCCGTTTCCGCGGTTTCGGTCTCTTTTTTCTGTTTCTTCTGCTTCTTCTGTTTTTTCGTATTGTAAAGGTTCATCGCCTTGTCAGGGCCCTGTCCGATCGCGCACTCCACCGCGTCCGCGGCTTTCTCAAAGGCTTCTTCTATGACCGGCCTGTCCTCAGCGGAGAAATGACCGAGCACATGGTTCGCCAGGTCCGATCCCGGGGCAGGTTTCCCCCCCACTCCGATCCTGACTCTTGTAAACTCGTCGGTGCCCAGATGCAGGATGATATTCTTGAGCCCGTTGTGTCCGCCGGCGCTTCCTTTCTTTCTGATTCGCAGATGTCCGACGGGAAGATCCACGTCATCGGAGATCACAATAAGATGATCCGCGGGATCTGCCTTGTAATAACTGCAGATCTCTCTCACAGCCTCTCCGCTCAGGTTCATGTATGTCAGCGGCTTGACCAGGATCACTTTCTCTCCCCCGATCATTCCCTTGCCGATCATGGATTTTCCGAAGCGGACAGGCCTGTCGATATGAAAGCGGTCAGCCAGCTCGTCGATCACTTTAAAGCCCACGTTGTGCCGTGTGCCGTCGTATTTTGTTCCCGGATTGCCGAGTCCGGCAATGATATAGTAAGAATCCATTCTGCGCTCCAATCAGCTGTTTTTCACTGTTTTGACCTGCCGCCGCGCACACTGCGCCGCGTATTTCCTTACATACCACAAATATGTGCCGAACGTCAAGAAAAGTATCGGCGCGGCGCCTGTTAAAGGCGCGCGGCGATACTTTCCGTAATTTCGATATTCAGCTATTAAGTGTACGTGCGATGCTATGCTGTCGTACCTGTAGGTGTAATATCTTCCTGCAAAGCACTCTTTTCATACTCATCCAGGATAATGCTCTCAAGCAACGCCCTGGTCTCTGTATTGATGGGATGGGCTATGTCTCTGTACTCTCCATCTGCCGATTTTTTACTCGGCATCGCGATAAAAAGACCCTTCTCGCCTTCGATAACCTTGATATCGTGTACCACGAAAACATGATCGATAGTAATAGAGACGACTGCCTTCATCTTGCCTTCTTTGGCAATTCTTCTAACTCTTACATCCGTCACCTGCATAGCATTCTCCATTTCTAAATGGTATAACGTTCGCCTTTTTCAACCACGATCCTTATACCATTTTCACCTTTGTAACAGGAATTTGCCTGAATGGTGTCGCCGCTCTCCACGATGCAGTTCTCAATGATAGTATTGTCTCCGATG
>CACZJD010000102.1:0-6802 GCA_902781325.1 uncultured Lachnospiraceae bacterium
GATGAGCAGGATGTGCATCAGATGATTGTGATCGGCGTGGCGGCTATAGTTCCGCATAATGCAATGGCGGACAGCCTGATGGATGATATTTCCCTTTTTGTGGAGGAGAATACAGAGGCGGAGATTCTTGATGAGGAAAGGGAGATCCGCTGACATAAAGCCGGCGCCAATACATGCCGGCGTGACCGTTCAGTTCATGTAATTCGGGTGTAAAGATGTTGACCATCATAAAAAAGGCATTAGGCCTGGCGCTCATCATAATCGGAGTTGTGGGCATTTTAAAGGAAGCTTTTGTCATCGGCGGGCTGGCAACGGTGTTCGGCAGTTACCTGGCAGGGCTGGATGACTTAGATTAGGTCACATGTTGTTTAGTAGTGTCAGGGAGGCACAGACAGATGTCTCGAAAGATCTTTAAGGAGACACAAATATGTCAAAAGATATGAACTGGGCAGTTCTCGGAACCGGCGTGATCGCCAATGAAATGGCCGCAGGGCTGCAGAAGATGGGAAAGTCCCTCTACGCGGTCGGCAACCGCACGCACTCCAAAGGAGTTGCTTTTGCCGAAAAGTATGGCATTGGGAAGGTGTACTCTGCGATCGACGAGATGTTCACGGACAACAATGTCGACATCATTTACATCACCAGCCCTCACAATACTCACTACGGCTTCATGAAGAAGGCGCTGGAAAACGGCAAGCACCTGCTTGTCGAGAAGTCGATCACTCTCAATTCGCAGGAGCTCGACGAGATGATCGCGCTCGCGGAGAGCAAGGGCCTCATTCTGGCTGAGGCGATGACGATCTGGCACATGCCGCTCTATAAAGAATTGTGGAGCATTGTTCAGAGCAGCGAGCTGGGCCGGGTTCAGATGATTACGGTCAACTTCGGCAGTTTCAAAGAATACAACATGGCCAATCGCTTTTTTAACCGGAGTCTGGCGGGCGGCGCCATGCTCGACATAGGCGTGTATGCGCTCAGCATCGTGCGGAGCTTCATGGAAGAGGCGCCGGACAATGTTTTGAGCCAATGGAAACCAGCTCCGACAGGGGTAGATGAACAGGCAACAATCCTGCTGCAAAACAGTGCCGGCCAAATGGCCACGGTGGCCCTCACCATGCATTCCAAGCAGCCCAAGCGAGCTATGATCAGCTGCGAAAAAGCATACATCGAGATCATGGAATTCCCGCGCGCCGAGAGGGCGGTGATCACCGACGCGGTGACGGGCGAGCGCCGGGAAATCGTCGCGGGCGAGACGGCAAACGCACTCTTTTACGAGCTCACGGATATGGAAAATGCCGTCGCGACCGGGGATGCAAGCCAGATGAAGCTGGGCTATTCCAAAGATGTGATGGATATCATGACAACCTTGAGGAATGATTGGGGGTTGGTGTATCCGGAGGAGGAATGAGCTTCAGGAGATGATCGAGACAGGGGATGGCCCCTGTCTCTTTTTTGTTGGGCAGGGCAGTTGTTAGTGACAGCTTTCCGGTTTCGGTACAGAAGCCTTGATACGATAAAACTACGTCCATGAAATTTCTGGATTTTGGTCTTTTCCAGATCATTTTCTAAGAAATTCTAAGAAATTTTGCTGTCGGCGGGACGAGAGTATGTTTAAATCAGGCTTCTGTGCCGAAAATTCCCTCTCCGTAATGACAAAGTGTTGAAGAAACCCCTTGACCCCTACGTTACGTCATAGTTTATCCTATAGGTATCAAAGGCAAGGGAGGTAACAAACTATGATGACAGTCAATGAAGTCAGCAAACTGACAGGCGTGAGTATACGCACCCTGCAGTATTATGACAAGATTGGGCTGCTGCATCCGGCGGAGTACACGGAGGCAGGGTACCGGCTGTATGACGATGCAGCCTTGGAGACTCTGCAGCAGATTCTGCTCTTCAGAGAATTGGAATTCCCTCTGAAGGACATCAAGAAAATTGTGGGGAGTCCGGATTTTGACAGGAGTAAGGCACTGGCACAGCAGATCGAGCTTCTGACGCTGAAGAAGGAGCACCTCGAGAACCTGATCGACCTTGCCAAAGGATTAAAATTGAGAGGAGTGAGACATTTGAAATTCGACGCATTTGATACCAGGAAGATTGACGAGTACGCAGCACAGGCGAAGGCTTCTTGGGGAACGACCCCGGCCTACAAGGAATTTGAGGAGAAGTCCAAGGGCCGGACGCAGGAAGACGACCAAAATATAGCGCAGGGACTGATGGATATTTTTGCTGAGTTCGGAGCAATTAGAGGCGCGGAGGCCGGGACTCTTAAAGGTGCGGAGCTTGATGCTGTTAAAAGCGCAGATCCGGCATCTGCTGAGGCGCAGGCCTTGGTGAAGAAGCTGCAGGATTATATCACGCAGCACTTCTACAACTGCACGAATGAGATCCTGAGCGGGCTGGGCAAGATGTATGCCGGCGGAGGCGACTTCACGAAGAATATCGACAGTTACGGCGGCGAAGGAACTGCGGAGTTTGTGCATCAGGCGATTGAAGTTTATATACGGTCAGCCCGATGAATGAAGGGGTCTGAAAGAAGGGGGCAGCCACCGATGAAAGAAGGTGTCTGCCCCCTGAAGATGATCTCTGGAGGTGCCCCCTGAAGTGCCAAGGCACCCCTTGATTTTACAAGTTGGAATCCCGGTCAACAGGAATTATAATAACTGTATAAGGACATTAAAAAGCACGAAGTATCGAGCAAATGAATCGATAGAAAGCAGGGGTGCAAATGGACGAAAGGATTATGAAGGAAACCGGCAAGCTTGGATTCGGATTGATGAGGCTGCCGCACAAGGGACTGGGCATCGATATCGAGCAGACTTCAAAGATGGTGGATATGTTTTTGGAGGCAGGCGGGACGTATTTTGATACGGCGCATGTTTATCCGGGATCGGAGGCGGCTGCGAAGAAGGCGCTGGTTGAGCGCCATGCGAGGGAGTCTTTCACATTGGCGACGAAGCTCAATGCGAGCATGCTTGCGGTGTCTGCCACGGAGAAGATGGCGAAGAAGCAGTTTGAGACCAGTCTGGAGAGAACAGGCGCGGGATATTTTGACTACTATCTGCTGCACGCGCTGGACGGCAATAATTACAAGCGCTATGAGAAATTCGGAATCTGGGATTTCGTGAAGGAGAATAAGGCGAAGGGGCTGATCAGGCACATGGGATTCTCTTTCCACGGAACGCCGGAGGTCCTGGAGATGCTGCTGACACAGCACCCTGAGGTGGAGTTCGTGCAGCTGCAGATCAACTATGCGGACTGGGAGAACGAGTCGGTGCAGTCTCGGGCCAATTATGAGGTGGCGCGCAAATTCGGCAAGCCGATCGTTGTTATGGAGCCGGTCAAGGGCGGCAAGCTCGCCGATCCGCCGGAAGAGGTCAAAAAATTGTTCAAGGCATACGCACCCGACCGCTCTTACGCATCCTGGGCGATTCGGTTTGTCGCTTCGCTGGACGGAATTTTGACAGTGTTGTCGGGTATGTCAACGATTGAACAGATGAAGGATAACCTCAGTTATATGGGGCGGTTCGAGCCCTTCAATGAAGAGGAGTGGGCGATCATCGGCAAAGCCATGAAGATCATGGGAAAAGTCAACGACATCCCCTGCACGGCCTGCAGCTACTGCACGGGAGGATGCCCGCAGCAGATCGCGATCCCGGACATTTTCAAGGCGGTGAACCTGCAGCTGGGAAGCGGCAGACTGGGAGACGCGAAGGCCGCCTATGAGGCCGCGGCGCCGGAGGGAAGGCGCGCTTCGGACTGTATCGAGTGCGGGCAGTGTGAGAGCGTATGTCCGCAGGGAATTCCCGTGATCAAGGAACTGAAGCGGGCGGCAGAGATGTTTGAATAAGACAGCAGGAAAGACGGAAAATAATAAATTTGGCCGTATATCCTAATGAGAATTCATTGTCACCCCGGTCTGTAGATCAAGATTGCATTCAATTGCAGTGACCGGGGAGATTACGCCTTCATCTTCGAATTTCTGATAGCTCCAGCCAAGCTGGTCGAAGAAGTCGATGCGCGCTTCCTCCATCCAGCGGATGTAGTTGGAGTGGTGGGTAAAACCCATTCGGTCGGTTTCGTAATAGTGGACGGTGTGCTTGTATTTTTCCATGTTTTTCACCTGCTTTTTCTTGCGGATTTGTGCCTGACAATAGGAAACGATATTTTGATGCTATTATATATGTTTTTTTGGTAGCCGCGCACTGGATTTTTCGAGTTTGTTACGTAAGTAATAATAGATGAGACACAGGATGACACGGGGACAGTCCCGGTGACAAGTTTAGGTGTGCCACGGGGACAGTCCCCGTGACAAGTTTATACCACAGGTTGAATGACAGACCAAAACGCAGGTGATATATTAGGCGTAGAAAAAAGGACAAGAGGTCCGGAAAGGAAAGGCAATGCTGCAGAATAAAACAAACAAAAATTCAAATTGCATGTTTGATCTTCAGGAAACAATTATGCCGACCGTCAAGGATGCGGAATGGCTTATTTGTGTATGCCTTAATATGACCGGATCAAGTGGATGTTTGGGACCGGGAGCTTCAGAGCGAGCCGTGGGATGACCAAAAAAATTCCAGTATGAATTGCTGAGACTGCCGCTTGTCCAATCAGACAGGCGGCCTTTTTATTTGCCTGCGCTGCCGACCCGCCAAAACATAGCCTCATAGTATAGCGGCGAGTACGCCGGACTGTCGCTCCGGAAGCACGGGTTCGATTCCCGTTGGGGTTGCTGATGAGAATGTGGTGTAAAGAGTAGCACGCTGCGCCTGGGACGCAGAGGAGCGGTTCGAATCCGACATTTTCAATTACCGATGGTAGCTCAATCTGGTAGAGCACTGAGAAAAACAAATCCTGACCGGGGTTTTAACTGCAGCTTATTCGTAGGGGAC
The DNA here is from genome assembly GCA_902781325.1 of uncultured Lachnospiraceae bacterium. Lineage (GTDB taxonomy): Bacteria > Bacillota > Clostridia > Lachnospirales > Lachnospiraceae > CAG-791. Next base: position 4,896 of record CACZJD010000102.1, read on the forward strand.
GCAGTTGTTATTGGTTCGAATCCAGTCCATCGGTGTTCATAAGTTAAAGGGGACACTTACAGCGAACAAAACACATTTCACAAGATCAATTAATCCTGTTAAGAAATATTGTGTCCTGAACAGTATAAAATGTGACCCGCACAGCAATTTCAGTGGTAAAAAAAAAGCCTGTCACGCTTAATAAACGGTTCGAATCCGTAAACTTTATGGGTCATGAATTATAAGGAGTAAGAGGAAATGAAGAACATTATGATCTGCAAGAATAAAGAACGCGAAACAATGTGCTTCAGGGGATTCCTGGAACGTCTGTTAAATATACCCTTTTCAGAAAAGCAAAACATACATGCAATTGAGGAAGTCCATGCGGATGCGTAGGTGCATCCGGGCTTCCTGATAATGCAGATCAGTGCCGCTTTCCTGACAAGGGAGGCGGTTTTTTTAGGTCTGTGGTGCAAAACGGACCTCAGATCCCGAATCTGTTCCGAATCATGGGTTACTCGTATAACGGCCATTACAGCGGACTCTTAATCCGTCAGATCAGGGTTCGAATCCCTGGTAGCCCACTAACGCCCCATCGTACTAATGGTTCAGGTCGCCACATTCTCAGTGTGGAAATACGGGTTCGACTCCCGTTGGGGTGATCAGGCCGCGGCGGCGGTCAAAACATAGGAACATAGTTCAGCTGGTTAGAGCGCCTGTCTGATACGCAGGAGATCGGCGGTTCGAGTCCGCCTGTTCCTACTTATAACCGGTGGTAGCTCAAAGGGTAGAGCTCTATGATGAAATAAATCCTGTGCGGGGTTTTGACAGCAATTATTATCGTTTGCGCTCCTAACGCAGAGGTTGTTGGTTCGAGTCCAACCCACCGGGCTCTTTGTGACACGGGCACTGTCTCCATGTCATAAAGAATGTGACACGGGGACTGTCCCCGTGTCACAAAGGGTGGTTTCGGCCCTCAAGATAAACCCAGTGATGGGGATAAAGGGATGCAAATCCCGACTTGCCTGTTGGCGAGTTCGACGGAAAACTCATGGAACTAGATTTTGCCTTCTGCCTAAGGGCAACTGCTGAGGGTATGGCGGGATCGGGATCGGCGGGTACATCGCAGGGTTCCTAACCTGGAAACAGGGGAGAGCGTTCCATGGATCTACGGTGCAAGCCCCGCAAGGACAAGTGCTGTATTTATCTGCCGGAGATCCCTCAAACCGAAAGGAAGGGACCAAAGGACAGAAGGAAGTCCGCAAGACGACCAGGGCTGCGAATTCCGGGCCTTATCCAAAAGATAGGGATGGTAAATGTACACCTCGCAGTCCTCATGCATGTTTGCTCAATTGGTAGAGCATTTGAATCGAGATCAAAGGGTTGCCGGTTCGAGTCCGGCATATGCAACTGCCAAAGAGTGTACGGCTTCAGGGAAGAAAATCAACTTATTGTTCTGCAATATGAACACTTATGAAAGCCGCAAGCCGACATAAGAAAAAGTATCGAGTAAGTGCAACTCTAAGAGACGGCAGTCTCTGAATCCCGCAAGGAAGAATGTGCCCAAAGGAAATTTATAACGTCCTGATGCAAGAGTTTGCTGGTTTTTGCAAAACCAGTGTTGATGTCCGCTACTGACTAATCCTCAGTGTGAGCACCGGTTCCAACGCCGGCAGACGCGGACGGAACAGATCAAGTTCTCAGTCTGTTTATTATTGATAGCGGCAATGGGGGCATGGCTTTTCGTCATGTTCCGGTTGCCCTGAAACCTATATTGCAGAGTGGCTCGATTGGTAAGGCGGCGCCCTCATACGGCGAACTATGTCGGTTCGAATCCGGTCTCTGCAATCGCGCCCCATATACTAACACGGTCAGGTGGCCAGGCTTTCAACCTGGAGATACGGGTTCAAGTCCCGTTGGGGTGATCT
>CACZJD010000102.1:6826-7246 GCA_902781325.1 uncultured Lachnospiraceae bacterium
TCGAATCCGGTCTCTGCAATCGCGCCCCATATACTAACACGGTCAGGTGGCCAGGCTTTCAACCTGGAGATACGGGTTCAAGTCCCGTTGGGGTGATCTGGCTGGCTTTAGTGGTAAAACACTTTTTCAGTCGGGACTGCTTTTGTGGTCGCAACACTTTAACAGTTAAAAAAATATGGACAGTTGGCCGACAGGGAGAGGTAGCCGGTTGAAGCCCGGAGGAGGTTCGTTCGACTCGAACACTGTCCACTTGCGTGCATATGGTCTGGGACCAGTCTGGACTGCAACTCCTTACGTGGATGGTTCGAATCCATCTGTGCACTTCATGTCTCATTCGTTCAATAGGAGAGGACAGAGGACTTCTAATCCTCCAATACGGGTTCGAATCCTGTATGAGACATCCGGGTATGTAGCAAAACG